>JAFWQQ010000054.1 GCA_017545165.1 Oscillospiraceae bacterium
TGGTGGATTGGGTTGAAAGACTTCACTTGGTACGAAAACTGTCAAAAAAGGCAAAAAGTCTTTCATACCTCTTTCTGTTCTTCTTTTGGAGCAGAAAGAGGTATTTTTATGCTGTCCATGAAAAGGCACGGTTTCCCGTTTACACGCTCGGGAGAACCGTGCCTTTCAGTCTATGCTCTTTTCCTCTGTGCTATGTTCGCCTTCGATATAGTACCGATCTTTGACCCAACGTGCGGGATTGTTGACGATATATTCCCAAATCTCCTGATAATCTTTCTTGTTTCGGATCACATGCTCGTGATAGGATTTTTGCCAAAGAGCCGATCCGGCCCGCATCGATGCCCACCGTTTCATTTGCCCAATAACGGAAATAAGCGTAGGGGCGGCAATCTGCCGCCCGTCGTTATCCGTATTGATACGGAGAATCAGGTGGACATGATTAGGCATGATGACATAATTATCAATGAAAACCGCTGGATAGATAGCAGGAATGCTTTTTATAGCGGAATCAACGATTTCTCCATAAGCGGTGAGATGCAATTCTGGCGGGCGGCTGATAGCCGCCCCTACGGTGACGTCCGACAGAATGCACCGCCGGTCTCGTGTGCATATGGTGACGAAATAGGCGCCCGGGGCGGAGTAATCATAATCCGGCAGGCGGATTTGTTTTCGTTTGGGCAGATCCATGGCACGACCCCCTTTTCTGCGTAGGGGCGCCCTCCGCTTCGCTTCGCCCTTGTGGTCGCCCGCGCGTTCCATATTATCACACATTCGGCAAGAAATACAGGCGTCCTCGCACATCTTTGAACATCTCGGAACATCTATCGAACATCTTTGAAGATGATGGAGAGAAAACGCACATCTCTCCATCATCTTTTTATGTTTTCCAAGAGGAAAAACGATTGTTTTTTGCTTGACGCTGTGATACAATATCTATGCTACACAAATCTAATATGTGATACCTATATCTGGGTGGGTTTTTACCTTTCGGTAAAAACGCATCCTCTTTCCCCATCCTTTTATAGGTATCGGAGATTTGTGTAGCGACAAATGAGGCTCTGCGTTTTTCGTGCGCAGTCTCATTTGGGGCTGCGCACTTTTTATTTTCCCGAAAAATGCGTGGTGAGAATAAAAATGAAAGAGAGGTATGGGGAAATGAAAAAAGGCTTTGTAGTTTTTATTGCCGTAATCGTATTAATTGCTTTAATTGCTTCCTGCACAGGAAGCGGAAGCGGGAGTAGTGGGTCAAGTAATTCAAGAAGATGTAAATCCTGTGGAAGAACATTTACAGATAGTTCGAATACAAGGAGTATCGCAAGAACAGGAATGTGCTCAAATTGCTACAACAACTTCAAATGGGGACAAGCAGCAACAGGCAGAGGAACTGCATATCACCACGATTGCGAAGATGATGAATGCGAAACGCTTGTTTTATCCTTCTCCGAAAATACATTTGATATTATCAACATATATTATTGCAATGAGACACTCAATTCCGAAATTGCCTAAATGAGAACAAGGCAGGGAGCAAAACACTCCCTGCCTTTTCATCTCTCCAACAGTCCGATATACTTATACGCTGTGGTCCTGCTGACATTACACAGCCTCGCTAATTCAGTCAGATTGAACGCTCCCTTCTTATACTGCGGATCATGGCGAGGGAAGTTTGCGGGAATATCGTCAAGGGCTGAGGGAAAACCGCATCAACACAGGGATCCCCGGGGCGCCGCCTCGGGGATCTTTTTGCAGCGTATACGGACGATCCTATGCGCGCTTCGCTGCAGATAAGCCGGCTGTTCGGGAAAACCCACGCGCTGCTCCAACAGACTGTCGAGGCTGGGATAGCGGGCTCTGCGCCGAAGCCCGGACGGAACCTTATCCGGAGGAAAACGTCAGAAATACCGGGAAGCCTTGACGACCCTGTGTCGGGACGGAGAGAAGGAACAGGGAATTCCGCAGAGCTTTCCGCGGTTTTGAGACGAAAGGAGCAGTTCCGGATGAAAGCCGAGAGAAAGCAGAGCAGCTGGGTCAGCATCATCGTTCTGCTGGCTGTGTGTCTTCTGTATACTGCCATCAAGTACACCATCGAAAAGGACTCCGGGATCCACCTCAATCAAGCCGTTCAGGATTCCGGGATCTATATGACGGACGAGGTTTTTGAGAGCGAGAAGGACAGGGTCTTTCAAGAGGGAATGGGCGAAAGGCACAAGGGAGAGCATGTCCGGATTATTTGCAGGATCTCAGCGAAAGAACAGCAGAAAAGGAAAGGCTATTACTGGTATTTCCCGGTCAAGGACCTCCGCAGGGAACGGTACTATGCCGTGATCTCCGAAGAGCCGATCCCCTCCGGCCAGTATGAGATCGACGGATTGATCTCCGGAGAACAGAAAAACGGAAAGGGGAACTACCCGATCCTGCGCGTCTGCGGCGCGGAACCCAACAAGCAGACGCGCTTCGAGATCTCCGCGGCCCTCGTGAGCGCAAGGGAACCGGGGCTGCGCACGGAAAACGGCGGCCTCGTCCTGACCCTGGACAGGATCGAGTACCGCGGCGTGCTGGCGCAGGTCTACTTTACCGTCGAGAACCGGGGAGAGGAAAACGCGTACCTCTACCATATGGATTTCAAAACAAGGGGCGTGTCGAGAGGAGGCGCCCTGGTCCTCAGAAGCTATCAGCCGCCGCTGGAAATCCGGAAATATCTGACCGGGAACGAGGACAAGCTGCCCTCCGGCCTGCTCAAGCCGGGCCAGCTTGACACGGCGATACTCGCCCTCAGCCCGATCGATCCGGAGGATCCGCTGGACCTTGGTTTGGAATACCTGATCATGCGAGACCTTGAAAATGACGAGGCGAATGAGCACATCGAGCTTCGACTGATCTGTCCTCCCTGAGGCACATATGCGGGACAGGGGGACGATCCCGGTCCCAAGAGGATCCCGCCTTTTCCGAAGCGCTTGTCCGACGCATCCGTTTTGGCAGGATCCCGGCACAGCAGCGGGCGGACGGCAGCTTCACCGCCGGGGCGGAGGCCTTTTGTGCCTGCCAAAGAAGAAAAACCGCTTGTAATCCTTGTCGAATTGTGCTACCATTTTTTCAGGATCTCAGAATAAACTGCGGGGCGCGGTATCGGCCGGACAGACCCGACCGGGCGACGACCCTGCGGAAGGAGAAAAACATGAAAAAACTGCGTTTCCTTATCAGCGTCCTGCTGACGCTGGCCCTGATCCTGAGCGCGAGCACCTTCGCCTTTGCGCAGACGAGTCTGAAGGTCAGCCTTGGGGAGAAGATCGGGGAGCTGGATCGGAACTACGTTCAGACCTGGTCAGGCATGCTGGTTGCCAGCGAAGACGACAAATGGGCCGTTCTGGACACCCTCGGAGAAAACAAGCTGGGCCGGACCTTCGACTCTCTCAATACGCTCGTCGGCGACGAGGCGTATCTGGTGGGCTATGACCGCTCCCAGGAGCCGAATCCCCTGAGCCTGTTCAAGGCAGACGGGACGGTCCTGATCGAGAACGCCGCCATTATTGAGCCCTCCTCCGTCAATGACCGTTACCTGGAGGTTTCCTTTGCCGGCGAAGAGGTGAAAAAGGAAGAAGACTGCTTCCTCTATTCCACGGATGCTGACGGCGAAAAAACGATGTACGCCGGCTATTCCCAGGTCTATGACAAGCAGGAGGGGCGCTTCGTGGAAGGACTTCGGATCGACCTTGTCAGGGACGACTTCCTCTTCCTCGGAGACAACATCCTGCTGGTCAGAGGATCCTGGGAGGAGATGAATGAGCTCTATCGCCCGGACGGCAGCCAGGTGGCTACGGTGGAAGAGTATCCGGTCGGCCGCTTCTTCGTGATCTATACCGAGGACGGACGCCTGTCTCTCCAGGACGAGAATCTGAACGAGCTGTGCGAACTGGAGTTCAACCCCGATTCGGTCTATGCCGACGGGAAGCTCTTTGCGAGCAAGGGCGAGGACGACGGCTTCCGGCTGATCAATGCCGCCGGGGAAGCAGTCAGCGAGCTGGTTTTCGACCTTGACCCGGAAGAATACGGCAATTTCCTGTACGGGCCCGATGCGGACGACAACTATGCCGTGCTCACGCTGACCGGAGAGACGATCCTGGACTTCTCCGACCAGGTCGACTGGGTGCGCGAGCTCGACCACGGCTTCCTTTCGATCGAGTATAAGGACGGCAGCTTTGCCCTCCTCTATCCGGACGGGAGCATGGCGGAGCTGCAGGAGGAGATCGATAGCGAGCTGTTCTCCTTGAACTCCGACGAGGACGAGGTTTTCCTCCTCGGAGAGGGAAGCTACCGGAAGATGGAAGGTTCCATCGATAGTCTGGGGGATCTGCTTTTCAAGGTGACGAATGAGGAAGGCCTTGAGGGGCTTTACAGCCTGGTGGACGGCCAGGAGCTGCTGCCGCAGATCTACGCCGATATCGACTGCGCAAACGGCTGCGTGTACGCCCAGAGAGATTCGGACGGCGTGTACGAGATCTATCCCATCTCCATTACCGAATAAACCGTTTTCATAACCGGAAAAACAGGGATCCCCGGGCTTGTCCCGGGGATCCCTGTCAGACTGTAGACAAACTTCTGCAGCAAGGCTTGGACACGCATGGGGGGATTGTGAAGGGGGGAGGGTATGCCCCCCTTCACGTTCAATCTTGCAAAAATGGAAACTTTTTCGGAAGTTTCCATTTTTGCTGTCAAGCTGTCGACACTTTGTCGACAGCTTGACAGGGATCCCCGGGCTTGTCCCGGGGATCCCTGTTCATGTTATTTCCCGTTCTTCTTGCCCTCTCCCGGCTTGATGCCGGCGCGCTTGAAGGCCGCGGCGGTCTCCAGAACGCAGGAGAGCAGGAACAGCGCGCACATCCCGACGACGGACGCGGTTTTCAGCTTTTCATTTTTCATGCGGCAGCTCCTTTCTACTTTTCATAAAAGGCGAAGATCTTTTCCCAGTATTCCCGCAGGCCCTCGCCTCCGTTCATGTACAGCTCGTGCCGCAGGCCCGGCAGCTTTACCAGCTCACAGGTCGCCGCCTTCTCCGCAAAAGCGTCCTGTGCGTCGTTGCGGACATAGACGTCCTTCTCTGCCTGGAACAGCAGCACCGGGATCCGGATCCGGGCGATCTGCTTGGAAGAAGTCACATGGCGGGTGGCCCGGATGGCCTCCCGGCCCCAGCGGGTGGAGGCCGCGCAGGTCTGCAGCTTGACGCTGGCGAGCTTCTGCTCATAGTACCAGCGGAAACGGGGCTCGGAGTTGGAGGCGCTCTGCTCATAGCTCTCCCTGGCGAACTCCGTTACCGGCGAGAGGGGCTCCTTGCCCTTTTCGCCCATGCCTTTCAAAGTGGCAACGAGATAGGCCAGCGGCACCGGGATCTTGCCGAAGCTCAGCCCCAGCATGGGGGAGGAGAGCACGGCCTTCTGGAACAGCTCCGGATACTGCTCGATGGTCCAGGCGCCGATGCAGCCGCCCATGGAGTGGCAGAAGAGGTAAAGCGGCAGATCCCCGGACACGGGCTTGATCCGCTTCTCCGTCAGGTGCCGCAGATCCTCCACATAGTCTTCAAAACGGTCCACATCCACCACATAGGGATTGTCATTTGAACGGAAGGAGCGGCCGTGGCCCCGGTGATCCAGGCCCCAGACCTCGTATCCGGCCTGGAGCATGTAATAGATGCTCTCGGCAAACTTGGCGACGGACTCGGTAAAGCCGTGGCTGATCACGATGACGCCCTTGGGCGCATCGGCCTGATAGTGCTCGAAATAGACGGGCTCGCCCTGGACCCTCTCGTCCAGACCCACCTGCCGCCTGGCGGCCAGATAGGGCTCCACTTCGTTTTGCATCTGCTCCTGAAACCGCTCGTCATTGATCCAGTTCATCCTGCATCCTCCTTCGATCCGCGGGGAGGCCCCGCTGTTTCCTTCTCCAGTATAGCAGATTTCCCGGGCGCAGGCAACAGGAATCGGGGGCAAATCCGGGAGAGCCCATCGTGCTCCGGCGCAGCGGTATTGCGGCTCGCCAAAGGCTTTGGGGCGCTTCGCCCTCGGATCATCGTTATTGACAATCGGCGGAAAAAACAATAGGATAAGGAAAGAAGAAAAAGAAAGCGGAGAGACAAAAGGGAAGAGAAGCCGGAACCATGAAAAAGCGAAGAGCCTTTTGCGCCGACTGTCCCCGCTGCCGGCTCCTGCGGGGGGAAGCGGCGACATTCCCTCCCGACTGTGCCGTCGTCTCACGCATATGGAATAAAGAAGGAAGAAAGATGAAAGACAGAAAGAGAAATCTGGCGGGCCTGGCGCTGAGTTTTGCCGTCCTGCTGGCCATGCTGTTCTTCTTTGAAAAAGCCCACCCCCTGGTCATCCTGGACGCGGACGACTGGACCTATATCTCCCAGTCCCGTATGGCCCTGCCCAACACCAAGTTCTGGAACCCGGCCCGTATCCTGCCGGAGATCCTGATGCCCTACGCATCGGGATTGGGCGTGATGCTCTTCAAGCCCCTGGGCTATATCCCCTCCATCACGGCTATGAACGGCCTGGTGCTGAGCCTCTTCATCACCTCCTATATCTACGCCTTTTTCCGCCTGCTGACGGATTGCCTGCACCTGGGACCGGGCAGAGCGGCGGGGCTGTCCCTGCTGTTCCTGCTGCTGCATTTCACGATCTTCCGCACGCAGGCTGCCGGGAACAGCTATCTCTTCTGGGCCAAGGACGTGACCTGCGTCTATTACTACGTGATCCCGGGCCTGCTGAACTGCAGCCTGGTCATGACCCTGGCCCGCACCGGCCTGCACCGGCGCTTCTGGGAAAAGGGAGAGACGGCCTCCAAGAGCCTGCTGCTGTTGGCGGCCTATCTCGCGGTTTTCTCCAACCTGTTCGAGAGCGCCATCCTGGCCTGCTGGTGCGGTCTGGACCTGCTGGCGGCCCTGCTGCGGGCCCTGCGGCAACGACGGCTGGGCCGGGATTTCTGGATGGAGCAGAGCTTCTCTCTGGCGCTGCTGCTCCTCTGGCTGCTGAGCGCCTGGTTCGAGAGCCGGGGCGGAAGAGGAGCGGCGGCCTCCGCGCAGCCCTATGCCGCGGCTCTGGGCGAGAGCTTCCGGCAGGCGGGCGCCTTCTTCGGCGACGTCTTCCTGCTGGTCCTGCTGCTTTGCGGGGCGGTGCTGGCGGCCCTGCTGGCGGCGCTGCTCCTGCGGGTCTTCTCCCGGGAGGAGCGGGGCCCCTTCGGCTCCCTGCTGCTGCCGCTGCTGCTGATGGGCCTGCTGACGCTGCTGTTCGAGATCCTGCTCTGCGGGAAGGTGGATCCCGCGTATTCCAGGCGCAGCGACGTGATGTTCGGCCCCTGCTTCGCGCTCCTCGCCCTGACGGTATTGGCCCTGGGCCTGCTGCTGCGGCGCTTTGCGCGGCTCTCTCTCGTCCTGCCGCTGCTGCTCCTGGTCCTCTTCAGCGCCACCGACAGCCGGAGCCGGTGCTTCCGGGACTCCAATGACATACTGGCCCCGCCGGAGCTCTGCACCGCCCTGGATGAAGCCCTGGTGGAGCAGGTGCTGGCCGCCCAGGAAAGAGGGGAGAACGCCGTCACGGTCCGGGTGCTGGACTTCGGCGAGGGTGACAACTGGCCCCAGGCCGTCTATCTCGGAGACCGTCTGGCCGCGAGCCTCTACAAGCACGGCCTGACCCGGGAGCTTATGGAAATCGAGATTCTGCCCGACCCGGACCTCAACCGGCAGTTCGGCGTCCCGGGCCGCGGCGCGCCCTGAGCGGGCGCCTTGCCCGGGGCTCTTTTGCCTTGAGAGCGGGACGGAACGGACAGCGCCGTATTCCGCGGGGAAAATATCTGGAAAGAGGGAAAAGCTCTGCAAAAGGATAAGAAAAGAACTGGGAAACTGGCGGGCCTCTGCCTCATCGGCATGGTCGTCCTGCCGAAGCTCTCCGTGCTCTACAGCGCGATCAGGGTTCACGAGTTGGAAAGGTTCCTGCAGGCGTATTTCAGCCAATTCACGACTATTCTCAGCTTTGCGCTGCCGATCGCTCTGGGCGTCCTGCTGATGCGGGATCTGCGCTCCTATGCCGCCGCCATCCTCTCTGCGCTGATCGCCGTGACGGATCTTGCGGTCATTCTGCAGTACCATGGAGCCTGGGACCTGTACATGCTTCTGCGTGCCGCCTACATCCTGGGCTGGCTGGGACTGGCCCTGCTCCTGCTGCCCTCTGATCCCAGCGACGACCGGAAGCACACAGCACGAAAGCTCTATTTCCTGCCCGCGCTCCTCGTCGCAGCGTATCTGATCCCCAGATGGATCCACACGTGGTTCCCGGATCTCTCCAGGCTTCCGCTCAGGTTTTTCCTTCGGTTGTTCCTGCCCGTCCTCCTTGAGATAGCCGGCGTGTACCTGGCGGGGCGATGGGCTGCGGAACAGAGCCAGAAGGACGGATCTTCCGCGCTGTATCCGGAGACGCGTTCTGCCGGCTTGGGCTACGAGCGCAGCGGGGACTATGCGCTCGACTGGAATGCCCGCGCCGAGTCGCAGCTGCTCAATTACAAGCAGCTGCTGGACGCCGGCATCATGACCAAGGAGGAGTACGAAAAGAAAAAGAGGGAACTCCGCGGCTGATCCATCGGGCGGCCTTCCAAAACGGCTCCTCCCGGGAGCCGTTTTGCGATGCGCCGTCCGGGGAGAAACGAGAGCGCGCGGGACCGCAGCGACGGAGAAAAACAAGCTTTCCCTTGATTTTGTAACATTTAGAGCGTATAGTATAGAGCACTTGAGCATTTCTACCCGGAGGCGGCGTATGGCAAAGCACGTGGCAAAACACATGGCGCATCCCGAGAAAGCGGCGAGCGGGAAGCAGAAGGGCCAGAACTATCTGCACGGCGCGGCGATCCTCACCGTCGGCGTCATCATCATGAAGATCCTGGGCTTCTTCTACAAGATCCCCCTGGGGAACCTGCTGGGAGACCGGGGTTATTCCATGTTCACCAGCGCCTACAACATCTATTTCATCTTCTTTACCCTGGCCACCGCCGGCCTGCCCGTGGCGCTGAGCCGCCTGGTGGCGGAGGCGGACGCCAACGGCCGGGCCAAGCAGGAGCAGAAGCTCTTCCGGGTGGCCCTGGCTACCTTTACGGTGCTGGGCCTGGTATTCGCCGCCGTTATGTTCTTCCTGCCCCATGTGCTGGCGGAGAAGATCCTGCACAATCCCCCCGCCTGGCGGGGCGTGCGGGCCATGGCCCCGGCGATCCTGCTGGTGTGCATGGTCTCGGCCTACCGGGGCTATTGCCAGGGCAACGGTAACATGCTCCCCACTACCGTGGACGAGGTGCTGGAGGTACTCTTCAAAGTGGCCGCCGGCCTGGTCATCACGGTGCTGGTGCTGCGCGCCTGCCAACCGGGACAGGACGCGGCACCGCTGCCCGCCGGGGGGCGGGACCGGCAGGAAATCACCCAGACCCTGCCGCCCGGAGAGGAGCCCCGAGGGGAAGCGGAGAAGGGCGGGGAGACGCCGGAGACCTACAGCCTGTCCATGGGCTCCGCCGGCGCGATCCTGGGCGTCTCCGTGGGCACCGCGGTGTCGCTGCTGTACATGGTGATCTATAAGCGCCGGCATTATGACGTTCTGGCCGCGCCCTTCACCGCAGGAATATACGATCCCGATTATGAGCCGGAGGACGACGATGCGGTGGATTCGGCTCCCGTCATCGTGAAGAAGATCTTCTCCATCGGCGGCCCCATCGCCCTGGGCGCCTGCGTGCTGGCCCTGCTGAACCTGGCCGACTCCGGCCTGACCATGCAGCGGCTCCAGAGCGCAGCCGGCTTTCGGCAGGAGGACGCCCAGACCCTCTACGGCGTCTACGGCAAGGCCCAGAACCTGTTCAATCTGCCCGCAGCCTTTATCACGCCCCTGACCATCTCCATCGTGCCGGCCATCTCCGCGGCCATTGCCCGGGTGGACCGGAATACGGCGGCGACGGTCTCCGAGGACTCCATGCGCATCTCGGCCCTGATCTCCATTCCCATGGGCGTGGGCCTGGCTGTGCTGTCGACCCCCATCATGCGGACCCTCTATCCCGGCAGCCATCCGGCCGGCCCCTCGCTGCTGGTGGTGATGGGCGTCGCCTCCTTCTTCGTGTGCATCCTGCTGATGGAAAACGCCATTCTCCAGGCCTCCGGCAAGGAGAAGCTCACCATGGTCTCCCTCATCACCGGCGGCGTGGTGAAGGTGGTCACCAACTGGTTCCTGGTGGCAAGGCCCGAGATCAACATCTACGGCGCGCCTGTGGGCACCCTGGCCAGTTACCTGGTCATGGCGGGGATGAGCTATTTCTTTATCTGCCGCAGCCTGCCCCACCGCCCCAACCTGCTCCGGGTCTTCAGCGGACCGCTGCTCTCCAGCGCCCTCATGGGCCTGGCAGCCTGGGCGCTGTATGGGCTCTGCTCCCGATTCCTGGGCGGCCGCGGCGGCCTGGGGACGCTCCTGAGCCTGGCCGTCGCCATCCTGGCGGCGGTGCCGGTTTACGCGATCGCGGCGATTTACTCCCGTTCCATCACCAAGGAGGACATGCACCTGATCCCGGGTGGTGAAAAAATCGCAAAAATCCTCCATCTCCGCTGAAAAAAACATCAAAAATCGGAAATAATACTTGATAAACGCTTGTGTTTATGGTAAATTGGAATCGCTGGAAAGCCCGGCAGAAAAAGAAAAAAATGGCCTTGTGCCAAAGATTTATTTAGGAGGAAACAAACATGAATAAGGCAGAACTCGTTACTGCTGTCGCCAAGAAGACCGGCCTGTCCAAGAAGGAAAGCGAGCAGGCTGTCAACGCCACTTTTGACGCCATTACCGAGACCCTGGTCGCCGGCGAGAAGGTCCAGCTGGTTGGCTTTGGCGCTTTTGAAGTCAAGGAGCGCGGCGCCCGCGTTGGCCGCAACCCCCAGACCAAGGAAGAGATCGAGATCCCCGCGACCCGCGTCGCTGGTTTCAAGGTCGGCAAGGCTCTGAAGGACGCCGTTGCCAAGTAAGGGAAGCTTCTGATAGAAAACTGCGCAGCCGGAAACAGGCTGCGCAGTTTTCAGTTTCCCCCGGAAAGGAGAAAAGACATGCGATTGGACAAGTATCTGAAGGTCTCTCGCCTCATCAAGCGCCGCACCGTGGCCAACGAGGCCTGCGACGGGGAGCGGGTCTCCGTCAACGGCCGCCAGGTCAAGGCCAGCTACCAGGTGAAAGAGGGGGACCTTATCGAGATCGCCTTCGGCAACCGGACGCTGAAGGTGGAGGTCACCCGGGTCAGCGAGACCGCCAACAAGGCCGACGCTCCCGCCATGTACCGGGAAATCGAATAAAGGAATACAGAAAAAACGGACTGCCGAGGCAGTCCGTTTTTGTATCATCGTGCATGATCCCGGAAGCGATCCGGCGTCAGCGCGTAATCCACGGAGGACTGGGATTCGCCCAGCTGATCCCGCCAGGAATTCTCGTTCACCCGGAGCTTCTCAAAGCCCAGGAGCTCGTAGACATGCTGGGCTCTGACGTTTTTGAGGTTCGTATCCAGAACGATCCGGGAATAGCCCCGCTCGAACAGCGCCCGGATCAGCAGGCTCAGGAGCGCCCGGCCCAGGCCCCTGTTCTGAAAAGCGGACTCGCAGATCTTGATCCCGATCTCGGCGGTCCCGTCTCCCAGGTTCCGGTAGTTCATCTCGCCGATGGGCCGATCCTGATACGCGATGAGCAGGACGCGCCCGCTCTCCTCGCGGCCGGAGGCGAGCTGTTTTGCCACCTCTTCTTCGCTGACGCCCAGACCCAGGGGGAAGCCGGCGTGGGCCATGACCCGCCCGTCGTTCCACCAGGCCGCCAGCCGGGCGGCGTCCCTCGGCTCCGCGTTCCGGATGCAGAGCTCCCCGTGTCGAAGCAACATGGTTTCGTCCCTGTGCGTTTCTCAGTACTCGTAGACGCCGCCGCCGATGAACTCCCGCACCAGGGAGTCGGGGGACACGTCCTCGTCCGCAATGTCGCCGAAAAGCTGCAGGGCGGGGAGCACGGCCCGCAGCTCGTCGAAGCGCTCCACCCCCTCGGGCACGGAGCGGAAGAGCTGGGTGGCCGTCTTGTTGTACACCGCCAGCTCATAGGGCAGGCTGGTGTCGAACTGGTAGTTGGCCTTGTCCTTGTAGGGGGAGATGTGCAGCTTTTCGCCCCGGCGGACGTTGGCCCACATGCCCATGGTCTCCGCCGGGTCGGAGCCCCGGAACAGATAGTCCCGCACGGTGCGCCGCACCAGTCGGATCCAGGTGGCCTTGAAGACCTCGCGCCCCTGGAAAAGGACGTTGCTGCGGGCGGAGATGTAGAGCTTGAAGGCCTCCGGGTGCCGGTCGGTGATGCTGTCGTTCAGGGCGTGGATGCCCTCGAAGATCACGATCTCGTCGCCCTTGAGCTTGATGGACTTGGAGGGCTCCTGGATGCGCATTTTCCGGGAGAACTCGTATTTGGGCACGTAGATGCGCTTCCCCTCGCTCAGCTCGGTGAAGTGCCGGTTCAGCAGCTCCATGTCCAGGCAAAGGGGGCTCTCATAGTCGATATCGCCCTCGGGGGTGCGGGGGCTGGTGGCCGGGTCCACGGTCTGAAAATAGTCGTCCATGGCCACATAGTGGGTGCGGACGCCGTGCTGCTCCAGCGCCTCGGCGATCTTCATGGCGGTGGTGGTCTTGCCGGAGCCGGAGGGCCCGGAGAGCAGCACGATGGGGCTCTGCTTCCGGTTTTCCAGGATCTTCAGCGCCGCCTGCTCCACCTTGGCATGATAGACCGCGTCGCACTCCTGCACGAAGCCCCTGGGGTCGGTGACAGTCTTATAGTTGATCTCACTCAGCTGATAGCTCATTTATAGAACCTCCTTGCGGTAGAATTGCTGTATTTTTTCCTTGTCTGCGCAGGTTTCGCCGATCTTCTGGATGTACTCCAGCGGATACTTCGGCGCCATCAGACGGATGTTGCGCCCGTCCCCCGGGGCGATGAGCTTGGTGGAGCCGCCGCCGCCCATGGCCAGAATGCTGCACAGCTCCTCCATGATGCAGATGTTGTAGAGATTGGCGAAGCCCGGCTTGGTCCAGCCCACATTTTCAAAGCCGCCGGACATGAACTTCTGCCGGTAGAGGTAATAGGGCTCGTAGCCCGTGCCCCGCAGGCGCGCCGCCGCCTCGTCCAGCATGGCGGAGACCTCCGCCTCTCCGGGCAGGGGCGCCCCCTCCAGGGTGATGCGGCTGCCCTTCTTCAGGCTCAGGGTGTGGACCGTGATGTTTTCCGCCCCCAGGGCCAGCACCGCGTCCAGGGTCCGGGAAAAGCCCGCCGGATCATCCCCGGGCAGACCGGCGATCAGGTCCATGTTCACGGAAAAGCCGCCCACCCGGCGCACCTTCTCCAGGGCCGAGAGGATATCCTTTGCCGTGTGCCGGCGGCCGATGGTCTCCAGCACCGCGTCGGACATGGTCTGGGGGTTCACGCTGACCCGGTCCACCCCGTGCCGGCGCAGGACCCGCAGCTTCTCCTCCGTGATGGTGTCGGGCCGGCCGGCCTCCACCGTGTACTCCCGCAGGGCGGAGAGATCGAATTCCGCCTCCAGCAGGGAGCATACCCGCTCCAGCTGCTCCGGAGACAGGGTGGTGGGGGTGCCGCCGCCGAAGTAGATCGACACGGGCCGAAGCCCCAGCGCCCGGACCTGGGCCGCGGTGGAGCGGATCTCCTGCTCCAGAGCGTCCACAAAGGGCGGGATCAGCTTCATGCTCTTCTCCACGGACTGGCTCACGAAGCTGCAGTAGGCGCAGCGGGTGGGGCAGAAGGGGATGCCCACATAGAGGCACAGGTCCCCGGGGCCCAGGCTGGCCTCGGCGCGCATGGTGTGGCGGGCGGCGTCCAGGCACAGGGCCGTGCGCTCCGGGGACACGTCGAACTCCTCCATGAAGCGCGCCGCCGCCTCCCGCTCACCGCAGCCCTGCCGCAGAAAGCCGCAGAGGAGCTTTCCCGGCCGCACGCCGGTGAGGGCGCCCCAGACGGGCTTGCGGCGTCCGGCCCGCAGCGCCGCCCGGTACATGGCGTTTTTCACCAGACGCTGGCACTTCCGGTCGGTGACGAGGGGATCGGTCAGCGCCTCGCTGCGCACGGCGGCCCGGCCCCGGAAGCTGCCCGCTTCCGTGACCAGCAGACAGCCGGCGGTGGTGAAGGTCCCGCCCCGGCGGAGAGAGACCTCCAGCCGCGGCCCATGGGGCTTCCCCTCCGGGTATTCCGGCCGCTCCGAGGGAAACAGGGTCAGCAGCATCTGCTCTACCGCATATTTATATGTATGCCCGCTGAGATAGATCTTCACAGTCTTATCCTTCCTGCGTGACGCGCTTCGGTTCCTAAACAAAAGCATTATACCAGAGCCCGGGCCGAAACACAATCCGCAATTGCGCCGGACGCGCAGAAGACAAAGTTCCCGGGCTGCCTGCCCCCCTGCGGGAGGGAGAGCGCTTCTCCCAGTTTTTTCCTGAAATGCCTGCCTCCCCCGGAGCGGGCAGTCTCCCCGCCCGTTGCCGCTTTCGGGTGAGCTTCCAGGGAATCCCAGGTAAAATTGCAAAAAAAGATGGAATTCTTCAAATTTTTTGTTGTTTTCTGGAAAAATATATTGTAAAATACATATAGATATTTTATGTTGGGGAAATTTTACATGTTTGAAGTGGGGGAGAAAATCATATACGGAGAAAACGGCGTCTGTACGGTCGAAAAGATCGAGCCGCTGGCCATGTCCGGCGCGCCCAGGGATAAGCTGTATTATCATCTGATCCCGCTGATCGGCTCCGGCACGTACTATGCGCCGGTGGATTCCGGCGCCTATATGCGGCCGGTGATGAGCCGGGAGGAGGCCGAGGCCCTCATCGACGCCATGCCGGGCATCGCTCCCGCCGTGTGTGATGACAATCGCTTCAACCACGTGGACGCCTATTACAAGGGCCTCTTCCGCCAGCACAGCTGTGAGGCGCTTGTGGCTATCGTCAAGGGCCTGCGCTGCCGTATCGCCAGCCGCAAGACCCGCAGCAGCCGCGCCGAGGCCACCATGAAGCGCGCAAGGGACATGCTGCACGGGGAGCTCTCCGTGGCCCTGGATCTGGACCTGAACGAGGTGGAGGGCTATATCGCCAGCCGCATCGGCGAGCTGGACCCGGACCCGGGCGCCAAGCAGTGAGCCCGCCGGAAAACAAGCAGAAAAACGATCCCGGAGACGGCAAGCCCGTCTCCGGATTTTTCTGCGCAAAAACGGCCGCATGCCGCTGCCGGCTTATGCCCGCCTTCCGGGACAACAAGGCAGAGGCCGGTCCCGGGCGACGCCGGGACCGGCCTGAACGGAAATGGGGGGGACAGGACGGAAGGATCTACAGATAGATGATGATCAGGCCGGTCAGCATGCCCAGGACCGCCAGGGCCGCCGGCAGCTTGGACTTCCACATCAGGATGGACTCGGGCAGCAGCTCGCCGAACACCACGTACAGCATGGCGCCGGAGGCGAAGCTCAGGGAGATCACCAGAGCGGTGGGACTGATGGCGCCCACGAGGAAGCCCAGCAGGGCCCCCAGGATGGTGGGCGCGCCGGACAGGGCCGTCACCCCCACGGAGTGCCATTTGTTCATGCCGCCGGAGATCAGCGGAACCGCCACGGCCATCCCCTCCGGGATGTTGTGCAGGCCGATGACCACGGCCATCACCAGGCCGCCCCGATTCGTCAGGATCTGATCCACAGTCTTGGCAAAGGAGGCGCCGATGACCATGCCCTCGGGCACGTTGTGCAGCGCGATGGCCGCGGCCATCACCAGCCCGGCCAGGAACAGTCCGCTGCGGGGCTGGCGGCCCTCCCGGTGCTCCTGCAGATGGTTGGCGTGGGTCAGCTCCTCCAGAGAGTCCGCGGTCTGGGGGTGGTTCTCGTCGATATGCGCCACCTCGTGGTTGGTGGCCTTGTCGATCCACTCGTTGAGCAGGGCGATGATCACAAAGCCGGCAGTCACGCCGCAGGCCACCAGCCAGACATTGGCGGCCTTCCCATCGGGGTGCAGCGCCTCCGTCAGCAGATCGAAGCAGACCACCGCGGTCATGACCCCGGCGGCAAAGGACAGCAGGAGGCTGACGGTTTTATCGGAATCCTTCCGGAACATGCAGGCGACCGCGCCGCCCAGGCCCGTTCCGCCCACGCCGGCCAGGGCGGTGATCCCCACCAAAAGCCAAATCGAATGCATGCGTCTTTCCTCTGTTTTTCTTCAGAAAATACCATGATTCAATATTATAGCACAGCTTATGCGGGGATACAATCCGTTATCTGCAGATGCCGCCCGCCTTTGCCTTCCCTGGCAGCCTTCGATAGGCCAGCTCCAGAAGGCCGATATTCATCAAGGCGAAGAGCAGCAGATAGGCCGGCATGATCCCGATCCCCACGGCCTGCTGGAGATGCCCGAAAACCATGGGCATGAAGGTGCTGCCGATATAGGCGGAGGCCATCTGCAGGCCGATGACCGCGGCGCTGTACCGGGCCCCGAAATTGGTGGGCGCCATGTGCTGGATGGCGGGATACACCGGGCCCATGCCCGTCCCGATGACCACAAAGCCGACGGCGGCAGTCAGGAAGCCCTTTGTCGGAATGAAAACCAGCAGGATGCCGAGCAGCTCCACGGCGATGCCGATGCGGATCAGGCGCCGGTCCCCCAGCTTGTTGGAGATAAAGCCGGAGATCAGCCGGCCCAGCATCAGACCGCCGAAGATCAGCGATCCGAAGGCGGCGATGGTCTCCCGGCTCAGCCCCTCCCTGGTCCCCGCAAAGTAGCTGGGCGTCCACAGAAAGCAGGTGGCCTCGCCGGCACAGTAGGAAAAGAAGGCGATCAGCGTCAGGAGCACGCCCGGGACCTTGAGCGTTTCCGGGATCCCGGCGCTGTCCCGCTGCCGCTCCTCGTCCGCGGCCTCGTTCCGCTTCCACAGGGGGAGAGAGAGGACGACCACCAGGAGGATGCCCGTCTGGATATAAGCCGTCCAGCGGTAGCCCTCGTTCCACCGGGCGAGCTTCAGAGCCAGGGCCATGATGGCGGGGCTGATCACTGCGCCTACGCCATAGAAGCAGTGCAGGAAGTTCATGACGGAGGAGGAATAGTGGTTCGCCACGTAGTGGTTGACCGAGGCGTCGATGGAGCCGGCGCCCAGCCCGTAGGGGACGGCGAACAGGAACAGCATCCAGTAGCGCTCGCAGATCGAGAAGCCCAGGAGACCCAGCACCGTCAGGGCGATGGAGACGATCACGATCCACTTGGTATGGAAGCGGCGGATCATTCCCGGGCTGAGCAGGGCGGAGAGGATGGTCATGAAGGAGATGGTCATCGACACATAGCCCGCCCAGGAGGAGGGGACGCCGAAGACCGTCTGCATGGTGGGCCAGCCGGAGCCCAGCAGGGAATCCGGCAGACCGAGACTGATGAAAATGAGATAGATGACAGCCAGAAGGAAAGAAGCCATTTGCACTGTTCTCCCATACCAAACGGATTTTGTTCTTGACGAGTAGGATTATATCGTATAAGCTGCCTTTCGTATAGGATTATTTCCCCTTCTTTTGCACAAACGATAGGATTATTTCTTCAAAACGGGGGACAACATGGCTTTTTCTCTTTCTGTGGACAGCGTAGACGAGACCGGGCGGGAGCTTCTCTCCTACGGAACGGAGAATTTCCCGATCGCGTTTTTCGACGATGATTTGAAGGTGGTATCCGTTCCGTATCACTGGCATGATGAATTCGAGATCGTCATCCTCACAGAGGGCTGCGTTCGGGTGCGGATCGCGGGGAGCGAATTTGTCTTAAGCGCCGGAGACGGCTATTTTACAAACAAGGGGATCCTTCACGGGGCCGTGTTGGAGACGCCCGCCGGGCATCAGCACGCGCTGGTTTTCAGCCCGAAGCTCCTGTCCCGGGACGAGGATCTGATCTGGGAGCGCTATGTGGCTCCCATACTCGAAAACCGACGGTTTCCCTTCCTCCGTTTGTCGGCCTCCGTTTCGTGGCAGAGGGAGATCCTGCGCCTGGCGGAGACCGCCTGGCAAAGCGGCGGGTATGAGAGCGAGGATTACCCTCTGGTGGTCCGAGGCTGCCTGAGCAGGGCGTTCTCGCTGCTGGTGAGCCATATGGAGGATCCGGAAAACGCTTTCCGCTTCTCGAGCAGATTTCAGAGAGACGAGGAGCGGATCAAAAAGGCGCTGGTCTTTATTGAGAAAAATTATGATGAAGCCCTGAGCATCGAGGAGATAGCCGCAAGCGCAAGCGTCAGCACCAGCGCCTGCCTTCGCCTGTTCCGCAGCGCGCTCGATACGACACCGATGGCGTATCTGCGGGAGCTTCGTCTCCAGAAGGCCCAGGAGGAGCTGAAGGCGGCGGACGGGCGGACGATCGCCGAGATCGCGTATGCCTGCGGCTTTTCGGACGCCAGCTACTTCAACCGCTGCTTCCGAAGGGCCCTGGGCATGACGCCGACGGAATATGTCTCGAAGCAGCGGGGGAGATAGGGGGCAGATCGCCCGCTCAAATCATACAGGGAGACGCTTTCCTACGCCAACGACTTCGGTGCTCCAGCGGGGATTCGCCCGCTCTGCGGAGCGGGCCGGGTCGCGGCTCTGACATGCCACCGGCATGTCATTCACTCCCGCTCCCCTCGAATCCCCTATGAGAGAAGAAAACCCGGAAGGCCTCCCGGGTTTTCTTGGTGCTCCAGCGGGGATTCGAACCCCGGCAAAGCCTGCCGCTGCGTGGCCTGCTTCGCCACCTGATCCGCTTCGCTCAAAAAACGCTTCGCGTTTTGGTGTCCGTGGGTTCGAATCACCTGACAACCATGAAAAGCGAAACAGACCGCACGAAGCGGTCTGCTTTGCTTTTGGTGCTCCAGCGGGGATTCGCCCGCTCTGCGGAGCGGGCCGGGTCGCGGCTCTGACATGCCACCGGCATGTCATTCACTCCCGCTCCCTTCGAATCCCCGAGAAGAGAAGAAAACCCGAAAGGCCGATGGCCTCCCGGGTTTTCTTGGTGCTCCAGCGGGGATTCGAACCCCGGTGAAGCCTGCCGCTGCGCGGCCTGCTTCGCCGCTTGATCCGCTTCGCTCAAAAAACGCTTCGCGTTTTGGTGTCCGTGGGTTCGAATCTTCTGACGACCATAAAAAGCAAAACAGACCGCACAAGGCGGTCTGCTTTGCTTTTGGTGCTCCAGCGGGGATTCGAACCCCGGACACCCTGCTTAAAAGGCAGGTGCTCTGCCTACTGAGCTACTGGGGCGTGGCTGGGATGGCGGGACTCGAACCCACTATATCGGAGTCAAAGTCCGGTGTGTTACCATTACACTACATCCCAATATACAGGCCGCCCCAACAGGGGCTTTCTGCTAAAACAGGCCGGCACTGCCGGCCTGTTGCTTGCTTGTGGGGTGGGATATGGGGCTCGAACCCACGACACCCGGAACCACAATCCGGTGCTCTACCAACTGAGCTAATCCCACCATATCAGTTTCTCCGCCGGGAGGGTGGACAAAGTGCTGCGCCAAATCTGCTGCCACCCTCTGGCGTTGGCACGCCAAGAGGGATTCGAACCCCCGACCTACTGCTTAGAAGGCAGTTGCTCTATCCTGCTGAGCTATTGGCGCATATGCGCTGTACCCGCTCATGTGGAGCGGGTGATGGGAATCGAACCCACGTATCCAGCTTGGAAGGCTGGTGTTCTACCATTGAACTACACCCGCATGGCCGGTTCCTCATTCAGCCAAGAGATAATACCATACAAGTCCCGGGCCTGTCAACATTTTTTTCGCGCCCGGGAGAAAAAAACCGGAGCGGACGGCTGCCCGCTCCGGCTGAGGGCACTTATGCTGTTTTTCGATAGAAACACTTGAATCCTTCCGGCTGGATTTGTGCCATGCATCGTTGGCGGCCTTGATCATATAGATCCATTATGCTCTGCGGCTACCGCTTCGCCTGACGCAAATCCACCTCGGAATTCTATCAAGCTCTCTTATCGAAGAGTAGTATCAGCGTTTCTTGCGGAAAAGCTCCTTGAACAAATCAGAGAAATACTCTCTCCCGCTGCGGTTGACAAAGAACAGGTAGACGCCCAGAACAGCCAGGGCGGCCAGGGCAGCGATCACAACGATGGCAATGATCGTTTTCCCGGAGTGGACCTGCTTCTCTTCGGCTTCCCGGGAATCCGCCCCGTCCAGGGGGACGATCGCCGGATCCGAAGGCTCCAGCTCGGGCGTGGGCTCCAGGCTGGGCTCGGGCGTAGGTTCCGGCGTCGGCTCGGGGGTGGGCTCCGGCGTCGGCTCCGGCGTAGGCTCAGGCGTAGGCTCTGGAGTAGGCTCCGGCGTCGGCTCCGGCGTGGGCTCGGGTGTGGGCTCCGGCGTGGGCTCGGGTGTGGGCTCGGGCGTCGGCTCCGCTGCGGGCATGGACGCGGACTCGGCCGTGGGCTTTGCCGTGGGCATCGGGACAGGCGCGGGAAGAGGCTTGGGCGAAGGCTCGGGCACAGGCTCGGGCTCCGGTGCGGACTCGGACACAGACTCGGGCTCCGGCATAGACTCGGGCACAGGCTCGGGCTCGGTCAAGGCCACAGGCTCAGGCGAAGGTTCCGGCAGAAGGTCGGGCAGCGAGTCCGGCGAAACAATGGATCTATCGACGGAGTCTGCGGAGAGGAGAGCCGACAGGAAACTGCTGCCGAGCTCATGGATGTATGAGGAGAACCCTTCTCCTACAAGATTCGTAAGTTGAACGGGAAGGCGGAAGCCGAGGAAGCCGGAGGGGCGCTCAAGCTCCAGGACCTGGACGGTAAAGACGCAGCTCTGGTCCTTGTACAGGACGGTGATTTCCGTCTCTCCCGGCTCGTCCAGTTTGTCGGGAAAGCACAACAGATCCTCATATACAGACCGGGTCCCGCTCTCGGTAAACACCCGGATCAGGAGGCCCGACGCGTCCAGATCCTCTCCCACGCGGTAGATCCTTTTGTCGGGAGGCCGCTGGACGGTAATACTTTTGATCAGCTCCGGCAGAGGTTCTACGTCCACATCGAAGGAGCACATCAGGCCCTCGTAGCTGACGGTGATGCTCTGGACGCCGGGTTCCTCCAGCAGCGTGGGGGCGAGCGCATAGCCTTCGGTCACCACATAATCGCTGCTGTCGCTCAGCTCCACTTTCAGGCTGAGGCCATCGGCGTCAAGCGTCTCGCCGGCGGTGTATTCGGTGATCAGGGGCAGCGTTTCCACAGACAGGGCCACCGGCACGGGCTCCTGGCTTTCGTCTGCCAGGATGGTGACGGTGCAGAGACTGTCCGTATCATTATAGCGGAAAAGCAGGTCATAAACGCCGGGGGTGGTGGGGAAGCCGCGCAGATAAACGTCGACGCCCTGTTCGCTCTCCTCGGTCTCCAGGCGCAGCCCGTCCGGCAGCAGCTCCAGATCGGTCCAGACCGTGCCGCCGGGGTCCAGGGTGGCCAGCAGGTGGTTCACCTCGACGCCCACGGTAAAGTCATCCGGCGCGGGATAGATCACATCCGCGCAGGCTGAGACCGGTATCAAAAGCACCAGCAGCAGCACCAGCAGCGCTGATAATCCTTTGCGTTTCATGGTTCTCAATACCCTCTCCTGTATCTCAACGCCCGAGGGCGTGGGGATAGTAATCCACGGTATACGAGGTTACCATAACACATCTTTACCGTTTTGTCAACATTTGAAAACTTTCTGGAATCCCGTCGACGCTTTTGCCGCTTTTGGTTGCACGAGAAACGGGGCTGTGGTAAACTGGAAAAAACATGAATCAAAAGGGAGGAATACCCATGGCCAAGAATCCCTGGTACAAGGAAATGGCGGTCTATCAGATCTGGATCCGCAGCTTCTGCGACGGTAACGGAGACGGGATCGGCGATCTGTGGGGCGTGCTGGGCAAGCTGGATTACATCAAGAGCCTGGGGGTGGACGCGATCTGGTTTTCACCGCTTTATCCCTCCCCCAACGCGGACTTCGGCTATGACATCTCCGACTATAAGAACATCCACCCGGATTACGGCGATCTGGAGCTGTTCAAGCAGGTGCTGGCGGGAGCCCATGAGAGAGGCCTGCGGGTCTTCATGGACCTGGTGGTGAACCACAGCTCGGACGAGCACCCCTGGTTCCTGGAGAGCAAAAAGGGGAAGGACAACCCCTATCACGACTATTACTACTGGCGTCCCGGAAAGAAGGTCCGGGGCAAGCGCCGCCCCCCCAACAACTGGACCAGCCTCTTCGAGGGCGGGGCCTGGGAGTATGACGAGGGGCTGGACGAGTACTATCTGCACCTCTTCGCCAAAAAGCAGCCGGACCTGAACATGGCCAACCCCAAGGTCCGCGAGGAGGTGAAGGACATCCTGCGCTTCTGGCTGGAGCTGGGGGTGGACGGATTCCGGGAGGACGTGGTGACCTTCATCGCCAAAGCCGAGGGCCTGCCGGACAGCTTCCCGCCCCTTCCCATGGCCAACGGTTTGAAATATTACTCCAACCTCCCCGCCGCCAGGGAGTATCTGGCGGAGTTCAAGCGGGACGTGCTGGACCACTATGACTGCTTCACCGTGGGCGAGAGCCCCATGACCACCCCGGAGACGGCCCTGAACTATGTGACCGAGGGGGAGGACCAGGTGCTGGACGAGATGATCGCCTTCTCCCATATGGAGGCGGACTGCCTGGCCACCGACGTGATCCGCCGCCCCTTCAACCTGCGCAAGATGAAGAAGGCCTTCACCCAATGGCAGATGAAGCTCCAGGGCAGGGCCTGGAACGCGCTCTACATCGAAAACCACGACCATCCCCGGATCATCAGCCGCTACGGCAGCGAGAAATACCACGACGAGAGCGGCAAGATGCTGGCGGCCATGTACATCCTCCAGCGGGGCACGCCTTTTATCTATCAGGGCCAGGAGATCGGCATGACCAACCTGCGCCTCGAGGACACGGCCCTGTACCCGGATGTGATGACCCAGAACAACGTGCGCCTGCTCTCCAAATTCCTGCCGAAGAAGAAGCTCCTGCAGGTGATCCAGGAGAGCGCCAGGGACAATGCCCGGAGCCCCTTCCAGTGGTCGGCGGAGGAAAACGCCGGCTTTACCGCGGGAAAGCCCTGGTTCACGGTGAACGAGAATTACAAGCGGATCAACGCGGCGGCCCAGGAGGAGGATCCGGACTCGCTGCTGAACTTCTACCGCAGACTGCTGCGCTTCCGGAAGGAGCATCCCGTGGCCCTCTGGGGCGACTATGTGGAGCTGCTGCCGGAGGACAAACAGCTCTACGTTTACGAGCGCAACCACGCCGGGAAAAAGCTGCTGGTGATCTGCTCCTTTACCGACGAGCAGGTCCGGTTCCAGGCCCCGCCGGGTATCGAGCTGGACGAGGAGGCCCTGGTGCTGAGCAATTACGAGCCGAACTTCGTGATCGCCAACGGCTTTACCACCCGGCCCTACGAGCTGCGGGCGTATCTGTTCGAGAGCGGCGAAGAGAATTCGGAACCGGAGGACAATTCGGAATTCGGAATTCGGAATTCGGAATCAGAATGCGAAGAAGGATCCGAACCCGCCGTAGGGGCGATTCACGAATCGCCCGCGGAGGACGCCCCGCAAAACGCCGAAATCCCGGACAACACCGTAGGGGCCGACGCCCCCGGCGGCCCGCAAGACGCCGAAATCCCGGACAACACCGTAGGGGCCGACGCCCCCGGCGGCCCGCAAGACGCCGAGGCCCCGGACAACGCCGTAGGGGCGATTCACGAATCGCCCGCCGAGGACGCTCCGCAGGACAATTCCGAATTCCGCATTCCGAACTCCGAATTGACCTCTGACGACGCCGTAGGGGCGATTCACGAATCGCCCGCCGATACTGCCCCGCAGGACAATTCCGAATTCCGCATTCCGAACTCCGAATTGACCTCTGACGACGCCGTAGGGGCGATTCACGAATCGCCCGCCGAGGATGCCCCGCAGGACAATTCCGAATTCCGCATTCCGAATTCCGAATTGGCCCCCTCCCCGGAGGATGCGCCATGAGAGAAAGCGTCGAGAGAGCCTATGGCAAGCTGAACCTGTCCCTGGACGTGACCGGGCGGCGGGAGGACGGCTATCACGATCTGGCTATGCTGATGCAGACGGTCTCCCTCTGCGACGAGCTGCGCCTGCGCTTCCGGGAGGACGGACAGGTCCGGGCAAGCTCCAACCTGCGCTTTATCCCGGGAGATGAGCGGAACCTGGCCGTCCGGGCCGCCCTGCGCTTTCTGGAGGCGGTGGGAGATCCGGGCCGGGGCGTACAGATCGAGCTGCGCAAGCAGATCCCGGTGGGCGCCGGGATGGGCGGAGGCTCGGCGGACGCCGCGGCGGTGCTGCGCTGCCTCAACCGGCTCTATGACCGGCCCTTCGGGCGGCGGGAGCTGGAGCAGCTGGCCCAGCAGATCGGCTCGGACGTGGCCTTCTGCGTGGCGGGGGGCACCGCCCTGGCGGAGGGCCGGGGCGAAAAGCTCACCGACCTGCCGGACCTTCCGGCGTGCAGCTTTGTGATCTGCAAGCCCTCCTTCTCCATCTCCACGCCGGAGCTCTACCGGAAGCTGGACAGCGCCCCCGTGCGCATCCATCCGGACACCCAGGGGATCCTGGCCGGGGTCCGGGAGGGGGATCTGCGGGCCGTGTGCCGCCGGATGTACAACGTCTTTGAAGAGGTGGACGATCGGCGGCTGCGCACCGTGGCCGAGATCAAGGGCCGCCTCCTCGATCACCGGGCCCTGAGCGCCATGATGACCGGCACCGGCTCCGCGGTATTCGGCGTGTTTGAGCGTCCGGAGGCCGCGGAGGCCGCCGTCGCCGCCCTGCGAGGCAGCGTACCCTTCTGCTGCGCGGCCCGACCCGTGGGACGCATCGAAGAATATGCCGGGAGCACGAATTGAGCTTGCGCGGCAAGACAGATCGTCCCGCTATCATCTTTTGACTTCAAAATTAATAAATTTGGAGGAAAATGAAATGAAAAAACGGATCCTTTGCCTGCTGCTGGCCCTGCTTATCCCCTGCCTGGCCGCCTTTGACACGGCCGGAGAAGCGCAGCCCCTTCGGAGCACGACCGTTACCGTCGAAGGAGAGACAACGCCGAACCCCTTTTATACCTATGAGATCCTGCCTGACGGTACGGCGAAGATCCTCCGGTTTCGTGGAAATGCCGTGAACAGGCTGGCGCTCCCTGAGAGGATCGACGGGTATCCGGTCTCCACGTTGGGGACGGAGACCTTCCAGGGCAGATGCCTGGATTTGAAGATATTCATCCCGGAGACGCTGACGGTGGTGGAGGGAAATCCGTTTGACTTCGAGGGCGGGCTGTTGGGAATCGAGCTGCCAGCTTCCCATCCCAGCCTGGAGCTGGTGGACAATATGCTGTTCAGCAAAGCGGATCACCGCCTGATCTGCGCCTGGGGTATGTTACATCAGGTCAGTATCCCGGAAGGAACGCTGAGCGTTGAGGACCATGCTTTTCGCCATGCCGAGATCGAATATGCCCCTTATGCGCCCTTTCAAATCCCGGCCAGTGTGACCCATTTGGGAAAAAACCCCTTCTGCAATCGGGAAACCTACATTTCCTATACCCTCAGCGTGGCGGAGGGGAATAAGGCGCTGATCATTGTGGACGGCATGCTTTTCAGCCTGGAAGACAAAAGACTGGTCTGCTGCGCAGACAGCATGGCGGTTCCTGACGACTATCAAATTCCAAATGGGACGGAGATCCTGGACGATTACGCCTTTGTCAACGCGCGCGTCTGGTCCGCAAAAGCTGTCAACATTCCGAGCAGCGTGAGATCCGTTGGTGACAATCCCTTTTATGGCTGCAAGTGGCTGGAACAGATCGTCGTGGATAAAAACAACGAAAGCCTGGAATACAAAGACGGCGCGCTGTACAGCAGGGAGGATCAGCGGCTCGTCTGCGCCATCGCCACGGATGACAGACAGCTTGTCATCCAGGAGGGAACGCGTATTATCGGCGATAACGCTTTTTGTATCCATATGGTGCCGGAATGGGACATTGTCCTTCCGGACAGTGTGGAGACGATCGGAGACGCTGCCGCGTGTGGACAGCGCATAATCACCAGCAATATCCCAAGACATGTTCGTCGGGTTGGGGCCAAGGCGTTCTACGGATGCTTTTTGAACTGTGATCTGGTCTTTTTGGATCCGGTTGAGCTGGGCGATTATGCCTTTGCCCAGCAGAGCAACGGCGGGATCCAAAGCCTGACCGCCCCTGCCGGGGCGTGCATCGGCAATTGTGCGTTTTCCAGCAATCACGCCCTGGAGAATGTGACTGTCTTCGGAGAAAACAGCTGCATCGGTCAAGGCGCATTCAATCGCTGCAGCACGCTTCGGG
The DNA here is from genome assembly GCA_017545165.1 of Oscillospiraceae bacterium. Lineage (GTDB taxonomy): Bacteria > Bacillota > Clostridia > Oscillospirales > Oscillospiraceae > Limivicinus. The sequence continues at coordinate 26,432 of JAFWQQ010000054.1, forward strand.
AGGTTTTTCTGGGCGAGGGCGTCTACGCTGTCGACAGCTGGCCTTTCGCCGATTGTTCGGAACTGGACCGGATTACCCTGCCCGAGAGCCTGACGTATATTGGAGACAAAGGCCTGCTGAACGCGGAGGAAAAAGGCTATGACGAGGTGTACGACTCGTTTTACACAAGATCCATCTGCACGATGACCGTGACCGTCGCCCCCGGCTCCTATGCCGAGAAGTACTGTCAGGAAAACGGGATCGACTGCTGCTATCCCGGGGCCTGAGCTTGGGCGGGAAATCAAAACATAAAACGGGAGGAAGATTATGAAAACTAATGCGAGCGTCAAGGTGCTGAATGGGCTCCTGCTGGCAAACGGACTGCTATTCCTGTTGATGGGGTGCATGAAACTGGGAGAGGATCTGGACCAGACCCTTTTGGGCTTCGGGCTCGGGCTTCCCCTGGCGGCGGCCTACATCTGGCGAAAGATCCGCCAGCATCGAGGCAAGAGCGTACTGATCGGTCTGGGGACGATTCTGCTGTTTTTGGGAGCGCTGCTTTTCCTCGTGATGGGCATTACCAGCATCCCCGACGGCAATGACACCGTCCGGTTGGGCTTTGTGCTCGGCGTGCCCCTGGCGGCGCTCTATCTCTGGCGTCGGATCCGGGAGCTGCGGGAGCTTGACGCACAGAAGGCCGCTGTGCCGGCGCAGGAAATCAATCCGGATCGCGGCGCCGAGCCCGCGCCTGCCTCCGCCAAGGAGGAGGTCCCCGTCACGGTCTGCCCCCACTGCGGAGCGCCCAGCAAGGGAGAGGTCTGCTCCTACTGCGGCATGACAAAGTAATAATTAACCAATAAGACGGCTCAGAAAGATTTCAAGCTGTTCTATTGGTTGATCGTATAAAGCGAAAAGCGTATAAAACACGAAAACACCGTCCATACTATGCGCATCTACATAGAATGGACGGTGTTTTTATGCAAAATCGACGCTTTCGGCCCTGGGAGACGGCGGCGCTGCTCTCCCTGTGCCTGACGCTGCTGTGGGGGGCCTGGGCCAACGCCCGGCAGCAGAGCATCGCTTCGGGCCTGGTGCGCCTGCACGTGATCGCTTCCTCCGACGACGCGGAGGAGCAGGCCCTGAAGCTCCGGGTGCGGGACGCGGTGCTGGCCTGGCTGCGGCCCCGGCTGGCGGAGGCCGGGAGCGCCGGAGAGGCGGAGGAGATCCTGCGCCGGGAGCTGCCCGGGATCCGGGAGGCCGCCGCCGGAGCCAGCGAGGGCCGGGCGGTGACCGTGTCCCTGGGAGAGGAGTGCTATCCCCTCCGGCGCTACGGGGGCTTTGCCCTTCCCGCCGGACGCTATAAGTCCCTGCGGGTGGTCCTGGGGGAGGGAGCCGGGCACAACTGGTGGTGCGTGATCTTTCCCACCCTCTGCCTGGACGCGGCGGAAACCGACGCCCTGCAGGAAGCCCTGCGCGAGGAGGACTATGCCCTCGTCACCGGCGAGGGGGACAGGGAGCTGCGCTTCTGGCTGGTGGAGCTCTGGGGCGAGCTGCGAAACGCCTTGGGCTGAGGCGTCCGGAGCGGCAGGGGAGGAGCGGAACGGGGAGAGCCCGCAAAGCCTTGATAATCAAGGGGTTCTACGCAGCGTAGAGCGCCGTTTCCCGCCGCTCTACCCCGCGGAGAGGGCCCGGTAGGGCGGGGAGAAGCATATGTAGCGCCTTTGGTGAAGGCAGTAGCTTGCCTTTTTCCCGCCGGCTGCGCTAAGATATGCACAAGGGCTCCGCTGCGCAAGCGGGGCCGAGCTTTGCAGACTGGAGGACAGAAAAATGCGTTTTGTCGCCGTCACCGACACCTCGGGAAATCTTCCCACCCGGCGGATCCGGAAGGCGGATCTGAAGATCATTGCTTTCCCCTATTTTATCGATGGGCAGGAGTACACCTGCCTGGACACCGACAGCTTTCACGGGGACGAGTTTTATGCCCGCATCAAGGAGGGCCTGAAGGTCACCACCTCTCAGATCTCGCCCCAGCAATATATGGAATTCTACGAGCCCTGGCTGAAGCAGGGCCTGGACATCGTGTTCGTTTGCATGTCCTCGGGCATCAGCGGCTCCTGCAACTCTGCCCGCATCGGAGCGGAGATGATCCTGGAGCAGTACCCGGAGCGCCGCATCGAGGTCATCGACACCCTGGGCGCTTCCCTGGGCGAGGGCCTGGTGGCGCTGGAGGCTGCCCGCCTGCGGGACATGGACCTGAGCGCGGAGGCCGCCGCCCTGCGGCTGCGCAGCCTGTCCCAGCGGATGTACAATGTCTTTACCGTGGACGATCTGATGCACCTGCGCCGGGGCGGCCGTCTCAGCAACATGGCGGCCATCGTGGGCATGGTGCTGAACATCAAGCCCCTGCTCAAGGGCAACGAGGAGGGCAAGATCGTCTCCTTCGCCAAGGTCCGGGGCCGGAAGAAGTCCATCGAGGAGCTGGCCGCCCGCTACGATAAGCTTGCCGTGGACCCGGAGCACCAGACCGTGGGCATCGCCCAGGCCGGCTGCCGGGAGGACGCGGAGTATCTGGCAAGCCTTCTGCGGAAAAACCGCCCGCCCAAGGAGATCCTTACCGTGGAGTACGAGCCGGTCACCGGTTCCCACGTGGGCCCCGGGGCCCTGGCCCTGTTCTTCGCCAGCCACAAGCTGGTCCGCTCCGAGGTCTGAGGGGGAGCAGTCCAGCGGGCGAACGCCCCTACGGCGGGGGACGGGCATGGGCGCGGGGCGGCGGGCGCTTCGTGAAGCGCCCCTACGGCGGGAGACGGGGGTCGCCGAGCGATGCTCGGCGCTACGGGACAGTGGACGAAGAAAACGGATTGCCACACCAGTGACTCGGTCACAGCAGAGCTGGGATCGTCGCACGATTCTCGTGCGTCGCTATGTTCGCAATGACAGGATGGGGAAGGCGGGAGCGCCACACCCAAGACCCTCTGAGAGGGAGACAAAGACACGCCGAAATCCCGTCTCGCGCTGTAGGGGCCGACGCCCAGCCCATGACCGGGCCCGCCGTTCCGTGCCTGCGCCCCGTTCCCTGCCAATTCGCACCGAAACGAGAGGGACAACCCCTCCGTCATCCGCCTCGCGGGGGATCGGCGGACGACACCTCCCCTTGCACAGGGGAGGTTGACGGGAGAAACACCTCATCCGTCACGGTGCTTGCGGGCGAAGGGGACGCACCGCGCCACCTTCCCCTCAAGGGAAAGGCAAAGGGGCGCCGAGCGATGCTCGGCGCTACGGACGAGCTTCTTCCGGGGGGTAAGCGAGGGCGCAGGCGCCCTCCGCCGTTCCCCACTGCGCACTTCACACTACAAACTACGAACTACGAACTACGAACTGCGAACTGCGAACTCAGCAACGAAAAACCGGGAAGTCATTCGACTTCCCGGTTTTATGTTGGTGATACTGCGCGCTCAGACGGCCTCGTAGCCGGCGCGATAGGCTTTCAGGTTCAGCTCCCGGAACTTGGGAGGCACGGTTTCGGCAATGACGGTCTCCCAGTCGATATCGTCCATGTGCAGGGCTTTTACCATGCCGCCGAAGAGGACGATGTTCATGCACTTGGCGTTGCCCAGGTCCTCGGCGATCTTCTCGGCGTTCAGCACCAGGCAGCGGTAGTGCTTCTGCATGGCCTCCAGGCAGCCCTGGGGGTACTCGCAGAGGCCCGCGGCGATGCTGGAGGAGGCCATCTCGTAATCGTTGATGACGGCGACCCCGTCGGGCTTCAGGAAGTCGGCATAGCGGACGGCTTCCATCTTCTCAAAGGCCACGATGATATCCGCCGCACCCTTGCCGATGACCGGGGACCAGACCTTCTCGCCCCAGTGGACCTGGGTGGAGACGCTGCCGCCCCGCTGGCTCATGCCGTGGACCTCAGACATCTTCACATCGTAGCCGGCCTTCATGAGGCCGTTCACCAGCACCTTGGCGGTGAGGATGGCGCCCTGGCCGCCAACGCCGACCAGCAGCGCGCTCTTGCTCTCTTTCATGCCGCTCACTCCTTCCTCGTAATGGCGCCCATCGGGCAGACCTGGGCGCAGACGGTGCAGCCCACGCACTGGTTCTGGTCGATCTTGGCCTTCTTGTTCTCCACCAGGATGGCGGGGCAGCCCACCCGCAGGCAGCTCTTGCAGCCGATGCACTTGTCGGTGTCCACCACGCATTTGCCGATGTCGTGCTTGATGCCCTTGATGAGCAAGCAGGGGCGGCGCACCACGATGGCGGCGGGGACTTCGGAGGCGGCGGCCTTCACCACGGCCTCGTCCATGGCCTTCAGATCCTGGGGATCCACGATCTGGATGAACTGGTAGCCCATGGACTCCAGCACCTTCTCGATGCGGATCTTCTCGGCGATCTCGCCCTGGAGGGTCTTGCCGGAGCCGGGGTTGTCCTGGTGGCCGGTCATGCCGGTGATGGAGTTATCCAGCACCACGGGGACCATGTTGCCCTTGTTGTAGATGATCTCGGCTGCGCCGGTCATGCCGCTGTGGAAGAAGGTGGAGTCGCCCACCACGCCGAAGACCTTCCGGGGGTCGCCGGTGAGGGCCAGGGTCTTGGCGATGCCCATGCCCACGGTGAAGCCGCCGCCCATGCACACGCAGCTGTCCACCGCGTTCAGCGGCGCGGCGCCGCCCAGGGTGTAGCAGCCGATGTCGCCGGTGACGATGAAGTTCTTATGCTTGGACATGGTGTAGAAGAAGCCGCGGTGGGGGCAGCCGGGACACAGAGCGGGGGGACGGGACACGGCGGCCACGCCCAGCTCGGGGGCCTGGGGCTTTTCGCCGAAGAGCCGCTCCTTCAGCAGCTGGGGGTTGAACTCATACAGCTTGCCGGTGAGCTCCTTGCCGATGCAGTCGATGCCGGCGGCCTTGATCTGCTCCTCCATGAAGGGATCCAGCTCCTCGATGACGTAGAGCTTCTCCACCTGGGAGGCGAATTCGCGGATGAGTTTCATGGGCAGGGGGTTGGTGAGACCCAGCTTCAGGAAAGAAGTGTCCTCGGGGAACACGTCCTTGGCGTAGAGATAGGCGATGGAGGCGGTGATGACGCCCACCTTGTGGCCACGGATCTCCATCTTGTTCAGCGGGCAGGTGTTGCCGTACTCCTCCAGCTCCGCCATGTGAAGTTCCACCTTGGGGTGGTTGCGGTAGGCCGCGGCGGGGGTGCAGCTGAACTTCGCCGGGTTGCGGACGTAGGGCTTCAGCTCCGGCTCCTCCCGCTCGCCCAGGGTCACCAGGCTCTTGGAGTGGGACACGCGGGTGGTGGTGCGGAAGAGCACCGGCGCGTCAAACAGCTCGGAGATCTTGTAGGCCTCCTTCATGAAGTCCTTGCACTCCTGGGAGTCGGCGGGCTCCACCATGGGGATCTTGGCGGAGCGGGCGTAGTGCCGGTTATCCTGCTCGTTCTGGGAGGAGTGCATGCTGGGATCGTCGGCGCTGACGATGACCATGCCGCCGTTGACGCCGTTGTAGGCGGCGGTGAACATGGGGTCGGCGGCCACGTTCAGACCCACGTGCTTCATGGCGCAGAGGCTGCGGGCGCCGGCGATGCTGGCGCCGTAGGCGACCTCCACGGCCACCTTCTCGTTGGGCGCCCACTCGCAGTAGAGCGCGTCCTTGTACTGGGGAAGATTCTCGAAGATTTCGGTGCTGGGGGTGCCAGGGTAGGCCGAGCAGATCCGCACGCCGGCCTCATAGGCGCCGCGGGCGATGGCCTCGTTCCCGGAATACAGAACCTTGTCCATAAGCGGTACTTCCTTTCTCACGATTGATTCACAGGGTATTCCGAAGGATATTTTACTAAGGCTCTTGAAATGTGTAAACCATTTCCTTATAATAGGGATATAAGCAAAACTTATCGCAATAAGAGGAGATGATCCCATGACCACCACCCAGGCCCTCTATGTGCTGGAGGTGGCCGCCTGCCGCAGCATGTCCCAGGCGGCCCAGCGGCTCTACGTGTCCCAGTCCGCCATCTCCCAGCAGATCCAGAAGCTGGAGCAGGAGCTGGGCTGCGCCCTCTTCACCCGCACGGTGGAAGGGCCGCGCCTCACCACAGCAGGGGAGGACTTCTGCCGCCAGGCCAGGCCGGTGATCGACGCCTGGCAGAAGCTCTGCCGGGACGTGCAGGCCAGCAATCCCACCGCCAAAAAGCAGCTGCGCATCGGCCTGGGCTCCCGGGTCTACTCCAACAGCCTGTTTGAGGATATCGTGCGCTATTTCGACGCGCAGCCGGAGATCGAGGTCTCCTTTTACACCGAGGCGGGCATGGACTTTCTCACGGCCCTGCGGCAGCAGCAGGTGGACCTGGTGCTGGACCGGCTGCCCACGGAGGACTATCTGGACCGGCAGAGCGAGTATTACAGCATCCCCCTGGTGCGGGAGAGGCAGTGCGTGCTCCTGTCCCGCCGGGATCCTCTGGCAGGACGGGAGCGGCTCTCTCTCCGGGAGCTGGAGGGGGCCACGGTGATCTCCGGGCTGGAGAACTCCGCCGAGGACCGGCAGCTCAAGGAGCTCTGCAGCCGCCACGGCTTCACGCCCCAGCGGATCTACCGCTCCGACAGCATTGAGACCAACATGAGCCTGGTGCGCAGCGGCGTGGGCGTTGTGCTGGGACCCCAGTCCTTTTCCCGCTACTACAATGTGGCGGCCCTGCCCCTGGAGCCGGAGACGGAGGCAAGTCTCCGCTTCGTGTGCCTGAAAAACCTGCTCCAGCGCCGGGAGATCCGCCAGATGCGGGACTTTCTGCTCCGGGTCTGCCGGGAGCACAGGCTTCTGGCGGAGTGATAGACAGATCGTCGATACGAACAAGGACGCAGCGAAAACCGCTGCGTCCTTGTGCCGTCCTTGCGGCTGTATTCTTTTTTCCTCATTCCGAATCATCACGGTCCGCAGCGGCCGCAGGGGCTGTAGCCCTGCTCCAGGAGCTCTTCCCGGCTGCCCCGGAACTCCACCCGGTTCCCCTCGGAGATCTCCTCGGCGGAGGGGCAGCCCGGCCGGTGAAAGCGCAGGGTCCGGGTATTCAGCACATAGAGTTCCTCCTGGACGGCGTCGGTGGGAGCGGGGCAGCTTTGCAGTTCGCTATCGGGGTCGGCGTCTGCCGGGGGCGCCGGACGCTCAGTGCTTGGGGCGGTCCAGGAAGGGTCGGCCCGGCTCTCGCCGTCAGCATAGTCGATGAGGACGCCGGGCTGGACGTTGAAGACGTAGCGGCAGAGCTGCAGACTCCTGCCCCCGTCCTCCAGGGACCGGGCCTCCAGCAGCACGCCCCGGGCCAGCAGCTCCCGGCCCAGAAAGACCGGCGTTACCCGATAGAGCACGTGCCGGCCGCTGGCTTCGATATAATCACCCACCTGGATCTCGAGTGGCAGCATCCCCTCGATGTTCATATACCGGGTGCCGGTGATCAGGTTGCGGGGGTCCGCGTTTTCGCCGCAGAGCTGGTAGGCCACCAGATGGCAGCGGTTGTAGAGGTAGCGGTCCTCGATCCGGTCGTCATAGCGGACCGTGTGCCAGCCGCTGGGGCGCAGATCCCCGATGGGGCTACGCTTCTCCGTGGCCAGGGTCTCCGGCCCCAGCAGGGCCAGGGCGGGACCGCTGCGGCCCAGAGCGTCCTGCTCGCTGAATCGGAGGCCCCGGGCTTCCCGCAGCTCCTCCGCTGTGAAGAAGGGCCGGTCTCCGTTGACGACGCAGCCGGGCTCGCGCGCATAATCCGGAGGAGAGGCCAGGAAGGTCTCTTGCGTGAGGGGCGTTTTCTTCGCGCCCAAGGGAAAGACGAGGGCCAGCAGCAGCGCCAGACCCAGCAGCAGCGCGGTCAGGACGCCGAGCCAGAGCCAGGTTTTTTTCCGCACGGGTTTCCCCTCCCTTCGTCGATTCCGGTGTGAAAGCCGGCCTCCGACGCGCCTGCGCGCCGGAGACCGGCAAAATCCTTCTTTATCAGCCCAGAACCACGCGGACCTGAGCCGTCTCGCCGGGTGCGCGGAGGGGCAGGAGCCTGCCGTCCAGACGCTCCCCGTCCACCCAGAGCTCCCGCACGCCGTGCTGCACGCCCGCGGGGTTTTCCACGCGGATCTCGTACCAGGCACCCCGGTAGAAGCGCCGGACCCGGTAGCTCTTGACAGAAGCGGGGACGCAGGGGTCGATCTCCAGCCCGTCCAGGGTGGGCTTTACGCCCAGGATGGCCTGGGAGATGCTCAGGAAGGTCCAGGCGGCGGTGCCGGTGAGCCAGCTGTTCTTGCCCTCGCCGAAGCTGGGGGCGTCCCGCCCGGCGATCATCTGGCTGTAGACATAGGGCTCGGTGCGGTGAATCTCGCTGATGTCCTCGATGTAGGCCGGTGCGGTGCGGCGGTAGACCTCAAAGGCCCGGTCCCCGTGGCCCAGCTCTGCCTCGGCGCAGACGATCCAGGGGTTGTTGTGGCAGAAGATGCCGGCGTTTTCCTTGTATCCGGGGGGATAGCTGGAGATTTCGCCCAGCTCCAGATGATAGCGGGTGTAGGCCGGCTGCAGCAGCACGATGCCGTACTTGGTGTCCAGCCGCTCCTTCACGCTCTCCAGGGCCTTGGCCGCCTGGCCGCTCTCTTTGCCGATGCCGGCCATGACACACATGCCCTGGGGCTCGATGAAGATCTGGCCCTCCTCGCAGTCCTTGCCGCCCACCACGTTCCCGAAGGCGTCATAGGCCCGGCGGAACCAGGCCCCGTCCCAGCCGGCGGTCAGGGCGGCCTCTTCCATGGCGGAGACGGCTTCCTCGGCCTCCGCCGCTTCGTCGGTCAGACCCAGATGGCGGCAGATCTCCGCCCAGGCCCGGCCGTACTTCACGAACATGCCGGCGATGAACACGCTCTCGGCCACGGGACCCTCGCTGGGGCCGGTGATCTGGAAGCTTTCGCCGGGCTCCTCGGAGAAGCAGTTCAGGTTCAGGCAGTCGTTCCAGTCCGCCCGGCCGATCAGGGGCAGACCGTGAGGACCCAGGTGGGTCCGGGTATAGGCGAAGCTGCGGCGCAGATGCTCCAGCAGGGGCCGGGCCAGGCTGGGATTGTTGTCAAAGTCCACATTCTCGTCCAGGATGCTCCAGTCTCCGGTCTCCCGCAGATAGGCGTCGGTCCCGGCGATGAGCCAGAGGGGATCGTCGTTGAAGCCGCTGCCCACGGCCAGATTGCCCTTCTTGGTCAGGGGCTGGTACTGGTGATAGGCGCTGCCGTCAGGGAATTGGGTGGCTGCAATGTCCAGGATCCGCTCCCGGGCCCGCTCGGGGATCATGTGCACGAAGCCCAGCAGGTCCTGGCAGGAGTCCCGGAAGCCCATGCCCCGGCCCATGCCGCTTTCAAAATAGCTGGCGGAGCGGCTCATGTTGAAGGTGACCATGCACTGATACTGGTTCCAGATGTTCACCATCCGGTCCAGCTTCTCCGCGCCGGTCTCGACCTGGTAGCGGTCCAGCAGGCGAGCCCAGTGCTCCCGCAGGGCGGAGAGCGCTTCGTCAAAAGCGGCGTCATCGGCATAGCGGGCCATCATGGCCTCGGCCCGGGTCCTGTTCAGGCTGCCGTCGGCAAGGAACTTCTCCGGGCGGGGGTTTTCCACATAGCCCAGACCGAAGTGCAGGCAGACGCTCTCGCCGGGGGCCAGCTTGAGATCGTGCTGCTGGGCGGCCACGGGCTGCCAGCCGTGGGCCACGCTGCCGGTGCAGCCGCCGCCGAAAACGGCCTCCGGCCGGGCGGGGCTGCCGTAAACGCCCAGGAAAGCCTCCCGCTGGGTGTCAAAGGCCTCCGGCTGCCGGTCGGACCAGAACAGGGCGTAATGATCCCGGCGCTCCCGGTACTCCGTCTTATGATAGATGGCGGCGCCGTGGATCTCCACCTCGCCGGTGGAATAGTTGCGCTGGAAGTTGGAGCTGTCGTCCATGGCGTCCCAGAGGCAGAACTCCACATAGGGGAAGAGCCGGATCGACTTGGCCGCCGCGCTGTCGTTGCGAAGGGTGAGACGGATCAGCAGGCAGTCGTCCCCCTGGGGAACGAAGAGCTCCTGGACGGCGGTGAGGCCGTTTTTCGCGCCCTCGATGACGGTATAGCCCAGGCCGTGGCGGCAGGTATAGGCGTCCAGCTCCGTCTGGCAGGGCTGCCAGCCGGGGTTCCAGACCTGCGCGCCGTCTTTTATATAGAAGCGGAAGCCCTCAGAGTCCAGAGGCGCGTTGTTGTAGCGATAGCGGGTCAGCCTCCGGAGCCGGGCGTCCCGAAAGAAGGCGTAACCGCCGGCGGTGTTGGAGCAGAGCGCGAAAAATGCCTCGCTGCCCAGGTAGTTGATCCAGGGCAGAGGCGTCCGGGGCGTGGTGATCACATATTCCCGGCGCTGATCATCAAAAAATCCGTACTGCATGAGAGGACTCCTTTTCAGCTGTTTCAGTCCCGAAATGGGAAGGCCAGTCTGTTACTAAAACGATTTCGTTCAATTTCTCCCCTATAAAGTAGCGGATTTCAGCGCAAAATGCAAGCGTTTTTTCGAAAATTTCATGAAAAAATGGATGAGCTTTCCAAATGGAGAACGGAGACTTGGCAATATGCACAAAAATAGGGGTGGACAATTGGCAGTTTATACAAAAAATAGAAAAGAATACGATTTCTTTACGAAGAACACTTGCAATTTTTCGAAAACGGGTGTATTTTCTAGACGCGAAAACGATTAAGTGAGGAGCTGACGAAAGTGACATCCCTGAAAGACATTGCGCTGCAGTGCGGGGTTTCTGTCGCGACCGTCAGCAAGGCGCTGAACGACCAGCAGGATATCGGCGAGGAGACCCGCCGGAAGATCCGGCAGAAGGCGGAAGAGCTGGGCTACACCACCAACGCGGCCGCCCGGGCGCTGAAAACCAAGCGCACCTATAATCTCGGCGTGCTGTTCGTGGACCCCACCCACGGAGGCCTGGCCCATGAGTTCTTCTCCACGGTGCTGGACGGGATCCGCGCCGAGGCGGAGCGCAGCGGCTACGATATCACCTTTATCAACTGCAATATCGGCAAACAGGAGACCAGCTATCTGCAGCACTGCCTCTACCGTGGCGTGGACGGCGTGGTGATCGCCTCGGCGGATTTCAAGGCACCCATGGTGCTGGAACTGGTGAATTCCTCTCTGCCGGTGGTCACCCTGGACCATGTGTTCAACGACCACATCGCCGTGATGTCCGACAACATCCGGGGGATGGAGGAGCTGACGCGCTATGTGATCTCCAAGGGTCACCGCCGCCTGGCCTTTATCCACGGGGAGAAAACCAGCGTCACCGTGAACCGGCTTTCGGGTTTTTACCGGGTCTGCGAAGAGCTGGGCGTGAGCGTAAAGGACAAGTGGATCCGGGAGAGCGTGTATCACGACTCCGAGGGCTGCTACCGGATGACCGGGGAGCTGCTGGCCGACAAGGACCGGCCCAGCTGCATCTTCTTCCCGGACGACTATTCCTTCATCGGCGGTTCCAACGCCATTCGGGAGGCGGGCCTGCGGATCCCGGAGGATATTTCCGCCGTGGGCTACGACGGGATCCCTCTTTCCCGGGTGATGAGCCCGGTGCTGACCACCTGGCGCCAGGACACCACGGGCCTGGGCAGGACGGCTGCGGAAAAGCTCATCGGCCTGATCGAGCGGCCCAAGACCGCCATCTTTGACCGGGTGGTCGTCAAGGGAAGCCTCCAGGAGGGCGGCACCGTCGCCCCGATCGCTTCTGTGTGATAAGCGGGGAAACCCGCAAAAAATAACATCACAAACATTTTTAAGGAGGAAAAACCATGAAAAAGACTCTCGCAATCCTTCTGACCCTCTGCATGGTGTTCGCCCTGTGCGCCCCCATGGCTATGGCAGAAGAGGCCGCCGAAGAGACCTACCGCACCGAGCCCATTGAACTGCCCGAGGGCGAAGGCAAGGTCCTGAACATCTACGCCTGGAACGAGGAGTTCAAGGGCTTCTTCGAGAAGTACTACACCGTTCCCGAAGGCGTGACCGTCAACTGGATCATCACCCCCAGCGACAACGGCGCTTACCAGCAGAAGCTGGACCTGGCTCTGCTGAACCAGGAGAGCGCTGAGACCGACGAGAAGGTCGACCTGTTCCTGGCCGAAGCCGACTACATCCAGAAGTACGTGGACAGCCCCTACACCCAGGACATCACCGCCATGGGCGTGACCGACTTCACCAATGCTTACAAGTACACCGTGCAGGCCGCCACTGACGCCGACGGCGTCATCAAGGGCGTTTCCTTCCAGTGCTGCCCCTCCGCTCTGATCTACCGCCGCTCCATCGCCAAGGACGTTCTGGGCACCGACGATCCCGCCGAGGTCCAGGAGCTGCTGGGCAGCTGGGAGCAGTTCAATGCCGTCGCCGCTGACGCCAAGGAAAAGGGCTACCTGATGACCGGCTCCTTTGCCGAGACCTACCGTCCCTTCTCCAACAACTGCACCATGCCCTGGGTCGATGAGGACGAGAATCTGCAGTTCGACCCCCAGATCGAGGCCTGGATCGAGCAGACCGAGGAATTCGTGGCCAACGGCTACACCCTGACCGCCGGCATTTGGGATCAGGAGAAGAACAACGAGATGTTTGCCGACGGCAAGGTCATGTGCTTCTTCGGACCTGCCTGGTACTTCAACTTCTGCATGGGCAATGCCATGGATCCTGAGAACGGCTGCATCGGCGACTGGGCCATCTGCGAAGGCCCCGCTGCTCACTTCTGGGGCGGCACCTGGCTGCTGGCTCCCACCGGCGGCGACAATGACGCTCTGGTTGCCGACATCATGAACGCTTTCATCAACGACGAAGAGCTCTGCTCCGCTCTGGTCGTGAACGAGGCTCAGTTCTCCAACAACATGGTCGTCAACGCCAAGTTCGCCGAGGATCCTGACTTCGGTTCCGAGTTCCTGGGCGGCCAGAACCCCGTGGCCGTGTTCTCCACCATGACCGACAACATCAAGTGGGAGAACCACACCATCTATGACCAGCTGCTGAACGAGGGTCTGCAGAACAACCTGCGCGAGTACTTCCAGGGCACTGTCGACAAGGAGACCGCTCTCGATAACTTCTACCGCTTCGTTAACGAGACCTATCCCGAAATCGTCACTCCCTGAACGCGAGGCTGACAAAGCATAAAAGCAAACTTAAACCCCTGGGGCAAGGCGTTTTGCCTTGCCCCAGGTTCTTTTCAAATGGCAAAAGGCCCTTCGGAGCGCACCGGTACGGCGCGCTGCGAAGCGCTTTTTGGAGCGAGAACCGGAAAACCGACTGCCCGAAGAAGCGGAGCATCGCCCCGGCGGGGCTGCTTTTCGGACGCCATTCCCGGGGACGCGTCTGCAATTCAGATTTTTACGAAAAAGAGAGGTAATGTCGGATGAGCTGGGACAGATTGGTCTGGCCGATCGCATTGACCCTGCTGCTTTCGTGGCTTCCGGGGATCCTTGCGATGAACAAAGGCCGTTCTTTTTTGAAGTACTACTTCATTTGTCTGGTCAGCGGACTGGCGCTGGTACTGCTGCAGCCGAAACTTGCGGAGATCCTGACGAGCGCCGTCCAAAACGCTTTGAGCGGAGCAGAGAAAGACGCTTTCGAGAAGAGCGGCCTCCTGCGCTTTTACAGGACGCTGGATGAAAACAAAACGATTTCCAGGGTCCTGCCGGTCATCAGTGTGCTTTTGGCGCCGGTCGTAATGACGATCGCTGTGATCCTGAAGAAGGATCTCTACCATTCCGGCAAGGATGCCGCCGAGCTGAAAGCCTCCGGCAAACGCCGCACGGGCGTCAGCTATGCCAAATGGGGCTATGCGCTGATCTTCCCCTTCTTTGTGAGCTATCTCATCTTTTCCCTGGTCCCGCAGTTCACGACGATCTACAACAGTTTCTTCGAAAACCGGATGAAGGGCATGCAGCAGATCGGGCCGAACTATGTGGGGGTGGACAACTTTGTGAAGCTCTTCACACCCAACAAGAACGGCAGCATCGATATCCTCCAGTATTTCGGAAATACCGTGATCATGTGGGTCCTGGGCGCGGTTCCCCAGATCCTGATCGCCCTGCTGCTGGCGGTGTTCTTCACCAGCTACCGGCTGAATCTGAAGGGACAGCAGTTCTTCAAAACCGTGATCTATATGCCCAACCTGATCATGGCCTCCGCTTTCGCCATGCTGTTCTCGGTGCTGTTCTCCAAGGTCGGACCGGTGAACCAGATCCTGACCGCTTCCGGCATGATCGATGAGGTCATAGATTTTCTGGCCTTGAAAATTCCGGTACGCTCGCTGGTCGCCCTGATGAATTTCCTGATGTGGTTCGGCAATACCACCATCCTGCTGATGGCGGGCATCCAGGGCATCGACCAGAACATGTTCGAGGCGGCGGAGATCGACGGGGCCAACTCCCTGCAGGTCTTCTTCCGGGTGACCCTGCCGCTGCTCTCGCCGATTCTGGTCTACACGATCATTACCGCCATGATCGGCGGCCTGCAGATGTTCGACGTTCCGCAGGTCCTGACGAACGGGAGAGGCAGCCCGGACTACTCCACGATGACCGTTGTGATGAATCTGAATACATACCTCGGTCGAAAGAACTACGGCATGGCCGGCGCTGTCAGCGTGGTCCTGTTCATCATCTCCGCGGTGCTGAGTCTCTTCGTGTATCGGATGCTCAGCCGTCAGTATTCGGAAACTGCCCGCAAGCGGGATCGGGTCTAAGGAGGCGGACATGGATAACAGAGAGAATACCAAGGGCCGCGTCCAGCTCATTGCGGCGCGGACGGTGGCATACATCATACTTGTCTTCCTGGCACTGCTGTGTCTGTTCAGCTTTCTGATGCTGATCATCAATGCTACCCGTGACAACAATCAGCTCCAGGCAGGCTTCACGCTGATCCCCGGCGGCCATTTCAAGGACAATCTGTCGAATGCCTGGACAGACGCTTCCATCGACATTCCCCGAGGCATGCTGAACTCGTTTCTTGTTGCCACCTGCAGCTCCCTGCTCACCGCCTATTTCTCGGCGCTGACGGCCTACGGCATCCATGTCTATCGGTTCAAGATGAAGCGCTTCGCTTTCTACTTCATCATGGCCGTGATGATGATCCCGCCCCAGGTTTCCGCGGTGGGCTTCATCCAGCTGGCATACAAGTTCCACCTGACGGACAGCTATCTTCCCCTGATCCTGCCCAGCGTCGCGGCGCCCGTGGTGTTCTTCTACATGAAGCAATACCTGGAGAGCGTGCTGCCCATGGAGATGGTGGAGGCCGCGCGGATGGACGGCTCCGGCGAGTTTCATACGTTCAACACCATTGTGCTGCCCATCATGAAGCCCGCCATCGCCGTGCAGATGATCTTCTCCTTCGTGGGCTCCTGGAACAACTACTTCATTCCGGCCCTGCTGCTGAACAAGAAGGAAATGAAGACGGTGCCCATCATGATCGCCCAGCTGCGCGCGGCAGACTATTCCAAGTTCGATATGGGCAAGGTTTATATGTTTGTCCTGCTGGCCATTCTGCCGGTATTGCTGGTTTACATCTTCCTGTCCAGAAGCATCATCAAGGGCGTCACCGCCGGCTCCGTCAAGGGCTGATAAGCGACAGAATCCATACAGCGGCCCTCCCTGTGGAGGGCCGCTTGAGATTGAAGACAAAGCTTTCGAAAGGCCGAACAGGGATAGAGAAGCCTCGCAGAGTTCGCGCCCGCAGGCGCGAAGAAAGTACAATCTGTCTTTTGCGAGGCGTGTACCTCGCAAAAGACACCGCTCGCCCCGCAAGTGTGCGAGCGTCTCACGCAAGCGAGTGCGCGCAGCGGGGTGCAAGCTCTCTGTCGGCAAAGCCCTATGGGCTTTGCCGACAGCTTAAAGCGGCCCTCCCTGTGGAGGGCCGCTATTCTAAAAGAAAGGGATATGACCATGCTGAAAGAGAGAGGCTTTTACAAGGGCGTGAACCTGGGAGGCTGGTTCTCCCAGTGCGATTACAGCCCCGAGCGGCTGGATACCTTCATCACCGAGCCGGACTTTGCGCAGATCGCCCGCTGGGGCTTTGACCACGTGCGCATCCCCATCGACTACAACGTGATCCAGAACGCGGACGGCTCCATGAAGGAGGAGGGGCTGCGGCGCATCGACGGCGCCCTGGCGCTCTGTGACAAGTACGGCCTGCACGCGGTGCTGGATCTGCACAAGACCCAGGGCTTTTCCTTCGACAAGGGAGAAAAGGAGGCCGGCTTCTTCGAGAGCGAGGAGTATCAGGAGAAGTTCTACGCCATCTGGGAGTGCTTCGCCCGCCGCTGGGGCGATCGGGCGGAGCGGGTGATGTTCGAGCTGCTGAACGAGGTGACCTTTCAGGAGTATCTGCCCGCCTGGAAGCGGATCTCCCGGGAGTGCGTGCGCCGGATCCGGGCATACGCGCCGGAGGTCACAGTACTGCTGGGCAGCTACAACTGGAACAGCGCCAAAACCCTGCCGGAGCTTGACGCGCCCTATGACGAGCATGTGATCTACAACTTCCACTTTTATGAGCCCCATTTCTTCACCCACCAGGGGGCCTACTGGATGGCGGACACCCTGGATCTGAGCCTGCGCTATCCCTACGCCCGGATCGGCGTGGACCAGGCCTGGTTCGAGGACTTCCTGCGCCCGGCCCTGGAGAAGGCGGAGCAGGAGGGGACAGAGCTCTACTGCGGCGAGTACGGCGTCATCGACGTGGTGCCGCCGGAGGAGGCCGTCAAGTGGTTCCGGGACCTCCACGCGGTCTTCGAGCGTCACGGCATCGCCCGCAGCGTCTGGAGCTACAAGGAGATGGACTTCGGCCTGCAGGACAAGCGCATGGACGGCGTGCGGGAGGAGCTGCTGGGCCTGCTGTGAGGCGTGGATCGGGGGGGCACAAAAAACTTTTGCTTTTCCATAGAAAAGACTTGACAAACACGGGAAACGGGTGTATTCTATCCAAGCTGACGGACGATTGGCGCAGCTGGTAGCGCATCCGCTTGACGTGCGGGAGGTCACAAGTTCGAGTCTTGTATCGTCCACCATAGGAACTGCACTGAAAAGTGCAGTTCTTTTTTGCTTTCAAACAAATTCGACGTAATTTCAGCTGGAAAAGTGACGGCTCCATGCCTGCGATTTTCGTTTGGCCACTTTTTTGACCCTTTATGGGTTATCACAGCTTGAGTACATTGGATATAAATACTTCCATTCTGTTCGAGCTGGCTTGGCGCATATCATCCGTATAGTGCCCATAAAAGTCCAGCGTAAACGCTGCCGTGGCATGGCCGAGATTCTCCTGCACGGTCTTGATGTCGTCCCCCGCGCGTATCGAATTGACAGCATAGGTGTGGCGCAAGTCATGGATCCGTGCGTCCGGAAGACCGATCTGATTGACGATGCGCTTAAAGCTGTCATAGACAGCGCGGTAGGAAACATAGCGCCCCAATTCCGTTGTAAACACCAATCCGCTTTCATACCAGGCCGGCCCAGCCGCTTGCTTTTGCCGCTCCTGGACATGTTTCTGTTCTTTCAGCAGATTCATCACAAACGGCGCAGGGGTCAGCGTACGGCTTTTCCCATTTTTAGGCGGGGTGAACTGATATGTGCCGCCTTTCCGCTGGCTTTTGTTCAGCTGCTTGTTGATGAGCACGGTTCCCTTTGCAAAATCTACGCAGTTCCGCATCAGACCCAGCAATTCGCACTCCCGCATTCCGGTAAACAGATAGACCATGAACAGAAGGCGATATTGGCTGTTTTGAATAGCGGCCAAGAAATGGCTTGTCTGCTCATCGGACAACGGATGGATTTCCTTTTTTATCGCTCTCGGCAAAACACAGGCCTCTGTTGGATTGTGTCGGATATATCCGAGAAGCACCGCCTGTTTCAGGGCCTCATGCAAAATGCCGTGCACATTCTTGATGGTCTTCGCTGAAAGCTTTTTCCTGCCATTCTGCTCTTTGCCCAGCGAATTGTACAAGTGCTGTATCGTATGGCTGTCCAACTGATCCAATCTGGTTGCGCCAAGGGCAGGGCGAAGATAGAGGTCAATCCGACGTTGATAAAGATACGCTGTGGAGTCCTTGACGCCATTCAGATAGTCTTCAAGCCAGATATTGAACCATTCATTCAGTTTCATCTTACACGGTTCAACGTAGCTGCCGTCATCGATTTGAGTCGTGATCACGGATAGTTTCTGGCGCACTTCCTTTTGCGTCGCTCCATAGACTGACTTTTGGATCTGCTTTCCGGTCTTAGGATCAAAACCGATACTGTAGCGGCCCTCCCAACGGCCATCGGAGCGTTTGCGGATGGTTCCGCCGCCTTTTGCATTTTTGGTAGATTTCTTGGACAAATGTTCCTCGCTTTCTACAGTTTGAACCCGTACTTGTCAGTTCGGTTCAATTAATATTATACCATACGGGCTCTATTTTCGCTTCACGGTACTGTTAATTTTTCAGGATCTCCGCCGGATTCGCTCCGGCGGAGACCGTTTTATCAGGGACTTATCACTTTGTGCTGTCGTTGATCCACTGAATGAATTTGTCCCTAGGCACCAGCAGACGCTTGCCGATGTGCAGCGTCGGGAAGTCCTCCTGATGGAGCAGGGCATAGGCGTTCGTGCGGGAGATCCCCAGCACGGCAGCCACATCCTCAGCACAGAGCGTCAGCGGGAGCTCTTCATAGCTGTTCATCTGTTTCATTTGTCAGCCTCCTTCCAGACAGATGCCAGATAGATGTTCGTCACATCCGCACGCTCATGGCCAAGCAGCCGCGAAACAGTAAAGTGGGCGTCCAGCGCGCTCATGCCATTTTCGGTCAGCTGCCGGTATTTCTCCGCGGCATAGGTATGGCGAAGGCCGTGAAAGGTCAGCGGTCGGCTGTCGCAGGGATCCTGGATCTCCGTGCGATGCTTGAGAAGGAAAAGCTGCAGGCGGTTGATGGCCCGATCCGTCATTATATCGTCCGGAACCAGCAGCTTATGCCCGCGCGACGTCCGGGCAAGCTGCTCCCGGAGCGCGATGGCAATGGGCTCGTTGATCGGAACCGTGCGGATCTTTCCGCCTTTCCCCTTGATCGTGATGGCCTTTTCCCGAAGAGCCTGTTCCGCAGTCGCCGTGTCGATCCGGAAGCATTCATGGATGCGCAATCCGGCATAACGGGCAAGGTACATGGCAAGGATGTAGTCATAGTGCTGATCTTCCAGCGCAAAGCCAAGCATCCGGTTAAACTCGGTAACGCTCCAGGTCCTGTCCTCCTGGCCGAAGATCCGGCGCTGTAGTTCAACACCGAGTTCGCTGTTGTCCGGAAGCCGATATTTCGGGTTCGACATCTTGTCATGGAAAAAGCGAATGGCGGATAGGTCTGTTTTGACGGTACTGGCAGACTTGTGCTGCTCCTGCAGATACTCCACATAGCTCACCAGGTGCTTGCCGCTGATATTCTCCAGCTTTTGCAGCCGATATTCCTCTGCAAGATAGCAGCAGAAACGTTTGACCGCTTCGTAATAGCGGTCCTTTGTCCGGAAGCTGCCTTGCCTGTTGTGCCTTGCCAGCTTATCCAGCTGAGCGACAAGAGAGCGATAAATGCCCTCGTTATTTGTTTGCTTCAAATTGTATCCTCCTGAAGAATCATGATGCGTTCAGACATAGTTCACCCCTTGGCAGCCGGGCCCGTTTCCGCCCGATTTCTCCGAAATGAGAGGCACGTATTGCCGGAAAGCCTTGTGACCGGCGGCGTTTATGACTGCGCCCTTATGCCTGTCTCTTTTTCAATTGTGTCATGGTCAGTACGATGCAGTATGGAGAAAGCTCTCTGCCCAAAGGGCAACTGCGGACACCGCCGCTGAACTCGGCTGCGGCATCTCGCCGCATGTGTCCTTTCGATCCGCCCGACTGCGGATCGGCGTGATGTTGCGATCCCTGCGCTGCCGGGACCATGCTGTTACATGGTGCGCAGGTCGGGAGTCTTGCCGCTCCCTTGACGGTTCTCGTACCGCCCAAACGGATCAGAGTGGATCAAATCAATTTACCCGCATCGCAAGTACCGCCGCTTGGCCGATGAACCGCAAAGCAAAAACATGTGCGGCTACACTGCGAAGAGGATCAGATTCTGATTCTGCCATACCGGGCGGCAAGAACCCGGATAAGAAGAAAAGGACACAGGCTGGATCGCGCATTTTTTCGCGCAGATCTCGCTTGTGTCCTTTTGACTTCCTGGCCTTATTCAGTTTTCCACAGAACTGTGGGCGTTGAGGCGACTGGCAGTTCTCATCGCTGCCTAAACAATCGATTCTTCAGAAAAGGATTGAAGGGTTGTTCAAAGAGCAGGGGCACCTGATGTGCCAGCGTTCTGCATGAGAGTGGAAGAGTGGGGGCTTTGCAGCCGCGATAAACTATGAGGAAGAATCTGATCCTCATCAGAGACTATGCAATCGGGAAACTGTGACTGTTCAATAGCAGTCTGGATACCGTTGAGGCAACTATAGCATATGTCGATGAGCACGTCAAATTTCAGCGCTCGGCGGAGGGACAGGGAAGCCTTGGCATATCAAACATGCAGAATGCGCATTTCAGCCGGAATACGTATTCTGCTCAAAATGCGTATTTCTCACGGATAAAAGTACTCGGAATACGTATTTTCCCGCAAAATGCGTATTCCGAGCAAATAATTACCTTTTGACAACTATCTGCTAATTTCTGAGCGGAATTGAGAACCGGCAGAGGATAGAATAAAACCTTTGACGATACCGTGCGAAACCTATATAATTACAGCAGAACTATTGAGAGGTAAAGGTTATGAGCAACGACAAACTGCAGAGGTTTGAAGATCAGCCTATCCGCACAGTTTGGGATGAAGAGACCGAGGAATGGTATTTCTCTGTTGTAGATGTGGTGAGCGTTTTAACTGATCAGGCCACAGCACGAAATGCAAGTACATACTGGGCAGTATTGAAAAAGAGGCTTAAAGAGGAAGGCGCCAACCAGTTGCTTACAAACTGTAAGCAACTGAAATTAAAATCGCATAAAGATGGCAAGCGCTATCTGACCGACGTTGCCACAACAGAACAGCTCCTTCGCATTATTCAGTCGATCCCTTCGCCCAAGGCCGAGCCTTTCAAGCTGTGGCTGGCGCAGGTAGGTACAGAACGGATTGAGGAGACCATTGACCCGGAGCAGGCGATCGACCGTGCGCTGGAAACCTATCTCAAAAAAGGTTATAGCCCGGACTGGGTGCATCAGCGGCTGCTGTCCATCCGTGTGCGAAAGGAACTGACCGACGAATGGCAAACTCACGGTGTGGAACAGGGACGGGAATATGCGATTCTGACCGACGAGATCACGCGAGCATGGTCGGGTATGAATACCCGGCAGTACAAGCGTTTGAAAGGGCTGAAAAAAGAAAACCTCCGCGATAATATGAGCACCCTGGAACTGACGCTCAATATGCTGGCGGAAGCTACAACGACGGAGCTGACAAAAACGCGGAATCCTCAGGGACTGGCCGAGAACCAGGATGTCGCCAGGCGCGGCGGCCGCGTGGCCGGGGATGCTCGGAAGGCCATCGAAAAGGAGTCTGGCCGCCCCGTTATCACCTCTGAAAACGCAGCTCAGCTCAATACCGTTGTGACTGCGATGATCGAAGATGTGGCAGAGGCTACAGAAAAAGACAGCAAAGAATGATTAGGCTTAATGAGCGATTCTTATGCCGGATTAGGTTTTCCAAAAGTGAGCGCTTTTGACCTTAGTTCTTCCATTGTGGCCAGTGACTTCTCGGCAAATTGGAGTGTCGAAATCAAAGGGAATACTGTAAAGATTTGGAGCCGAGACATACTCCATACATATGCAGAAACAACGGATTCCCTCTGTGTTATTCCAATGCAGAAAGGAGCTTTCAACATAAAGGTTTCAATGATGTGCGAAGAATTTATTACGCCAGAAGAAAGTGAATTGGAGATCGATGTAAAATGAATGAACGGGATTTTTTCGCTTATATTGATCATTTCAATATGCACTATAAGCTTTTATTACGCAGATATAAACGGTATACGGAGATTGATGATATCCACAACCTGGATATAGACGTCATTACGTATTTGGACATAATAATAGTTCAACTTCGAGCGATGTGTATTGAGAGTCCGAAATTGAAGAAAAATTATACTGCGCAAAATTTACTGCGGCTTATGAAAAGGGATGATTTGGCACAGAAGATTGATGACATGCTCGCAGAACAATTCTTTTCATACAGAGATAATTGTGACATTAGGGAAGCCCTTAAAATAATGGCAGACAAATATATTTGCCATTATGACGCTATTGAAGATGACGGAATTGCTTGGGCGGAGATAATTGAGAAGCAATTAAGAAGCCCTTATGATGAGCATAACCTTGCTTACATCATGAAAACCGTCATTGACTGTATAGGTAAAGGATTATCAATAGAGTCATTTATGAATGTTGTCGAAGTAGTAGAGGAATAACGATTGCTTGAAGCCGAATAATGAGAAGGCAATTCTGAGAACAGGTTTAGAAGCCAACCTTAGTGCGCGGATAGACATGATAAAAGCTGCATTTTATGATTGACCCTTGATTTATTATTCCTTTAAGAAAGAAGGAAAACCGTGGGAGCGCAAAAAGCAAATTGCAAAATCTTTACTCCACCGGATGCTGTTATTAGTATGATGGACATCCTTGGATATAAAGAAAACCTATATGGTCGTAAGATATTAGAGAATTCATGGCACAAATCCAGCCGCAAAGGTTGTCTGATATCTATTAGGTTTTAGAATTATATGTGTTTTCTTCTCGATTCATGGTTTATGTGCCCTCATCGGTGGCATACTAGCCGAGAGGTGATGATCATGAGGTATGTCCCAAACGCGTCCGAGGATTTCCTGGCGGAGCTGGATCGGCACGAACCGGCCAGAAACAGGTTTTATGCGCTGAGCCAGCAGGAACAGCAGCGAATCATCGAGCAGGCACGCTCCGTCAAGGATGTTTATGAAATGCGCGCTCTCGTAAACAGTATCCGGGCTTGACCCTACAGTCCAGAGCGGTCGTTGACCGCTCTGTTTTTTTGCCCTTTTTGAAACAGCGATAGTGCGAGTATTGCTTGAAAGACCGGGAAAGATAGGACTGAGGTGATCAAAACAATGGCAAAGAAAGGCATGAAGCGTCCTGACCGGACGCACACACAGCCCCGCAATGAGCTTGCCCCCGTCCCGGAGCTGCAGGGAGCGGCAAAGCAGTCAAAAGAAAAAGCAAAACCCATCATCAGCGGTACCAAGGGCTCGGGCCAAAAGGTCTATCACACAGACAAGCCCATCCCATCGGATGTGTATCCCGTCATCGACACCGATCTGGCGCGGGACAATTTAGAAAATGATCTCACCGCCGCTGACCGTGAGGATCTGTGATGGAATCGATCTGGTCTGAGAGCTGCTGTTTCAAAGAACGAGAGCAGCTGTTCGGCGATATCCAGGCGGGAATCGCCGTCATCGGCGCGGGGATCGCAGGGCTCTTGACTGCCTCCGCGCTTCAGAAGGCCGGGCGTCAGGTCGTGGTTCTGGAAGCCAATCGGATCGCAAGCGGTCAGACCCGGAATACAACAGCGAAGATCACTTCCCAGCACGGGCTGATCTACCGCAGACTGATCGACACCCTTGGCAGGGACAAAGCAAAGCAGTACGCCATGGCAAACGAGGCGGCGATCGAAGCGTATCGGCGCCTGATCACATCGGAGCATATCGACTGCTCCTTTGAGGAGCGAAACGCCTATGTCTATGGCTCTGACAGCGAGCAGCTTCAGAAGGAGGCGGAGGCCGCCGCGTCGCTGGGGCTGCCGGCCTCCTTCGTACGGGAGACGGCGCTGCCCTTTTCCACCGCCGGGGTGGTCTGCTGTGCCCTCGGCGGTACGGACAAATACTCCATGCCGTATATCGTCTACGAGACGCCGACGGCCTACGTCCTGATCATCCCGAACAATCCAAGCGTGTACTCTCTTCAGGCTATCGCGTGGAATATAGACTTTACGCAGTTTCGATAACGAACAAAAACGCAGGAGCGGATATCCGTTCCTGCGTTGCCATATCTGCGATAACAATCATTTTGCTTTCTGAACTTCAAGCAAAACCCTTGCGAGTGAAACGCCGCAATTTTTTGCATGAAAAGTGGCTCTCATCAGTCCATTACAAAGCCCAGCGTTTACTGAACTCACTTGTATATCGGTTTTTCCTTTACGAAAAGAGCCCATTTCTTTCTTTTCTTCACCCATAAGCAGCAGTCTGATGCATTCCTCAAGCTGGATTTCCCAAACCGGGTAATCTGTGGGGAGGCCGCAGAGATCAAGCAATTCTTTTGCGTCCTCTTGCAGCAGATCCGCATAGGGTGAAGGCACTATAGCTTCGTTTCCGTAGCGATCAGAGCAAATTGATAATAGTTCGTCTATTCTTCCATAATCCACTCCGCAGCTTCGGTAGACATTACCCATAAAATCGACCAGGAACTCATCACCAGCGCAAGCACGCATTATGTTTTCATACTGATCGATGTCGCTAATGCTGAACGAATCATCTGCCAGTGAAAAGCGGAGCACGATTTGTCCATAGCACGGGCAGGCGACGAATTCTTCATATTTGAGCTTTCCACTGCTCTTTGTGGCAATCTCTTCGCTGATAGTAAGTATTCTTTTGTTAAGCTGTTCACTCGTGATGAACATGGCTGAGCGATCCTTTCATCTTTGCTTTCATCACATGGTTTATCAGAGCAACTTCGCTTTGTCAAGCGCTGCTTACATTAAGCAATCGCACATAGTCAAACGCAGGAGCGGTTGATCCGTTCCTGCGTTGCTTCATAAAGAGCAAGAAAAAAACATCGAAAAGAGTCAGTCTACCAACGGTGGATTGCCTTTTTGCTCCCGTTGGCGGTATAATCGTGTTGCAATACAGGAGGGCAACGCAATGGATCAACAACGGATCGGACAATTCATACAGGAACAGCGAAAGACTCGCGGTATGACGCAGCAGGAGCTGGCCGATCAGCTGGGCGTCACCAATAAGGCGGTTTCCAAGTGGGAAAAAGGACACTCTATGCCGGATGTCGCGCTGTTTGAGCCGCTATGCAAAGAGTTGGAGATCAGCATCCCGGAGCTGTTGTCCGGTCGAAGAATTGACGCTGAGGATCAGCAGCAAACTGCGGAACAGTTGCTGATGGAGTCGATCAGTATGCGAAAGTTGATCGGCCTTTCCGTTTTCCTTCAGCTCAACAGCATCATTGGTGTGCTGCTCGTGATCAGTCCCTTCCTGTTTCACCCGGAACGCCCCTTGAATCTATTGCTGGTCGTCCTGGGATTTGTAGAATGTGCCATGGTCGTCTATTTTGACAGCACATTGCCCGGCAAGGAAGCGCGGCGGCAATCGCTGACCGTGCGCTTCGTCTACACGATTTGCCTGTTTCTGACCATCGCGGCGATCAACTATCCCGCGTCCGTGCGCGAGGGAGTCCCGCTCACCACGGAGATCCTGGTTTTCCTGATTCCCTGTGTCCTTGCGCTTTTGATTCAGTTTTTCATCTGGCGATCCCACAGGAACAAATAAGCGAAAATGCGAAAAAGAGCCTGTTGCCCGACAGCAAGGGCAACAGGCTCAGTTCGTTTTATTCTTCTGTGACCACGATTTTGAATTTGATGACGCCGAGCTTTGTTTCCTTCCCACATTCCGGGCAACAAAGCGGGAAATTCAGCAGAACGGTGTCCTCATAGAGCTTGATATCCGTTTTCGTCCCACATTTCGGGCACGGCAGCCATAGGGTCTTTTTCTCTTGTTCGTCCATAAACGTCTTCACCTCCCTCAGCCGTAATGTTCTGACATGTAAAGGCTCAGTTTGCTTTGAATCAGCCTCGCCGCTTCCTCGGCGCTCTCTTTCCCGGCAAGGAAAGCGTTGATTTCGGTTTTCAGCGTGTCGATCACCACATCGTCCCGGATCACCAGTCGATCAGTCCCGTAGACCAGCTCGCGCATCACAGCAGCGTCTTTCTCGTTAAAGGATTCATAGTCGTTCACATTGCTCTGCTGCCGCTGCATACTATTCTCTACTGCTCGCTCAAAGCCAGCGCGTAACACGGGGATACCATCAGTCAGATACGGCTCGTCCTCTCCCTGCATAAAGGTCTTGACGAAGCGCCAGGCACCGTCTTTGTTTTCACTGGAGGCCAGAACGCCAAGGCTCGTATTGCAGCCAGACGTCCACATCATGCCGTCTCCCAGCATAAGTTGACCGCTATGTCCCATTCCTTCCGCAGGCAACAGCTTCATGAAGTAGGTTCCTGTACCCGTTGAGCCGGGGAAGCCGAGAACAGCCGCTTCATCCTTGAAGGTCATGCGTGGACGGTAGCCTGCCTCGGAAGCAAAGTCATAGGAGATCAGCCAGTCGCAGCCGGGACTAAAGAAGGATGCTCCTTCCGGTGAAATGACCGGGAGGCGTTTCATCAGCTCCAGCCAGCCGACAAAGGCGGGGCTGTCGAAGCAGCAAGTACCGCTGCTCCGGTCCATAAACTCTGCCGTAGCCGCCCAGGAGAACAGTATTATCATTTGCTCCTGTGTCATGTAGGGCGCGCCATCTTCCTGCGTGAGCACTTCTATTGCTTTTTCGGGCGTCCATTCCTCCCGGCTGATTCCAAGATGCTCTGCGCCAAGTATAGTCAGCAGAGTGAATTTGTCCGTGTACTCATACAGGCCGCCTCTCTCGGTCAGCGCGGAAAAGAGACTGGGAATGAAATCTTCCCGGCTGATATCCGGATCAGCGTCGATATAGGGCAGAAGATCGACCAAAAGCTGCCGATCCACCGCGCCGGGCGGGAGCAAGCTGGTGTCCAGCACATCAATCTCGTTCTCTGTCGCAAGCTGGATCATCAGCTTGTTCCGCTCCGCTTCGTCATGCCACACCATAGGCTTGATGGCAATGCGGTATTCCGGGTCCGTCTGATTGAAACGCATGATCGCATCCAGCAGCACCTCCGGGCAGGTGTAGTCGGTTTCGCTGTACTCATAGCCCTGGGCCGTGGCATCGGCAAAGCAGCCCAGCGTCAGCGTCTTCTTCACCGGCACCATGCCGGGACTTACTTTTGTGAGCTTGTTGTTCGCCAAATAGAATAGGTCACCGTTAGAATTCTCCAGCCCGAGGTAGGCGCTGTAGCCCTGCAGACTCGCGTAATTAAGGGCGACATCCATCCAGTTGAAAATCGGGCTCATGCTTCCGGTGCCCGGGTCGTATTCCTGCAGCTTCCGCTCCTTTGTGACCAGGATGCGGCCCCGCTGACTGCTGTAAACCGGCTCCCACAGAAGGCCCTCCAAGGGCTTTCCGCATTGGAGCGTGTCCGGATCAAAAGGGCAATACCCGTCATAGGTGGATAAATAGAGCGCATCGCTGATCCAAATGCATTGTGTAAAACCCATCAACGGCAGATCGAGCTTATCGAGTATCTGTGCGTCCCGGTTGATGAGACGCACGGTCTCGTCGTCGTTCAGGATCGCTCGCTCTTTGTCCAGAGCGACAAGCCCGGTCAGATAGGGGTCGCTGTCATTCCCATTTCTCCAGAAGTCGATGCATGTGCAGGTCTGTGCGCCGCTTTGCGTATCCAGCACGATCAGGAAATAATGCAGCTTGCGAGAGAAATCCCGCCTGACCATTTCCTCATCGGAATAGCCCTCCATCAGTCGTACCCAGACGGCGCCATCTGCCACGGAGAATGCTTCGATCCGCGGGTACTTTGCATCGCCTGTTTCCAGTTCCCAGCTTTGCCACTCGTCAGCAAGGGTATCATAGCGCAGCACAGCAAATCCGCCGTCTGGCGTCTCTGCATGAAGGTACAGACTGTCACCTAAGCTTTGCAGTCCACCAAAGTCTTGATAGCCCTCCGGCATGGGCAACTCGGTAGTGATAAAGCCCTGTTCTGTCTCAGCAGAGATTTGCGGCTCACCGATCACAATAACCTCGGCATCTTCTCCCAATGTAAGCTTCCCACAGGCGCAGAGCGAGGCAAGCATAGCCAGCGTCAGCAGAAAACCCAATATTCTGTTTGTTTTACTCATTCTTCTCCTATCCGATGTAGATATCACAAAAGTCGTATTTGCCGTCAAAATCCTTCTTGTGGATGGTTCTCCCGGTTGGCTCCACTGTCAGTCCACGGGCGATCCCTTCGATGTTCTCCATACTGTCATAGCCCCGGACGCCGATGATCCAGCCTTCCTCCGGATGGAACAGGATCACAAAGTTCCCGGTGGGGAACTGCGTTTGCTCCCGGTCGATGGCGTGGGTGGCCGTGGCCTGGAACTTGTAGACCTCTACGTCACCCCAGGTCTCACGGGTGATCTCACCGGGCTGGAAACCCAGGAGGATCATGGCACCGCCATCCACAAACTGAGGCGCGTACATGATATCTACGACGCAAGAGGGCATATAGACACCGAATTCCTCGTTGTAGATCTCCCGCCCCTCTACCAGCTTCGTCCTGCCGACGGCCCAGCTCGCAGGATACCAGTAGTCCTCGCTCGGCGACCATGTGACGCGAAAGCGTACCTCCGGGCATTCTTCCGGACCTTCAAACTCAAAGGCGTATTCTCCCTTCCACTCGACCTGCTGCTCGCCGATGGTGGCCGTATAGGTCTCCCTACTGCCATGGCGGCTCATTTGAAACCAACCCAGGGCATAAGCGGTCACGGTAAAGAGAGAGACGATGATCGCCGCAACAAGCAAGGTGCTCCACAGCTTGCGGTGAACGCGGAATGGAGGTGTCGCTTCTTCCGCGTACCCGAGAAAAGCCTCTGCCTTTTTTACGTTTTCCAAACGGATACCCTGCATGGCATCCAACAGCAGTTCCTCGTTCAGCATAAGCCCTCCTCCTGTAGTCTGTCGCGCAGCTTTTTCCGCAGGCGAAACAGGGTGGTTTTCACCTTGCTTTGGGTGCAACCGCTTTTCTTAGCGATCTCCGCGACGGTTGCGAGAAACCAATAGCGAGAGATAAAGATGATCTGATCCTTCTCCGGCAGCTCATTGACAAAACGGTCGATGGCTTCTTCCAGTTCTCGGGCTTCTACTTCACGTTCCGGATCTGACTGGCCCATCACGCAATCACTCAGCTCGTCCAGCGCCAGAGGAACCTCACCGCCTCCACGCTTGAGACTATGTTTCGCGCGGTAGCGATCCAGAGCAAGATGCCGGGTGATCGTCCCCAAAAACCCGGAAAGGATTGCAGGGCGTTCGGTAGGCATCAGATTCCATGCTCGAAACCAGGTGTCGTTCACACATTCCTCCGCATCTTCGTTGTCTGTACAGATATTCATGGCGATCCGGTGGCAGTATCTGCCGTACTTCCGGTCAGTCTCGGATATGGCCTGGTCCGAGCGCTGCCAGTACAGATCAATGATTGCAGTGTCTTCCATGGGAAAACCTCCTTGAGAGCTCTCATCCCTATAGACGGAAAGCATTTCGACGGGTTACAAGAAAAGCTGCTATTTCTTCACTGAGTATAGCACATAGATGCAAAAAGAGCCCGCCGCAACATTGAGCGGCGGGCTATTTTCATGATGTTATCGTTCCGGAATCTCCAGCCAGAAATAGCAATCGTCGCCCAGGCGGTCAAACAACCCTTCGCCTTCGTTGACAATGCAGGCTTGGACGAAATAGAAATAGCAGAGATACTTGCCCGGAGCAAGGCCGTCAAGCAGCGAAATGTCGGACACGATCGATGATTGCTGCCTTGTTTCGTTATACAGCGTTTCGCTCTTCAGCTGTTCCCCTGTCTTCCCATCGAGTAAATAGAAGACAAGTGTGATCGTGTTCTCCGGCATCCGGACCCGCAGTTCGCCGGCCATCCGCAGCGTGGGAATCTCGTCCGCATGTTCCTCAAGCGCCAACACAATCGTTTCGCCAGAATGCAGAATCGGATAGGGATCGACAGTGATGTTTCCGCTGGTGACCGACAGCTTTGGCCGTTCATTCTCCCCTTGCCATAAGGCGACCGGCACCCCATTCTCGGCGAAGTACACCGCCGCCGCTCCACGCTCAAGGGGGACAATCACCGCCCAAACCGGACTTGCGCCATCGACGATCCAAACGACGCTATCGGGCAGCTCCGAACTGAAGAAATGGAGCTGCATATCTGCCACGCGAGGGGCAATTTGTTCATACTGCTCGCCCCACTGCAGGTGGACAACACTTGCAAGGTCCACGTAGATTTGGTTGAGAACGACCAACTCTTGATCCAGTGAGAAACCGGACTCGGCAAAGCTTAACAGGTCATTCGGTCTGTTATCGCCGCTCTGATCCTCATAGCGGGCCAGAGCTATATCGAACGGCGCGGGGTAGAGCCGGTGCAGCTTGGAAAGCAGCGCTGCAAAAGCCTCGGCATTGGCACCGTCGAGGTCGTGGATCAGCGGAAGCAGTTTCTCGATTTGCCCGCAGTCCAAGCGGTGTGTTTCTGCGTATTGGCCGATCAATTCACACAGTCGAACGACTCCACCGGGGTCCTGATCCGCCCAGCGTGTCAGAGATAGCGGTACAGATCCGCTGTTCTGATTGGCCTCATCCAATTCGCTGAACATCTGTTCAATCCTTATTTCATCGTCCGCAGTCAAGCCTGTTTCTACCGGCTTTCCCGCTTCGTATGTCGCCCAGGCCATCAGTTCGTCCATCAGGTTTTTGCCGCAGTCGAAGGAAACCACCATTGACTGGGAAGATAGCAAATTGTGTGCATAGCAGTTCATTTCTGAATCCGGGGCAGTTTGCTCAAAGCTCAGACACCAATAGTCATCTCCGCGCAGGTATATCTGCCGCGATGGCTCAACTGTCGTAAACCCTTGAATGGCCTGTGCAGTCCATGTCTGTGAACTAATGATTTCATGAAAGCTCTTGCCGGATTTCTCGTAAGAACGGCCTGTATTGTCAATCAGAGTGACAATTTCAGCATTGGAGAAGCTGAGAAGAAAGCTCAGAGGATCGGAGAGAATGAGTTCGGTATCGAAAGTCTGCTCCGGCCTGCGATCCGGCTCCGTGGAGGGGGCGGGGATGAAGGTCGCCAGCGCCGCCTCATAGTCCCCGGCGCCAGTGCGGTAATATCGTATATCGTTGCCGAAGCGGACGGCGGCGAGGCGCTCGGACTGATAAACGATGATCCGGTAATCGTCCTCGATCACGAACTCAAGATAGCCGCGCGGTTCGGGAGACGACGACGGCGCACGCCGCTTCGTCCATTCCGCGCTCTCCAAAAACTGCGCCAGCGCCTTGCTGTCCGCGACGCCGGGCTGAACGCCGTCAGAGTCTGCCGGGTACAGATTGGCGTAGGGCGCGGTGTCGTTCTGCCCGATCAGAGTGATCGCGTTTTTGTAGTTTAGGAAGGAAAGGTCCGGGCCGTCGTCCTTCGGGTTCGTCAGGAAGCAGACCGCAATGACCGCACAGGCAATCAGCGCCGCGACGATTATCCAGAACGCGGGCTTTCTATAATTCAGCACGCCCTTCACCCGCTCCTTCACGCCGACTTCCCCGAAAGCAAGCGGGCAGGCCAGGATCAGCCGCCGCTGCATGCTGCACGAGACAAGCGCGTTGGCATAGGCTTTCTTTTCAGCCATTGCCATGTCGGAGATTACTTTCTCGTCGCAAGCCGCTTCAATATCCCGGCAAAGCAGGATGTAGGCGACCCAGACCAGAGGATTAAAACAATACACGGTGAGAAGAAGAAAACCGAGTGGCTTCCAAAGGTGGTCTTTTCGCTTCAGATGGGAGCGCTCATGGGCCAGAACGTAGGCGGTTTCTTTTTCGTTCAAGCCGGAGGGCAGATAGATTCGCGGACGGAACACGCCCAAAATGAACGGCGTTTTCACTTGATCGCAAAGCCAAGTGTTTTTCTCATACGGGATCGCTTCCGTAACCTTACGACGCAGGCGGAGATAGCTGATAAGCCCGTATAAAAGAAGGATAACTATGCCACCTACCCATACAAGGCCGCCCAGATACAGAACGATTTGCATGGGATTCACGCTGTTCATGGGAGTCGCGGCCAGGGAGGTTCCGAGCGTCGGATTGACCGCGTTGTCAATGACGGAAACGCCGCTGTTGATCTCGGGATGCTGGGCGTAGCCGATCGACGGGCTGATCACCTCTGCGCTCGGGATCAAGCTGAGAACCGACTGCAAAGAAAACGGGAATACAAGCCGCAAGCCCACGAGACCCCAGAGTACGACGGAGATCCATTTCGGTGCTTTCTTCAGAAGAAGGCGCAACAGCATGACCGCGAGGATCAGCCATCCTGCGGAGATGCTCATATTCAAAACTTTTATGAATACGGCTTCCATCATTTGTCCTCCGCTTCGTCGATCATCCTGCGGATCGCAGCCGCTTCCTCCGCAGACAGTCTTCCGTTTTTGGTAAAAGCCGCGATGAACGCGGGCAGCGACCCATCAAAGGAATCCTCCACGAACTGCCTCGACTGCAGCGCGTAAAACTGTTCTCTCGAGATAAGGGAAGTAACCGTCCCCTTGTTATTCACGAACAGTCCCTTATCGCACAGGCGCTTGATGACGGTATGCGTCGTCGTGCGCTTCCAACTAAATGCTTTTTCTGCTAAATTGACAAGCTCCGTAGAAGTGACAGGCTCATTTGCCCAGATCAAATCCGCAAAACGGCTTTCAATGATGCCCAATTGGATATCGGCCATAGGTGTCGCTCCTTTCGGACTACATTTTGTAGTCCGCCTTTATACTACAGCTTGTAGTCTCGCCTGTCAAGGGTTTTTCAAAGAATGCAAAACCCGCCGTTCATGGTGAGCGGCGGGCGATTGTGACGTTAACTGCGCTACTTAGCCTATTTCAAAGGTCTTTCCACCTACGGTGATGCTGACCACCTGATCAAGATTGATCGTGCCGTTTTTGAACAGATACACATCATAGACCGTTCCGTTCCAATATTCCGACCGATCTGCAGCCAAATTGGTTCGAACACTTCCGTTGGTGAAATGGAGCTGCGCCTCCAGTTCGAGCTTGTCCCTTGCTCTTGCCCATGGGAGCCAGCGAAGGTCATCTTGTGATGCAACGGGGTAAACGCTTTCCATGTCGTCGTGCGTGACGAGCCATGTGATACCTTCGGCATAAATATCCGCCCCGATAATCTGACCCGCGCCTCCGGTCTCAGGGTTTTCAAAAGGAACCGGCTCTGGGAACCGAACGCTTATTACGCGTTGCTGTGTTAAGGGGATGGAAACTGGGCCGTAGCTCGCGCTTTCATGGATCTGCGCATTATTATCTGTATAGCCCAGCGCAACACGGATTTCCACTGCTTCATTGTCTCTGAACTTTATGTTCGGCAGCGAAGCGCGAAGCGTCAGCGTTTGTGTTTCGGGATCGTACTCATCCCGATAGAGTGTAAGCAGATTGACAAGAATGCCATAGTATTCCCCGTCCACATAAAGATAGGGCCAGAACACACGATCATCCCGGTTCTCCCTGTCTCTCAGATTTTCACGATCCAAACAGGCAATCATGTCTTCTGAAACGGGGCTGATGTTGAAAAACATAATTTGATAGTCGCCGTTATTCATGGTGGACAGGAGCGTTAGGCCGCCTTCCGCAGCACCCTCCTCCGGCACCGCAAACTCCACATAGTCTGTCACATTGTTTTCATCAATCTGCAGTTCATAACGCAACTTTTCCTGCCGCTTCCGATGGATGCTTATGCCGATGGCATAAGCCACGGCGCTCAGGCCGAGGATCAGCGCGGCAGCGAGGGCAAAGGTGATGATGCGTTTCGCTTGCAGATGCTTTGTCGTCACTCTGCCTTGAAGCATGTCTTCCATGCTCCGCAGATATTCGTCCTGCGCGTCGTTCAGGTTCGTCAGAAAATCAAGCCTTGTCATAGTCATAGCCCTCCCTGGCAAGAAATACGTTGAATCTTTGTCGGGTACGATAGAGCATGGTCTTGATTTTACTGGCTGAAAAACCGGTATGCTTGCTGATCTCTTCGACGGACGCAAAAGCCCAATAGCGGGCCAGAAACACATCCCTCTCCGATTTCGTCAGCGTGTCCAGAAAGGCCCGGATCAGTTCTCTCAGGGCGGCCGATTCTTCGATTTGATCCGCCCCTTCGTCCGGCAGACAGTCCGAAAGCTCCTCAAAAGCCAGCGTGACCTGACCGCCGCCGCGCTTGATGCGGTTTTCGCGGCGAAGGATACTAAGCGCCAGACGGCGTGTAATCTTGCCGAGGAAAACGGAAAGAGGATCGGGGCGGTGCGGCGGAATCGCGTTCCACGCGCCAAGCCAGGTGTCATTGACGCATTCCTCCGAATCCTCCCGGTTGTTGACGATGCGGTGAGCGACGCTGTAGCAGTAGTGCCCGTATTTTGAGGCTGTCTCCGGGATGGCCTGTTCCGATCTTTGCCAGTAAAGATCCACGATTGTGGCATCATCCATGTTCTATCTCTCCTTGTTGTTGAGCGCTCTCACCCATATACTTGCCGTTTGCGGCGCTGCGGTTGCAGGTTTTTCTTTTTTTATATCATATTTTCGGAGAAAAACACAGCCCGCCGCTCCGGGAGGAGGCGGCGGGCTTGGCGTCAATGATTGCTTTTTCGATCAACGGATCGTGCTGAAATCCACCATGTCCAGAACGGCGTCGATTTCCGCGTCACTCATTCCAACGGCCCGCGAGATGTGCAGCGTGACGAAGGAATTATCCAGATAGATGTAAGCGAAAGCCTCAGTACCGTTCTGCAAGACGGTCAGCTCCGCGCCATCGGGAGTGGTGTGGCTCCTGACCGTAAAAGCGTTGGCGTCCTTGACCACATCGAAGATCTCATAACCACTGGACAGGGTGCCATAGGGGGAATTATAGAGATAGCAGTTGGTTCCGGTGTAGCTCTGATCCTCGCCGGTGTAGAAACTGACGGCGAAAGTCCCCTCGTCGAAATAGTAGAACTTGTCGTAGCCGGTGGGCTCGGTGCGGAAGAAGCTCTTCCCTCCGGCGCAAATCTCATTGATCTTCGATGTTATTTCTTCAAAAGAATAGAAATCCGTCTGCTCATCGAAATCCTGAAGCATCACTTCCTGCTTATGGCGGAGTTTCAGGCCATAGCGTGCTGCGATCTCTTCCAGCTTATCGGCCATTTCTTTGGTATAAATGTGATAGTTAAAGTCGTAGCCGGAGAATCCCCGGGCTCTGAGATCCCAATACTCCTTGAAAAGCTGGTAGTCCTCGGCAGAGATGATGCGCCGCTCGATCTCTTGTTCACCGTTCAGGAAGATAAAGGTCACTGTGCCATCTTCGTTTTTCTCTTCAATGATACCACTCGCATTTTCTGGCGCGCGGCAGCTCTCCGGCTCGCGTGGTGCGTTCTCTTCACACCAGGCGCGCCACTCCGCCCAGGCTTTGGCAGAGTTGTCGATCTTTTCTCTGATCGCGCTGTCCATTTCCTCCGGCACAGCCTGAGGCTGGGTGATTGACAGGCGGCCGCCGTCGACGTTATCGGGAGATGATAAGCTTCCGTTTGTAATCAGCAGTGCTTTCAGGCCGAAGAGATCTGTGGCATATGCAACGGCCCCCAGAGCCAGAATCAGCGCTGCCGCGAGGGCAAAGGTAATGATCCGTTTCTTATTCATGTGGACGATCCTTTCCGGGCTTTCCTGTATGGACGCCGGGCAAAAGGCCGCCGCTTCGCTGATATATTCGTCGGCCAGACCGTTCAGCATCAAAGTGATCGATTCCCGCTTCATACAAGCAATCCCTCCTTCACAAGATAGCGTCTGAGTTTTTCTCGAATACGGAAAAGGCGGACAGTCACACTGTTGGGGGTTGAATCTGCCATTTTGGCAATGTCCCGCACCGGATCGGAATACCAGTAACGCCTCGTAAAGATAAACCTGTCAGAATAATTCAAAGTTGCCATAAAGCCGTTGATCGCCTCTGCGAGTTCTTTCGCTTCATACGCTTCTTCTACGCCATTACTATCAGCAAGATATTCTTCCAATTCATCAAGCGCAAGGTCGTACTGGCTGTTTCTGATCATAGCTGTGTTGGAATGATACTTCATTGTCGCAAGATTGCGCGCGATCTTGCATACAAATGTCCGCAACGGGCTTGGCCTGTGGGGCGGGATAGCGTTCCAGGCTCCGAGGTATGTATCGTTCACGCATTCCTCAACATCCTGGGTGTTGCCAAGAATATTCCGCGCCACTCTTGCCACGGCGTTGCCGTGTTTTTTGGCAAGCTCTTCGATCGCCTGTTCTGAGCGCTCAAAGAACAGGTTGATGATCTCCGTGTCTGTCATAGGCTGTCACCTCTTTCCGCCTTCACTTATGTACTATGGTTTCGCGCGCGGACATTAACAAAAGAAGCGATATTTTTCTACATTATAGCACGCAAGTGCAAAAACGCAGAGCCCGCTTGACGCGGACTCTGCGCATGACAGAAATTGCTGTTTTTAATTTAGCGGATTTTGTAGGTCTGCCCGTTCATTTCAATACTTACGACCTGGGACACATCAATGGCAAGGCGATCATAGTCCACATGTGGGCTAACCAGGTTTCCGTTCACGTCGCTGAATTCGTGGCCGTTGAAGGAGCAGCTTGAACCGTCGGTAAAATTCAGCTTCATGGCCCGGAATTGCTCGTCCAGCCAATTGATCCAAGTGACGATATTGTCCTGGCGGAGCTTTGCATCAGCTTTGCTGTCGCTGCTGTGGTCACCGTAGAAATAGGCTGCGTCCTCGGTCTCCAGCATCCAGATGGCCTGATTGCCGCGAAGCTCCATGCCGATTAAAGTGACAGGCTTTTCTGTGACAGGGTTCGTCAGGACGATCGGCTCCGAGAGTTGGACAAGGCGTGTATCCGGATCTGTGATCTTTACTGCGAGACTGCCCAAATCAAGCGAGCCATTGACATTGAACAGAACGGTGATTTCTTCGCCGGGCTGTTTTCCGTCCGTGCCAAACATGACACTCACAGTCAGCGTCTGACTTTCTGCGTCGTAGGCGCTGTTTTCATCGCCTGCGGTCATGGCCTGTTCCCAGGTCTGCCCGCCGTCGATGGAAAACATCACCGGGTGCTGGGTCAAGGCCAGATCATCTCTTGTAACGGGTGCCACATTTACGATGATACGCTGACTGCCGCCGTTATTGATGGCGGACAGAAGCGTGACGCCGCTGGTGTTTTCTTCCGGCACATCATATTCCTCATAGGCCGGTGCGCTGCCGCCCTCCATACCGAAGCTTTCTCTCATTTCAGCCTGTCGCTGCCGATGAATACCCATGCCTACGGCATAGGCTGTAACGCCCAGCGCCAGGATCAGCGCTGCGGCCAGGGCGAAGGTGATCAAACGCTTTTTGCTCATGACTCCGATCCTTTCCGGGGAGCGGCTGCGCTGTTTGGGATCGTACTGAGCCGCCTCGGCAATAAACCGATCGTCAATATCGCCGATGATGTCCCAAAGCTGTTCCCGTGTCATTCCAGCAAACCCTCCTCTTTCAAATAGCGATATAGTCTTTCACGAGTACGGAAAAGACGGACGGAGATCCGGCGGCTGTTGCCGTTGATTTGTTCGGCAATATCTGAAACGGAATCCGCATACCAATAGCGCCGCACAAAGCAAAATCGATCCTCATAGCTGAGGGTATCCAAAAAGCGGTTGACTGCAGCGGAGAGCTCCTTTGCCTCAAGCTCCGATTCCACATTGACGGAAGACGGGATACACTCCGCCAGCTCATCCAAAACAAGATCGAATTGACCGTTGCGCTTGCGTGCGGTGTTGCTGCGGTACTTCACAGACGCAAGATTGCGGGCGATGCGGCAAACATAACTGATCAGGGAATTTGGATTCTGAGGCGGGATCGTATTCCATACTCCCAGCCAGGTATCGTTCGTACACTCTTCCACGTCCTGCGTGCGTCTCAGAATATTGGCTGCCGTATTTCTTACAGCCGCGCCGTATTTTCGATCCAGCTCTTCAATGGCCTGTTCCGAGCGCTCATAGAACAGGTTGATGATCTGTCTGTCCTCCAATTTCGTCACTTCCTTTCCGCCTCGCCCTACAAGTATGGATTCGGGTGTGGATATTTCATGAGATGAAAAAATTTTAGCAAAAAATTTTACGGGAGACAAGAAACAGCCCGCCGCTCCGGAGAGTGGCGGGCACATAGTAATGATTCTTATGACAAGATAAAAGCAATGTAGTCTTTCGCCGCAAATTGGAGGTCGGGCAATGAGAGTGCGTCACAGAGCTTTCCGCTGCGATCACCCCGAAGAAAGCCCATAAGATTCTCTTGCAAGGATCGAAGCTTATCAGCCAAATCTTGCTTGCCTGCCAGTTCCATCATTGTGATACCATCGAGAAGCAACGGGCGGAACAGTGTGTTCAAGACGGCGAGATATTCTTCCGGCGGATGCACCGACTCTGCGAACCGGACAATAGCGTCGACGTTTTCCTGAAGAATTAAAGCCGACATCTCTTTGATGGGAGTCAAGTCAACAGAGTGCGAGAGCGTCGGTTGAACACTGCCAACCGCTGCCCTTGAATCTACGGATGCAAGAAGCTCTCCTTCATCCAATAATAGTTCCGTTTTCTCTCCGCTGTCTTTGTATGTGGGATTTAGAAAATGAAATTCACCGTCATATCCTGTAAATACAACCGCGTGTTTTCCATACGGTGTACGAATCCCAAGCATGGCTGGCCCACCGCTAATGAGCTCCTGACAAAGTGAGCTTTTGCTGATTGATGCTTCCATCATGGTAAAACCATGCGGTAGGAGCCAGAGATTAAACCATTTTGCTCCCTGCAGCATAGGCCCCGAAAGGAAAGCGCCGTCTTCTTTGGAAAACAGTTTCGGAAGCTCCATTTCCAACGCAATGATAGTATCTTCGGTATCATAGCCCTGCATTTCCAGCAGATTCGCTAACGCAGCATAGGAACAGGAAGCCTTGAAGTGCATATATTTCACTCGATTTGCACCCTTCTTTCATTCTACCCAATAGCCTTTGCCCCAGGCGGTTTTGACCATGGCAAAGGGCTTGTGGTCGTGCAGCTTTTCCCGGATATGCCGGACGTGAACCGCCAAGCAGTCGTTGCGTCCGATGGATACCTCGTCTTGCCAGACTGCGTCAGACAGCTCCTGCGCGGGCACAACACGCCCTCTGTTTTCCATAAGAAAGCGGAGAATGGCAAACTCCGTGTTGGTCAGAGGGACAGGCTCTCCGCGAAGAGTGCATCTTTGCCTGAGTGGATCAAGTGTGATATCTCTGTGTCGTAAGCTGTTGGTTGAGCAAAGCATGGTATCCAAGCAAAATCATTCCTTTCAAAAGGCCGGGGCGAGGATTTGGCTCGGCTCCCCGTCGATCAGGCAGTCAATCCGAAGAAGTGGATGATAATAGCCTTTCCCGTCAATGCTCCATGTGAGTTCAGCACTCCGACATTCGAGCTGACGGATCTGCGCAGCATATGTTCCATCCAGGATAGAGAAGCGACCTTGTCGCAGCGCTTTTTCCAGCCCTGCTGTATCCAAGGCAGCACAGTCCGAGCCACGCTGGAGAGCGTTGACCTTCATTGATATCTTAGTGATGCTGTCTGCACCGCTTGTTACCTGGATCATCCCATCATAGAGCATGCCGCTTGATGGGACGAAGTGCCAGACAAGACTGTTTTCTCCCACTTCACTTGGCTCCGGGAACGAATAACCCGCATGTTCCAGTACCTGCAAAGCCGTATCTGCTGCGGTCCCCTCTGTAGGCAGCCCGTTCGGAATGTACAGATCAAACTGACCGGTGTAATAGTACCAAAGGTACTCGTTAGAGCCTTCAGCCCGGTAGACCGCAAGATCGTCATAGGCATCCGAAGAGTCCGCTTTCCTTGCCCGGCCGAGCGCTTCAAGCAGGCGATCGGCAGTCGCTTCTGCCTCGCTTCTCGGCGGGCTGAAAAGCTGATAGACGGTCACGCTCGCGGGCAGCTGCCCGTCCAGTGCCTCAAGCTTAACCTCCTGCGGCTTCCCGTGTGTATGGTCAGGGAAATCCTGCCGCACGAATCCATAGGGGCGCGCAGACAGCCATAGCAGTCCGGCAGCAAGGACAGCTACAGGCAGTATCGCTGCGAAGGCTGAAGTCAGCACCGGCTTTCGGCTCTTGAGGTTTGTATAGCACTCTCCGAGGCATAATCCCCAGATCGCACCGAGGCTGTTTGCGAGCAGGTCGTCGATGTCCATCGCGCCAAGCCGTGCAACGTACTGTGTGCATTCGATCAGCGAAGGAAACAGAATCGCCAGCAAATAGAGCCGCTTTCCCTTCTTTATGCCCTGCGCGTGCCAAACGAGAAGCAATCCAAGCGGAACAAAGGCAAGAATATTGAGGGCTAGCTGGATTGCCGCATGCCTGTCAGCGCTGGTAAGGGCCTCATGGAGCGCTTCAAACGGATGTATATTACTTGCATGAATCAAAGGCGAGCGGTTGCCGAACACAACAAGTGCCAGAATGCAAAGATACCACAGTGTCAAAAACCACTTGATTCGAAAAGACTTATCCAGTTCTCGCTTTTTCCAAGGCCGCAGCACAAAAAGAACATAAAGCAGTCCGGACAGCAGCAGAGAAAGGAGGCCGTATTTCCCGCCGATCTGCAAATAGTGTTTCAAAGAAGCCATACCTTCACCCCTTTTTCTGCTGTATTTTACCATATCTGGCACGAGACTGTCTCTTAAGCTTTCTTAACGGCTCAGCCCTGTTCGGCGACGTAGAGCCTTGCGCTGCTTTGGATACGGTCGGCTGCCTCGTCAAGGCTGATCTGGCCGCCGAAGTAGGCCCGCGCGTTCGTTTTGATCATGTCAAGCAGCGTTTCGTCGCAGCGCACCAGCTTGTCCGTCGCATACACAAGCTCCCGCAGTCTTTGCGCGTCGTCGGCGTTGAAGTTATCAAAGCCCTGCACGATCTGATCCGAGATGCTTGCCTGCAAAGCGGCCTCAAAGCTGCTTTGCAGCACGGGAATTCCGTTCATGATATCACTCTCCGCGGCGTTTGTCAGCAGCAGACGGATGAGCTGCCACGCGCCGTTCGGGTGCTGAGAGGAAGCCATAATGCCGAGGCGCGTCGCCGCGCCTGCCGTTGTCCGAAATTGATCCGGGCCGGTTCCGAGCTGGATGAAATAACAGCCGCTGCCGCTCGTGCCGGGGAAGCCGCAATAAACGTAATCGTCCTGCAGCGCCATGCGGATCGTCGCCCCGGTGTTCGCGGCAAGATCCCAGCTCATATAGAGAAGCTGCGGATCTTCAGTATATTCGGCACTGTAAGGCGCGTCCTTCACGAGCTGCAACCATGCCTTGAATTCCGGGCTGTCGAAGGAACTGCTGCCGTTTTCCCAATCCACGAACTCCGCCGTGGCCATCTTGGCCAGCATGTCCAGAAGAACCTCCCGGTCCTGCCATGAGGGGAAAAGCTGCCAGTTGTCCGGCATTTCCCGCATCTGCTCTGTCGCTTCCTCCACCGTCCAGGCGTCGCGTCCTGGGAAGCGATCCGGGTGCGCGGCAAAGCCGATGAGAGTGACCCGCGCAGTCAGTTCATAGAGCCCGCCGTTTTTCAGCATGGCGTTCAGCAGGGGCTGAATGAAATCCTCCCGGCTCAGGTCAGGGTCTGCATCAAGATACGGAAGCATATCCAGGAGCAGGCCACTGTCCAGACTGAGCTCCGGCAGTCCGGCGGTGTCCAGAATGTCGATGCCGCTGCCTGTGGCAAGCTCAATGAGGCGCTTGTCTCGCTGTCCTTCAGCGTCGAAATCGAGCTTCCGGATCTCCACCTTGTAGTCGGGATTCGTATTGTTGAAGCGGATCACGGCGTCCAGCAGGTCACGGGAAATGCCGGTTTCCGGATCTATCAAAAAGCCAGCCTGCGCACCGCCAAAGCTGCCCAGAACGAGCGTCTGCCGCTCCTTGATCATTCCTTGCGTAACTTTGATCACGGATTTTCCATCCATGACAGGATAGAAAAAGTCCCCGGCGCTGTTTTCAAACAGCGCATACCCACCCTTGCTGGCATAGCTCAATGCCACGTCGATCCAGCGGAAAAGCCGTTCCTTTACCGCACCGCTCTCCGGGTCGATCTCACAGACCGTACCATCCACGCTGTTGAGCCAGCGGCCGTTTTCACTGAAAAAGCTGCCTGCAAACTCCAGCTCCCGCGCGGGACTGAAGCTCAGGGTTTCAGGGGAAAAGCTGCAGGTGCCCACGACATAGTTCTGCCCTTCCATGTGCCCCGTGTGATACAGGCGCTCCGTTCCGGAGCGTAGGCTGCTTTGAAAGACGGTGCCCTGCAGATCCAACTTCTGCTGCAGATTCATCTCTCGGTCTACGACATAGCCCTGTTCACCGGCGCAGAGGATCGCCCGGTTTTCATCTAAAGCAAGGATTCCCGAAAAATACAGACCGGAAGCCTCTGTTGACTCGCCACCCGAAAATGGGATCACCTGTACGCTGCCGGTGCTGCCCTGCGTTCTGTCGCAGAAGTACATCCAATATTGAGACTCCATCGACTGCTCGGTTCGGCTCTCCAACAGCGCCCAGACCGCATTGCCCGAGACGGACAGACCACGCAGCGCAACGGAACCGGGGATCGCGTTGCTGTCATAGGTAAGCAGCGTCCAATCGTCGTTTACGGTATCATAGCAGCCGATCAGGGCTTCGCCCGTATAGCCGGAGAGGAACAGCGTGTCTCCTTGCGCATCCCATTCGCTGTTTACCCTGCCGAGCTCTTTGGGGACGGAGATTTCTGAGGGGATGTAGCCGGGAACGGCGTTCCCCTCGACGACCAGTTCGGCAGGCTGTTCCGTCTGCTTGCCGCAGGCGGAAAGGGAGAGTATCATCAGGTATGCAAGAAGCATGCAAATCAGTTTTTTGCTCATAGCAGAAACTCCTTCACTTCTATAAACGCTTTTTTCGTGCTTTGGTTACAAATCATCTGTCGCTTCAGTCATGCTCGGCCACATACAGCCGGATCTTCGACTCCATCTGCATGACCGTCTCATCCAGATTGCGCTGTCCTGAAAAGTAGGCTTCGGCCAGCGGCAATAATACGGTCAGAAGTCCTTCGTGTTTGAAGCTAGAA
The DNA here is from genome assembly GCA_017545165.1 of Oscillospiraceae bacterium. Taxonomy (GTDB): domain Bacteria; phylum Bacillota; class Clostridia; order Oscillospirales; family Oscillospiraceae; genus Limivicinus. The sequence continues at coordinate 69,514 of JAFWQQ010000054.1, forward strand.
ACGTCGATCCCATAGACGATTTCCCGCAGGCGCTGTGCGTCCTGCTCGGTGATCGGATTGTCCGTGTCTTCCAGTCCCTTTTGCAGATGTGCCTCGAAGCGATCCTTCAGCACGGGGAAATCGTTGAAGCCATCCGGCGCGTCCCGGCCAAAGATGTCGCCGTAATAGGCGAAGAGAGCGTAGCGCATGAAGCGCCAGGCTTCCTCCTTGTGCGTGCTGTCAGCCAGCATACCGGTGTTAAAGAAACCCGCTCCCTGCATGACATAAAAGCCGCTGCTTTTCTGCGCGGGCCAGCCGACCAGCTCGGCGTCATCGGAGATATAGGTGCGAATGGCCGGAAGCCGTCCGCAGGCGCCGATCTCTTCGTGCCGGACACCCAGCCCCGGCGCGTCCTTGCAAAACTGAAGCCATCCTCTCAGAACCGCTGTATCCACTTCATTTCCGTTCACCACGTCGTTTTCGATCACCGGGAAAGCCTCACGGAAGTTCTGCATAGCACTGGGAACCGGAAAAATGTCGTCCACATCAGGGGCCGGGCCAAGAGCTCTTTCATAATCCTCAAAGCTCAAGCCCGACTGTGCCGCGCCATCATAATCCAGTACCGCACTGAGGAAGAAAGATGGCGTGAGCGTATAGAGCTTGCCGTCCTCCATCATGGCCTCCAGTACGGCGGGGATGAAGTCATCTGCGGAAAGCTCCGGGTCGCGTTCCATAAAAGGTAACAAATCTTCCAGATACAGCGACTGCTCTCCGCCCAGCGCGAGAGAAACCGTGTCGATCATATCCGGTCCCTGCCCGGCCATAATCTCCACGCGCAGCTTGTCCCAGGACCCGAATTCGTATACGCGGGTTTCCACCCGGCAGTCAGGGCATTGCTCGTTGAACTGCCGGATCATGGTGTACAGCGGCCCGTCCATATAAGCGGTCGCCAGCGTGATGACGGTTTTTTCTTCCTCCGGCAAAGGCGCAGGGCGCTCGGTTTCTTCCGCCGCTGCCGGAGCGGTTTCACCAGAGTTTGCCGCGACTGGCTTCTCGCTCCGCTTGCCGCAGGCGGCCAATGAGAGTATCATGGAAAGCGAAAGAATCAGACATAGGATCTTTCTGGTCATGTTTACGACCTCCTTTCACGCATAAGAACGCGGCATCAGAATGCTTTGTCGCACGAAAAATTTTTATTTTTCCTGTGCGACAAACTGCCGGGTGCGCGCGTTCTTAATAGTGAGAGATCATATAGAAAGAGGGAATCTCAAGTTGAAAGAAGCAAGGCTACTGCGGCGCTTACAAAATGGAGAGAGCGCAGCCTTGGGCGAGATCATGAAGTTGTATACTCCATATGTCGCTGCCATCGTGAGGAATATCATCGACCCGCCCCTGCAGGAAGAGGATGTAGAGGAGGTCGTAGCCGATGTGTATTTATCTCTTTGGAAGAATGCCGCTGATATAGAAGACGGCAAGCTCCGCCCCTGGCTCGCCGCCGTGACACGAAACCGCGCCAAAGATAAGCTCCGCGCGCTGCATCTGAATCTTCCGTTGGAGGATGATGCCCTGGAGCTGATCGCGGATGGACCCGAAACCGAGGCCGTACGGCAGGAGGCCATTCAGGCGACAAAGGAGGCGGTAGACTCTCTCGGAGAGCCGGATCGCTCCATTTTCCTGCGATACTATTACCTGTATCAAAAGACCGATGAGATCGCCGCAGCCATGGGCTTAAAGCCGTCCATCGTCCGGAACCGGCTCTCCCGGGGTCGGGAAAAGCTGAAAACACGTTTGGTGGAAAGGGGGCTTTGCTATGAAGCTGAGTATTGCTGATCTGGTGGAAAACTGCTCTGCGGAGGAACTCATGATCGGAAAAGAAGAAAGAGAACTGACCGAGCGCGTCAAAGCGCGGGTGCTGGCCGAAATCGAAGCAGAAAGCAAAGCAGCCAAGCCGAAGAAAGAAATCGTGCATATCCGTTCCAGACGGGTCATACCCTTCGCCTTTGTCGCTGCGCTGCTTCTTTCTCTTGGCATCGTTGCCTATGCGATCAGCAGCATCCACGCGGCGCGGCAGCAGGAGCTGCGCGCAGAGAGGAATCTGAACGAGCACCAAACGGAAAGCTATGTGGAATATGAGACCCCCGATGAATCTACGCCTGGCGTCGTGCTGCTCTCGACCATCAACGATGGAGAGTTTCAGGAGGTCTATGTCAATGTGTCCCCGGTAACGGAGGAAGAGATTGCGGGTTACCCTGAGCAGCCAATCTCTTTCCGCTGGCAGATCGTGGGCTCAGATCTGAAAGGCTTTGCCGATCCCTGGATCAGACCGGGCAGCTCAGCACACACACCGGAGGCGCTCCGGGCCCTCGTTCAGCGGGATGCCTATGATGCCGAGACACAGACGCTGACGCTTTGCTGCCATGTTCTCTCAGAATCGCTGGCTGCCTTTCTGGAAGACTGCGGCTCGGACACAGCCGAGCTTGAGTTGTTTCTGGCTGAGGACTATATCGCCACAAGGAGCTTTGGCAGCGTTTCGCTGACGCCGACAGACGAGGATCGCCGCAGCTTCGAATTCGGAAGCGTAAGCTGGAAAGACGATGAAAGCGGCAAGGAGGTCGAGCTGATCGGTCTGGAGCTCACACCGGTCAGCAGTGTCTGGCATCTTCGCTATCCGGCGGCTGAAGCTGTTTATACGGGCAGCGATCTTGAACTGCAGAAAGCCTGGCTGCGGGTGGAAGACCGCATCTGTATGAACGCGCGGATCATCTTTTCCGACGGCAGCAGCATGGTTACCAATGGTGCGCTGAGCGCCCGCTATGAAGATGGTGTGGTCAGCCTGTATACCGGATGGCCGCGCGCGATTGACATTACCGATGTACAGCAGATCGTCCTTGGTGATCTGGTTTTGTGGGAAAACAAATGATGTAACGATGCAACAAGCGGGAGCGATTCGTCGCTCCCGCTTGGACATTGGTCAACTATATTGTTCTGCCAAATACAGACTCAAACGACTTTGAATCTGTTTTGCGGCTTCCTCGGCAGACTTCTGTCCATCAAGAAAAGCGTTGATTTCGGACTGCATCACCAGCAGAATCTGCTTGTCTGTATGGATTAGCTTTGTGGCACCGTAGACCTGTTCACGCAGGCGTTGAGCGTCGTCGGCATTGAACATGGCAAGTCCCTGGAATTCTCCATTATTGGAAAGCGATGAGTCGATAACCCGTTCAAACCGTTCCCGGGACGCAGGAATGCCAAAGGAGATCGATTGATCTTCTTCGCTTTCGCTCATCATTAGTGTTCGGACAAAGCGCCATGCGCCCTCTTGATGCTTGCTGGAAGCCATAATACCGATTCGGGTATTCTGTCCGACGGTGCTCCGGCTCTCTCCCGCACTGCTTCCTAACTTCAGCAAAAAGCTCCCCGTTCCTTCCGTGCTCGGAAAACCAGCGACAGCATAATCGCTTTGAAATGGGTAGCGGGAGCTGAAACCGGCATCCGAGGCAAAATCATAGCAAAAAGCCATGAGTTTTTCTTCATCTTGCGGACTTTTATCATCCAGAAGTTCTTTGAGCAGACGAAGCCAATCCTGAAATGCACGGCTGTCAAAAGAGCAGCATGCGTTTTCCCAATCAATAAACTCTGCCGTTGCTGCCCAGCTTACAACAGTCACAATCATTTCTCTGTTCATGCTTTGCCAAAGCGGAGCATATTCAGGGTGCTGAGCAATTAATTCTTCGATTTGATTGACGGTCCAGCTTTCTCGTCCGGGGAACATCTCAGGACGTGCCAGCAGCGTCACCAGCGTAAATTTGTCGGTGTATTCATAGAGTCCGCCATGCTTCATCATGGCCTGAAGCAGCGAGGGAATAAAGTCCTCACGGCTGATGGTTTCGTCAGCATCGATCATGGGTAGCATGTCTGCAAGGAGACCAGCGTCCAGCGCGCCGTCAGGCAAAAAACTTGTGTCCAAAATGTCAATATCCTCGGAGGTGGCAAGCTCAATCAGCAGACGATCGCGCTCACTTTCGTTGTTGTACAGTAGGGGCTGGATTTCAATGCGGTATTCTGGGTCGCTGTTGTTAAAACGAATGATCGAATCCCGAAGCTTTAAGCTCATGGAATAGGGAGGCGCACCGGCTTGTTGAAAATACTCGTAACTCTCCGCTCCGGTATCTCCAAAGCAGGCAAGAGTCAAAACTTTTTTGACCGGAACCATAGCGGGTGAAACTTTGACAAGACCATTCGATGTGATGTAAAAGAGTTCGCCCTTTGAGTTCTCAAGCCCAAAGGGACTGCCCATACTGCTGTAGCTCAGAGCAACATCCATCCAATCAAAACGCTCCGTCTCATTGCCTGTTGCCGGATTTACTTCAATGAGCCTGTTTTGCTTGTCATAAAGGAAATGCCCGTCGTTGCTGGAATAAACATGGCTTGCGTTCAACTCAAAGGCTTGTCCGAGCTGAAATGTTTCCAAGTCTAGCGGTGCAGCGCCTTCCTCGGTCATTAAGTATAATTGATCGTTTACCCGGAATCGAGGAAGACCGCCCAGGTCGGAAACATTTGGCTGATCTAAAACACTTAGCTTAGGGTCAATGAGATAGCAGGTTTCAGGTGTAGTCAAGAGAGCTTTCTCTCTATCAAGCCCGAGAAGGCTCATGCTACTTGTCTCGTTGTTGCTGCTGCTGCCTTCAAAGGGAATGCGTGTGCAACGCATTTCTCCGTCCTCTCGGCTACCCCACAGAATATAATGTCCAAGGTTTTCCAGAAACTTTCCGCTGCTTGCATCTTCCCAACTCGTTTGCTCGTTAATCAGGATCCAAAAGGCATCCTCTGTTACAGTAAGGTTTCCGCACCAGGGGTTTCTGGCGTCAGCGGTATCCAAATCGTAGCGTTGCCACTGCCCGATCAAGGTGTCGTAGCTTACCAGGACAGGAGCACCGTCTTCTGTTTCTCCAGTCATCCAAAAATTGTCTCCGCAAGTATCCCAGCCCGTAGACTGTCCCTCACGAAACCAGTCTGGAAAGTCAAGCTCCATAGCCTGATATCCTGGAACAGTTTCGCTACTTAACACCTCCGCTTCCAAATCTCCTGTATCGTTGCTAGTTCCGCAAGCGCACAGGCTACAAACTAGCATCAATGCCAACATCAATGAGATAACTCGTTTATTCATTTGTGCCCTTTCTTTTAATCAGCCGGTGCCCAGCTCCAAGAAGAGGAATCCAATATCCTCATAGTTTGGATAGGACAATAGCTCTGTTTCTCTTGTTTCCACATGAAAAGCTATTTTTTCAAGCGTTTCAAAGGGAAATGCGCTGTCACTGCCCGCGACAAAGATTAGGTACTGCTGCTCAGGTTCATATAAAAACAGATAGTTCGAAATTAGATACCCGGCTGGAGTTTGGCCGCCGTTCTTTTCATCAAGTCGATCACAGAATGCCCGATAGTCTACCTGGACTTCCAGAAGCTCAAAGCCATCGCGTACATCGTGATTTACGACCGAAGCGTCCATGTCTTGATATGCGCCTAGAAGCAGATCCTTGCGGTAGAGATCGGCCCCATCAAAGATTCTAATATCCAGCTTTACGCCTTCTGGCGCATCCCAATGATAACCGCAGTACCAGGTTGCGGCTTCTTCTTCGGTCATACCTGCATCCTCAAGGATTTGCGCCAACGGCCGCTGAACCCAACCGTTATATAGAGTATGATCCTGAAAAAAACTCATGGTATCCAAGAAAGAATAATCTGCCCTTGGTTCCGGCGCGCCCTCTGGCAACCAGCCAAATCGCATGACAATATCCGTTGCCTCTGGGTCGGTATTGCAATTAATCACCAGCGAGGTGTGGGTGAAGTTCTGCTCATAGGGCTTCATGTCACCGAGCGTCAGTCCGGTATAGTGCAGTTCTTCTTCGGGGTGATATGGATTAAGATAATACTTATAGATCATATACCCACATGCGGAGAGAAGCGCCGTCAAAATGGCCGCAATCAATACGGTGACCCAAACCCTGCGGGGACTCCGGCGCGTCTGATGTGTATAATCAGAGAGGTTGAGGAAATCTTTGGTCAGCATCAGCTGTTCTTCATGGATACCGCCCATGGCATCCAGCAGAAACCATCCGTCTACCATAATCCTTCCTCCTTCAGCGTATCCCTAAGTTGATTTCTCAGTCGGAAGAGGATGCTCTTCGTTTTGCTTTCACTGTAAGACAGCCTTTTGGCAATTTCCTTCACTGGCGTCATGTACCAGTAGCGTGCGACAAATATCTTTTGGTCGGTCTCCGGCAAAGAGGCGACGAAAGAGCCCACAGCTTGCTGGAACTCCTTGATCTCATAGCTGCGCACCACATCCAGCTCTGAGGGAATGCAGTCATTCAGTTCGTCCAAAGCAAGAGGCAACTCTCCGCCTCCCCGCTTCACCCGATTTTTGGAACGGATCAGGCTGATCGCCAGATTCCGGGTGATGCGGCCCAAAAAGGTCGCCAGGACACTGGGCCTGTCTGTGGGCATGGCGTTCCAGGCACGAAACCAGGTGTCATTCACACACTCCTCCGCATCCTCGTTGTCGTTGCATATTTGATAGGCAATGGTGCGGCAATACCTCCCATACTTTTTATCCGTTTCCGATATGGCCTGATCGGAACGCTGCCAGTACAGATCCACAATCGCTGCGTCTTCCATACGGGTCCTCCTTTTGTCTTAGAGCTCTCAACTATATACACGCCAAAAGATAGTGATCGGTTGACGAAAAATGAAAAAAGCTGAAGAGATTATAGCATCGAAATCAGGAAAAGCAAAATGCCGCAGAATAACAGACGAGCGGGAGCGATTCGTCGCTCCCGCTTGTTGCTTATTTCGTATCTCAATCAGTAACAAACCGGGAGATACGGATTTCCGTTGCCCACAGCTCTTCCGCATCGGGATTTTCCAATACGATGTCAAACATGTAGGCTGTGTCTCCACCGTACTTTTTCAGATCGTCCAGGGAGGCTGCATAGATCTCATAGGTGTCGCCCCGGAGCACCGCAGTTTTTACAGCCGTGTTCTCGTTGTAATGGATCACAACTTGTCCAAGAACTGGCTCAGAGCCATGAAAGGCCATAGCGTCTTTGCCGAGTACAAAAGAGGAATCTGTCACATCAGAGGCAATCCCAAAATAGGACACATTTGCATAATAGTTTTCATTCAAGCCGCTACCGCTCTCAAGCAGGGTTCCGGGGGCAGGAAGAGCGCTTTCTGGGGCGGAGTTCTCTGCCGGCTGCACCTCTTCTGATCCCTCTGTTTCAGAGCTCGGTGTCGTGGCTTGCGGGGCTGTTCTTTCTTTGCCTCCGCAGCCGGAAAGCATAAGGGCGCAAATCAAGATCAAGGCAAGAAATCCACCGGGCCCTTTCTTCCATGTGTTTTTCATCATCGTGTATGTTCTCCTTTTCTATTTATGTTCGCTCACATAGATTGTGGCTTTTTGCTGAATGAGGGCAGCTACTTCCTGGGCGCTTCGATCACCATAGAAATAATCCTGTACACAATCCAAAATAATCTCCGTCAGCCCTGCGTCCCCGTTTCTGCAATACAGGGCAGAGCCCAGGATTTCTCTTGCAAGAGCCAAATCCTGCTCCGTAATGTCACCGTTATACATTCCGCCTGTCCAAATGGTGTTTCCCTTACTTGCGGCAGCTCCGATCTTTTCAAAGGAACTCCTGAGATATGGGAAGAACCAGCCGCTTTCCTGTAGGGTCGGTTCCAGGAAGCTGCGGGCAAAGGCCCACGCGCCGTCTGCGTGCTCACAAGCCGTTGTAATGCCGATCTTGTTTGCCGGGATCAGAATGTGCATCACGTCTCCGCTCGCGTTGGGGAAGCCGATCGGATTTGCGTTCCGTCCCAAGCTATAGTTGTACTCTGCGACAAATATCACCGAGGCCAGCGGGGCATACCTGCAATTCGCCTGGCTGTCCGGGGACACAAGTTGGGCGCTCGCCTCGCTTTCCAACATACTCTTGCACAGCTCTAACAGTAGTGTAAAATCTTCGCTGTCAAAGCGGCATTCACCGGTCTCCCAGTTTACAAACTGAGAATCGGCGGCAAGCAGCATTTCCAAAAACTGCATGGGATCAAGGCCGGAAACTATAATATCCCCGTTGCTTTTGAGAGCAGCGTATTCTTCTACTGTCCAGCCCCGCTTTGTCCCAACCGCATTTTCATCCGCAAACATGGTCAGGATCTGCACGCTGCTGGTGAGAAAAGGCAGCTTTCCGTGGATGCTCAGCGCCGTAAAGACATTATTGTAATAGTCTTCCATGTGAATGGCAGGGTCGTTATTAAGATAGGGGTAAAGATCGACCAAGTAGCCCGAACTGGACAGGGCCTCCACCGGAAGATTGTTCAAATCCAGAATATCCGGAATTTCTCCTGCAATCAGCTCAACGGAAAACTTTTGGATGGCGTTATTCCATTCATCTGAGGGTACATCCTGGCTCATGGAAAACACGCTGGTGAGCTCGATCCGGTACTCGTCGTTGCCCTTATTAAACAGGGCGATAGCCTCCAGAATGGAGCTTTCCGGCTGCAGGCTGAACATGGTCAGTACGGTACGGTCGTCGATCCCCGGCTCCACGATGCAGAACTCATACCGAAGCTGCTGCGTCTGGCTGAAGGTACCGGCAATGACTGCAAACTTCCCATCCGGCAGGGGGCACACATGGGCGTCTCCGCTGGCAAGGCCAAGATTTGACCAGTTGAAAAGCGCTTTTTTCTCGCCGGAATCAGGGTCAACAGTAAAAAACTCTGCAAAATCATAGAAATAATAGTCGCTGCTTTCGTCCCCGCTGAATGCATTGCTGATCGCGCCCAGGTCGATTCTGGTCTCGTAATCAAAGGCTCTTGCTTCCATGTCGATCGGGAGAAGATGATAGTTTCCGTCTCCCGCGGTGTCAAAAACAGTAAGCTGGCCATCTGCTTTTGAGATAATGGCCTCCGGGTTCCAGGGATCGGTGAGGGAGAACAGATAGTTGCCGCTCCTGTCGAACAGGTAGCAATAGGTGCCGTCAGACCTTACGGTTACGCAGAGCTTCCCGTCTTTGTCCCGGTTTAGGAACACCCGGTCACTTGCGAAGCGCAAAGCGCCGCTTTCTTCCATAAGCTCATTCAGCGGGATTGTGTCTGCCATGCCGCCGTCCGCCTCGAAACGGCAAAGCGTATAGCTTGCCGGCTCGTCCTCCTCTTCGGTTGGAATCATATGTACTGCCCATAAGCCGCCTTGCCCGTCAGAGGCCAGAGCCAACAGGATTGCGTTCTCTGGCAAGTCCAGGGGCAGCTTTTGAAAACCGGTACCGTCCGGCTGGAGCGCTGCCGCATAGGAAAGGGGCGCGTCTCCGCCCTCCTCCCAACAGCACAGGATGATTTTGTCATTGTCCAGGAAGCAGCAGGGAATATTTGTGATGCTGTCCGGCAGAAGGGAGTAGTTGGTAAGGATATACCCCAATTCTTCCGGCTCTGTTTCTGGTTCGGCCTTGCTGCCACAGGCAGTAAATGAAAGCAGCAACGCAAAGACCAACAGGCATAGAATCGCCTTTTTATGCATTTTCTTCTCCTTTTCTATTCAAGAATGTAGCCCGCGCCCCAAGATGTTTTGATGTATCTGTAGGGCTTTTGAGTATCGTTCAATTTCCTCCTTATGTGATGTACATGAACAGAAATCGCATTCTTGCAATCAACAAAAATCTCGTCCGGCCAGATCCTTCTGGCAAAGTCTTTGGTGTTGACGGTCTGACCTTTGTTCTCTAAGAGTATTTTCAAAATAGAGAACTCCGTATCGGTTAGCTTTATCGCTTGCCCGTTTAGGAAACATCGGTGGGCTTTGGGATATAGCTCCAATCCCTGGAAAGAAAAAACCTTAATCATGTTTCATCCCGGAAGAAATCAGCTCACTGGCCAGTTGCCCTAACATTTCGAGATCATCCTGGGTGGCGTCATAAAACATCAGCGTATAGCGGGCATTGTTCATATCAAAGCTGACGAATGCAATCTCCGTTACCGAGATTTCATCTGCGCCATAGGTCACAAAGAAGCGTCCTCCAGTTTCGGAAGCGCTGTCTTCCTCTGTTTTTTCATAATCGTCCGGTACGAACTTGTAGGTGTCCAGGCGGAAACTCACAGGGATTCCCTCAATCTGGCGAATGTCCGCCCCCTGAACTGCATGATCTCCAGAGGCTTCGTGAAGCGGAGCAATATTGAGCCGCACGATACCGGTGTTGGGCTTGGTATAGGTGACATTGACCTCGTAGTATTCCCGCAGCATATCACCGTTATCATCATAGTCTGCCATGCCGTCAACTCGGAGCTGAGAAAAACGATAGCCGTTAGAGAAAGAGTCTGGGACTGTAATGGGATAACGAACGGTACGTTCTACTTTCGGCAGTTGAGAAAGGCTTGTGTATTCTCCTGTTTCCGGCATGCTGTGGGTTGCGGTGCCGCGAAGACTCCAATAGATCGCATAAGCGGTCACGGTAAAGAGTGAGATCAAGATCGCTGCTACCAGGAGCGAAGAGAAAAGCTTGCGGTTGATCCGGCGCGGTGTATGCTGCTCTCCTGAATACTCCAAAACATCCATCGTATCGAGAACATATTCGTCACGAATCCCACGCATGGCACTTAGCAAAGCAAAAGAATCTAACATAAGCCTTCCTCCTCTAAGTACATACGAAGTTTGTTCCTCGTTCGGAAAAGCGTCATTTTTGTTTTGCTTTGACTGTATCCCATCTTTTCGGATATTTCGGAAATGGAAGCTAGGAACCAATAGCGGGCGATAAACATTCTGCGGTCTGTTTGGGACAGTGTGCTCACAAATCTGTCAATTGCTGCTTCCAGCTCTTTTTCCTCGTAGCGCTGCTCCACATTTGAGAGTGATGGAATACAGTTTTCCAACTCCTCCAGAGCAAGAGGGGTTTCCCCGCCGCCGCGCTTTTGCGCGTTTTTGGCCTTGAAGCGGTCAAGGGCGAAATTGCGCGTAATATACCCTAAGAAAGTAGAGAGAATAGAAGGCCGCTTGTCAGGCATCATATTCCACGCGCTAAACCATGTATCATTCACGCATTCCTCCGCATCTTCGTTATTTGCGCAAATATTGTACGCTATAGTGTGACAATACTTGCCGTACTTACGGTCCGTTTCCGATATGGCCTGATCGGAACGCTGCCAGTACAGATCAACAATCGCTGCATCTTCCATGCTGATCCTCCTTGTCCTAAGAGCTCTTAAACATATATTACGAAATCTGTCGCCATCGGTCACTACAAATCAAATCATTTTCGCAAAAAAGCACTTTCTGATGGAAAAGAACGCATTAGCAAGCAGGGCATTTGTATGTAATACTAATATTCAATTAAAAGGATTGAACCAAGGCGGTTATTGTGGTATAATAGTTTCGGTGATGCAAGGTGAAGAAATACACATTCACAGAAGAAGAAAAAGAGGAACTTCAGAGGTACAGAAAGCAAAACCGGGATAAGAAGATTGAAAAGAGATTAGAAGCACTGTCATTGCGTGCGGAAGGAAAAGGGAATCGCGAGATCAGCGAGAAGACTGGATTTCACACGCAGTATATAACGGTGCTTGTCTCTCGGTATAAGACAAACGGGATAGAGAGCATAACGGGCAATCACTACCACGGGAACAGACGTAATCTCAGCTTTGAGCAAGAGGCCCAGCTCCTTGAACCGTTTCGACAGGCAGCAGCAGTTGGGCAGATAGTCTCGGTAAATGAAATAAAAGCAGTATATCAGGAAGCTGTAGGTCATGAGATAGGATCAGCTCAGATCTATCATGTTCTCCATCGGCATGGGTGGCGAAAAATAATGCCGCGAAGCCGTCATCCCAAGAAAGCCAGCGAAGAGGTCATCGAGACCTCAAAAAAATTAACGACCGTGTCAGAGAATTAGTTTTCCACAATGCGACAAAGACGGTACGCTTGATGTTCCAGGATGAAGCGGGGTTCGGTCGAATCAACAAACCCAAATACTGCTGGTGCGAAAAGGGGATACGTCCGGCTGTGCCGTGTCATCACATTCGCGAGTACCGGTATGTGTATGGAGCCGTGGAGCCTTTGACTGGGGAATCATGCTTCTGGGTTATGCCCCAGTGCAACACAGATTGCATGAATGTATATCTGGAGGCGCTTTCAAATCAATTCCCAGATGATATTATTCTGCTCTGTTGCGACGGCGCTGCTTGGCACAAGTCAAAGGCTTTGTGTATTCCCAACAACATAGAGCTCATCTCGATTCCTCCGTATACGCCCGAGATGAATCCCATTGAGCAAATCTGGAAAGAGCTTCGCAAGATGGGGTTTC
>JAFWQQ010000107.1 GCA_017545165.1 Oscillospiraceae bacterium
ACAATCTTTGCGGCTGGATTCGCGCCATGCTTCGTTGCTTTCCTTGCAAATATATCTCCATTATTCGCTGCGAAAAGCGCCTCGCCTGACACAAATCCATCTCGCAAATCTTTGTCTTCTTCTTATTAGGTTTTAGTATGAGGCGATCAATGGCTCGAGACACTTGTCCGGAGAGGACCATCGACCCTCTTTTCCCAAACTGCACAGCGGCATGAAAACGCCCTTATTCCTCAGCGGACGCTGAAGAATAAGGGTGTTTTTCCGTATTTTCATTGGGCAGGCCTTCCCCCGCCGCTGCCGATCAATAGTCTCCGAAATAGGCCGCCCTCTCCTCCTCGCTCAGCTCCAGCTCCCGGCAGAGCACGTCCACCGTGCCGCGGATATAGTCCTCGCTGGCAAAGCTCCGCAGCACCTCCAGCTGATCGTACCAGTAAGACAGGCGGATGCCCACCTTCATCCGGTCCCGGGGCACCTCCGGCTCGATCTCCTCCACCATCCGGTCAATGGTCCGCATCATGTTCTCCGGGGAGAGAGGCCCCCGGATCCACTGGGCGTAGCGGCGCAGCAGGCGATCCCGGAACTCCTGGTTCCGGCAGAGGCTCCGGAGCATCGTGGTCACGCCTCTGCTGGGCTTGGCATAGTCGGTGAAGACCACCTGCATGCCGCCCTTGTGCTCATAAAAGCTGCAGTCCAGGTCATAGAAGGCAAAGCGCCAGCGCCCGTCGATCTCCTCTGAGCGGAAGTAGCCCACGTTCTCCTTCATGTCCGTGTTGCCGCTGAAGCCCTCCAGGAGCACATAGTCGATGAAGTTGTCGATGTCGAACATCCCGCAGAACTGCGTGTAGCGCTCCGGATCGGACATGTCCTCCTCGGTGCAGAAGCGGATGAGCTCCTGCAGCTCGGGAGAGCGCTTGATGGGCTCCGAGCGGCGGATGATCGTGAAGCTCTCCGGACTCACGCCGTACCAGTCGGCGAAGAAGTCCTCGTTCATGTTTTCCTTCAGGCTGTAGATCCCCCGGTACTCGCCGTTCATGTACATGACGCAGTAAATGCCGTGCTTGACGGGCACAAGGTCGCTGGCCTGCAGGGCCAGGTCCTCCATCAGATCGTTTCGCAGGATGCCGGCCCAGTGATCCCTTCCGGCCCGCAGGACCAGAGAGCGGTACTCCGTGATCCCGGTGCCGAAGAGGTCCAGTCCCCGGAGCGCTCCGTCCCCGTAATCCCCGCGGAAATAGAGGCCGATATTCTTTTTCAGCTTGTCCCCCACCGCGGAAAAGCCCCGCAGGCGCAGGCCGCAAGCCCGGTTGAAGAGCTCCTCCCCGTTCAAAAACATGGCGGCCGCGCCGGCGTACTCCCCGTCCCGCTGATCGTTCCAATAGTGGGCGTACCAGGCGCCCGTGTCGTCGGAGCAGAAGCTCACGATAGGCAGCGTATGATACTCGTTGAGGAAGAAGTGGAAGGTGGCGACCCTGCTGGGCAGCGCCCCCTCCTCCACGGCCATGACGCGCAGGATCGTGGTCTTTTTCAGCTCCAGGGGCTCGGTGTAGACCTCGGAGCGCAGGCTGGGGGCCCGCCCGTCGGTGGCGTAATAGATCGTTCCCGGAGCGCTGAGCTCCACGGTGACGCTCTCCACATCATCAAAGACGCCGCCGGGCACAGAGGCCTCTGGCGTCTCCGCCACCCGGCGGAAGCCCCCGCTGTTCTCCTCTCCCAAACTGGGAGACGCGAAATAGAACCAGTCGCTCTCGCCCGGGAGGCGTCCATAGCTGCCTCCGGCGGGCAGCCCCTCGGCCCGGACATAGTCCAGCACCCTGCCCTCCCCGTCAGAAAGCCAGAGCTGCTCGCCCTTGACCGACAGGGACAGGCCCCGGGCCACGTAAAAAGCGCCCGGCTCCAGCTCCTCATCGGGGAGCTGGAGCTTCAGGCGCTCTTTGCTTTTATCCGACAGATAGTAATCCGAGAGGAGCAGCGTCTCGTCAGAGATGTTTTTCAGCTCCACCCCGTCTCCGTCAAAGAGAGTGACCTCATGGATCTCCAGGGGTCCCGCGGGATAGACCGTCTCCGTTGGGGCCGGCAGCGCCATGGCGGGCAGCTCCGGCGCGGGGATCGGCGTGGGGGCGCTCGGTTCCGCAGGGGGAGTGGGGATCATCTGCTGCTCCGGGGCCGAGGGGCTTTCCCGGGTCTCGCGCAGAGCCAGCCAGACGATCACGGCGCACAGCAGCAGGATCGTCAGCAGCAGGGCCAGTCTGGTTCCCGTTTGCTTGCGCATGTCTCATCTCCTCCGCCGCGCCCGGCTCAGCTCATTCGCCGCCGGCCTCCGGCTTTCCCTTGCCCTTTCCGCCCCGGGGACGGCGGCGCCGGTTGGCGCTGCGGTGCTGTCCCTCCTTGGGCGGGTTGTTCTCTCCGGCGGGCTTTTCCTTCCGGGGAGCGTTTTCCTTTTTAACGGGAGCTTCGCTCTCCGGCCCGTTTTTGTTCTCGACCTTGACGGCTTTCACGTGGCTGCGCCGGCGGCCGTTCTTCTTCTCCTCCCGGGGCTTGGGCTCCTGGGGAGCAGCGGGTGCCTGGGTCTTCTCGCCCTTCTGCCGGGGCTGTTTGGGCTGCTCGGGCTTTTTCTCCTCACCCTTCTTTTCCCGCAGCTCCACCTGGATCGGCCCGCCGCGTTCGCCCTTGTTCCTGCCCCGACTGCCTCTGCCGCGGCGGCTCTTTCTGTTCTCCTCGGGCCGGGTTTCCGGCTGGGCCTCCGGCGCCGGAGCGCTCTCCGCCAGCACCGGGATGGCCCACTCGTCCTCCCGCTCCTCCGGCTCAAGCTCCGGCTCCTCGGGCACATAGTTCAGCACATGGGGCGGCTCCTCCCCGTCCTTGGGCCGACCGCCGGGGACGGTGGCCAGCTCGTTGACCTTGTACTGATGAAGGGTGTCGTCCTTGTCCTGGTCCAGCTTCACCTTCACGGTCTGCCGCAGGAGATTGACCTGGGCGGCGGTGCCGTAGCCGTCGATGGTCTCCACGAAGGCCCCCTGCTTGGGCGCCCTTTTCAACAGCTCCTCATAGGCCTCCTGCTCATAGCGCAGGCAGCACATCAGCCGTCCGCAGCTGCCGGAGATCTTGGTGGGGTTCAGGGACAGGGACTGGATCTTGGCCATCTTGGTGGACACCGGCTGGAAGTCCTCCAGAAACTGGCTGCAGCAGTAGGGCCGGCCGCAGATGCCGATGCCGCCGATCATCTTGGCCTCATCCCGCACGCCGATCTGGCGCAGCTCGATGCGGTTGCGGAAGATGCTGGCCAGGTCCTTCACCAGCTCCCGGAAGTCCACCCGGCCGTCGGCGGTAAAGAAGAACATGGTCTTGTTGCCCTCGAAGTTGCACTCCACGTCCACCAGCTTCATCTCCAGGCCGTGCTCGGCGATCTTCTGCTGGCAGATCTGGAAGGCCTCCTTCTCCCGCTTCTTGTTCAGCTCCGCGATCCGCAGATCGTCGGCTGTGGCCACCCTGGCCACGGGGCGCAGGGGCTGCACCACGGCGGTCTCCTCCACCCAGTGGTTGCCCCGGCTGCATTCGGCCAGCTCCAGGCCCTTGGAGGTCTCCACCACCACCCGGTCCCCGGTCTTGATTTCCAGGCCGTTGGGGGCGAAGGAATAGCACCTGCCCCGGTTCTTAAAACGAATACTGACGATTTCGATCAAAGTTATACTCCTCTTTCATCTGCGATGGCGTCCACCGCCAACAGTCCTAAAATATGTCTCACGCCGGTGTTCACCTGCAGCATGGTCCTGCAGCGCTCCAGCAGCTCCTCCAGCCGCAGCAGTCCCGCCGGGCTCATGCCCCGGGTCTGGGCCCGGCCGGTCAGGCGCTCGGCGGCGCAGTCCGCCGCGCAGTCCAAAAACGCCCGCATGGTCCAGAGGTCCATGTCCTCCCGCGCGAAGCACCAGCGCAGCAGTTCCGCCCGGTCTCCGGCTGCGGTCAGGTCCAGAAAGCCCTCCGCCAGCTTCCGCAGCTCCGGGTCCTGCTCCCGCCGCTCGCCCGCGCAGCTCCACTCCGCGCAGCGGGAGCGGACCGTGGGCAGCAGCAGGGCGGGATTGGTGACGCACAGCAGGAAATAGACCCCCTTGGGGGGCTCCTCCAGCAGCTTCAGCGCCGCGTTCTGGGCGGAGCTGTTCATGCAGTCCGCGTCCTCGATCAGGTAGACCTTCCGCTCGCTCTCGTTGGGCAGCACCAGCGCGTCCGAAGCCACGGCGCGGATCAGATCCACGGGGATCTCCTTTTTGGGCCGCCCCTTGTCGTCCAGGGGCCGCTGCACCCGAATGATGTCCGGATGAATGCCCGCCTCCGCCTTCCTGCAGGCCCTGCAGGCCCCGCAGGGCAGCGGTCCCTCGCCCTGGCACACCAGGGCCTGGGCCATCCGGGCAGCGCAGCGCAGGCTCTCCTCCCGGTCCTCGGCGGCCACGACGGTGGCATGGGCGATGCGCCCGATCGAATCAAACTGCAGCTCCACCGTCTCTCCCCTTTCCGGCTGATCGTCTGGTCTAACTAAAGTATTTTACAATTTTATTTTGTTCCAGTCAATGTGTTTTTCACAAGTTTTCGAAAAGGGCGCTTTTTTTCGACTTTCCTTTGCAAAGCGCAGAAAATATGTTATACTGTTTTGAAAAGACTGCCTTGCAGTGCCTGCCCGGATCCGCGTTCGGTTTCCGTCGCCGTCAGGCAGGCCTTTACCGGAAAGGAAGAACAGAGATATGACGGACAATCTTCCCGAACTGAGCCGCGAGCGGAAAGCGACAGCCGGAGAACGGCCCGGCGCTGATTTCAAAGGAGAGAGAAGGCCCCGCAGGAAAACGATGAGCCGCTCCCGGAGGAGAAAGAAAGCTTTCCGCCGGAAGCTTTCGATCAGCCTGCTCGTTTTGGGTCTGCTTCTTTCTCTGGTGCTGCTCGTTGTGGCCGCCCGCTATGTCCTGAAAAGTGCTCAGGCGCCCTCCTCCGCAGCCGAGACCGGGACCACCGCCGCTGACGAGGGCGCGATCCCCCAGCTCCTTCCGCTGCCCTCTGCCGGGGAGGAGCGGGAGCGCCTGAACGATTCGCCTCCCGTTTCTGAGGCTGACCCTTCCGTCGACTATGCCGACAAGCTGCAGCTCTCGGAGCTGATGCCCAAGAACAAGGCGGCGCTGGCCGATCCCTCGGGCGCTTTTCCCGACTGGGCGGAGCTGGAGAACATTTCCGACGAGCCGGTTTCCCTGAAGGGCTGGTCCCTGAGCGACAAGGTCGGTCTGGCCCGCTGGAGCTTCGACGAGGCGGAGCTGGCCCCCGGGGAACGCCTGGTGGTCTTCTTCAACGGCCGGCAGGGTCCGGACTTCTCCCTCTCCAGGGACGAGACCCTCTATCTCCTCTCTCCGGACGGGGAGCTGCGGGACGAAGCTCTCTGTGTCTCCGACCGGGCGGACCGCAGCCTGATCCGGCAGGAGGACGGCAGCTTTGCCGAGACCGCCTGGATCAGCCCCGGCTATGAAAACAGCTCCGCGGGCTATGACGCCTGGTGCCTCAGCCGCAGCGCGGGAGAGAGCCTGGTCATCAACGAGGCGGCGGTGTTCAACCGCAGCTATGTGGTAAACGGGAACTGGGATTACAGTGACTGGGTGGAGATCAAGAACGTCTCCGATCAGGACGTCCCCCTGGCCGGCTGCAGCCTTTCCGACAAGAGCGGGGAACGGCGCTGGCTCTTCCCCGAGGACGCTGTTCTGGTCCCTGGGGAGATCCTGGTGATCAGCTGCCACAACGACGAGGAGGAGGGAAATATCGGCACGGCCCTCAACACCGGCTTTGACCTCAGCGCCTCCGGTGAGCAGCTTTTCCTCCGGGATGCGGACGGTGTGCTGCTGGACTACGCAGCCCTGCATGACATTCCCATCGGCGCCAGCATGGGCCGTATGGACGGTCAGCCCGGCTTCTTCTACTTTGCCTCTCCCAGTCCCGGGCACAACAATGCCGATGGCTGCCGCCGGGTGACGGAGCAGCCCCGGCCCCTGGAGCCCGACGGGGCCTATGACGCGGTGGAGAGCGTCAAAGTGGAGCTCCTTTCCCCCGGTGAGATCCACTATACCACCGACGGCAGCGTCCCCACCCTCAGCTCTCCCCGCTTTGAGGAGCCTCTGTTCCTGACCTCCACCACGGTGGTGCGGGCCGTCGCGCTGGAGGAGGGGGCTCTGGTGAGTCCCGTCGCCACCTACACCTACTTCATCAACGAGCACCACACTCTGCCGCTGCTGAGCCTGGTGGTGGACGATCTGGGGAGCTTCAACTACATCTACAACAACGGCCTGAAGCATCGGGACCTGTCCTCCAACCTGGCCTTCTATGATGGGGAGCACAGCTTCAACCACGCCTGCGACGTGAGCATGAAGGGCTACACCAGCCTCAACGAGCTGCCCAAAAAGAGCATGGGCGTCAGCTTCAAGGGCCGCTACGGCGGTAACCTGGAGTGCAACGTCTTCGACAACGGGATCACGGAGTTTGGCTCTCTGGCCATCCGCGGCGGGCAGGACTACACCTTCTCCGTCTTTCGCAACGAGCTCTTCCAGCGTCTGTGTGAGGAGGCCAGCGACGCCTGCCTGACCCAGTCCAGCAAGTTCTGCATCCTCTACATCAACGGGAAATACTATGGGATCTACTGCCTGAAGGAGGATTTCTCCAAGCAGTATTTCGCCTCTCATGCCGGCGTCAGCGTGGGCAGCGTGGTAGCCAACAAATGCCCGGTCAGCCTGGATTCGGAGTTCTACAATGAGGTCCTGAAATTCATCTACCACAACGACCTGACCACGGAGGAGAATTATCAGTATGTCCGCGAGCATGTGGATCTGGACAGTCTGATCGACTGGTTCATCCTGGAGGGCTACAGCGCCAACACGGACATTCAGGGCAACACCCGCATGTACCGCTCGCCGGAGAACGGGAACCGCTGGGTCTTCTGCTACTACGATCTGGACTGGGGCTTCTACTACTCCAAGAGCGATTTCACCATCATCATGCAGGAGATCGGCAACGCCGGCAACCAGATGCCGCCGCTGGTAAAGAACCTGCTGAAAAACCGCTATTTCCGGGACGATGTGCTCTACCGCTTTGCGGAGCTGAACCGGACCACGCTCTCCAACGAGCATGTGCTGGCCCTGATCGACGAGTATGAGGCCCTGCTGAAGCCTGAGATCCCCCGGGACCGCCAGCGCTGGGGCCTGCGCACCGAGGACTGGCAATATCGGGTAAACGAACTGCGCAATTTCATCATCAACAATAACTGGGAAGTACACAACATCGACAATCTCTGCTACTTCCTGCACGTGGGCGAGATGGAGCGGCAGCAAATCTTCGGCCGCTGATCTCTCCCCGCCCTTCGCGTTTCGATTTCCCCGCGGCATCATGACCGGGCAGAGCGCGGATGCCGAGCCGACCCTGTCCGCAGGGCGGCAAACGCTCTGTCAGCCCGGGAGCAGCACGTCTTTGTTTTTCATTTTATATTTCAGGAGGTTTTCATCATGAAAAAAGCCGGCGGCACCATACTTCGCTATGTCATCCTCTTTCTCGTTATCGGCGCCCTTGGGTTCCTGTTTACCAACGGTCTTCGCCTGATCGACGAGCACAACTCCATGCAGAAAACAGCCAAGATCGCCCTGGAGGACTATCTCTCCCCCGACCAGGAGCTCCCGGTCGGAGAATACGTCAGCTATGAGGCCCGCTGGGTGCTGGGACCCTTCGCCACGGAGACGGAAACCCGCAGCACCAACGGCATCTCTGCCACCGCCGGCGTGACGTCCTACTACTATCTGCTCCTGGGCAAGTCCGAACCGCAGTCTGTCATCGCACTTGCCGTCCAGAACGAGGAGGACAACAAGACCCTCGAGCAGATGAGCGACTGGCTGCTCGGCGTGGACGGCTACCCCAGCAATGGCAAAACCTTGAAGGTCCAGGGAAAACTGCGCGAGATGAAGGACCTTAAGCTTCGCAATCTGTACAGCGAGGACATACAGTCGATCTTCGGCGACTCCGCTGTGCAATATCTTGTTCTGGATACCACAGCCGGACGCGATGGGATCTTCCTGATCGTCGCCGGGGCCGCCGTCGCCGTACTCGTAATCGTGGTGATCTATAAGAAGGCCAAGAAAAAGTCCGCTGCGGTCTAAGCGTCCGGGAATATCCCGTTTTCGCCGGCCAATGGTCGTCGCTACGGGGCTTCCGCGCCCGCGCTCCGCTCACCGTTCCCTGTTCACTGTTCACCGTTCCCTGTTCCCTGTTCCCTGTTCCCTGTTCACTGTTCCCTGTTCACTGTTCACTGTTCCCTGTTCACTGTTCCCTGTTCACTGTTCACTGTTCACTCAAAAAAAGGGGCTGTTGCAAAATAGGCGCATAGCCCAGTCACCACCGTAGGGGAGGGGCTCGCCCCCTCCCGGCAGCACGGAGTATTGTCTTGAGAAAATGTTCGGCGAA
>JAFWQQ010000005.1 GCA_017545165.1 Oscillospiraceae bacterium
TTCATTTTTTACCGGCCAGAATCGCGCCATGCTTCGTTGGCGGCCTTGGCCATATATGTCCATTATGCCCTGCGGCCGCCGCCTCGCCTGACGCGATTCTGACTCGGTAAAATTCTAAAGCTTTTTATCGGTGAATAGTATGAAACCTTTTCGGCCTGACAGACGTTATACCTGCAGAAAGGAAAGGGGGTCTTCCGATGAAAAGCATTATCTGCCTGCTTCTCTGCGCGCTGCTGCTTTTGTCCTGCGTTCCGGTCCTCTTCGGCTGCTCCGCCGCAAAACGGAGCCCGGAGACGCCGGTCGACGAGCCTTCCCCGGCGGCGGAGGGCGAGGCGGCTCCCGCCGCGGAACAAAGTCCGGGACCGACCTATCCCGGACACGTGGACGGCAAATCGGGCCAACGCCGAACAGAGGAGCAGATGGAGGCGATGAAGGACTTTCTGACCGCGCATCAGGCGGAGATGGAAGAGATCATCGCCGTCATGATGGAATACAGCAGCCGAGAGACGGAGAATGAATACACCACATTCTGGTATTCCGTGAAATGGCAGAAGCTGCATCAGTCGCATACCGTCATAAAAGAAGGCGTTCGCGGGCCAGGCCCGAGAGAGGTGGGCGTTTTCACGGAGCATCCCATCATCACAAAAATCCAGGCACTGGGCGAGGAGCCGGTCTTCGATTTTGCGGAAACGGATTTCAGCCATCGCATCGTGGACAACGATATCTGCTGTTTCTCCCGGTATGTGGATGACGACCATGACGTTCCATACAGCGATGTCTTTCTGTTCTATTGCGAAGAGGAGCCGGTGGAGAAAGCGTTTTTTGATATTACCCCGGTGATCCCGCACTGGTATCTCTACGTCGAGCAGCTGGAGTGAGCGCCGGCCTGCGCAAGCCGGGCGACGGAGGAAGGCGCGTGCAGGGGAGGCCCGGCGGGACAGGCAAGCCCCCCTCGCCTAGAGGGGGGCTTGCCCCAGTTCGCAAACTGGGCCGGGGGGGATACGGCCTGCGATCATCCGGATCTATCCCCCAGTCACGGCTCGCTGCGCTCCCCGTGACAGCCCCCTTTAGGCAAGGGGGGCCATTGGCGGGCGCGACCTGATGTCGCCCCTACGGCGAAGACGGAATGTCGGCGCGTAATACCTCCCCTGTGCAAGGGGAGGTGTCGCCCGGCGTCTCACGCAAGCCGGGCGACGGAGGGGTTGTACCGTCCTCTGCGGGCGGCCGCAAGGGCGGAGCGAAGCGGAGGGTGCCCCTACGCCTGCTCTGCCAGGTCCAGCACGACCTTCTGGCACAGCAGCAGGCCCGCCGTGGCCGGCACCCAGACCAGGGAGCCGGGAACGCTGCGGCGGCCCGGATCCGGGGCCTCCAGCGGCTCCGGCGTCATGGGCTCCTCCGGGCTGAAGACCACCGGGTGGTGCTCCACGCCCCGGGCCCGCAGCTCCTTGCGCACCACCCGGGCCAGGGCGCAGCCGAAGGTGTTGGCGATATCGTCCAGCCGCAGGAGGGAGGCGTCCTTTTTGTTGCCGGTGCCAAGGGCGGAAATGACGGGGATGCCCCGCTCCCGGCAGCTGAGGATCAGGTCCAGCTTGCAGGAGACCAGGTCGATGCAGTCCACCACATAGTCGTAGTCCGCGAAAAAGCGGTCCCGGTCCGCGGCGGCGTAGTGGCCCAGGATGGGATGGATCCGGCAGTCCGGGTCGATGTCCAGAAGCCTGGCCGCCATGACCTCCGCCTTGGGTTTTCCCACGGTGGAGCCCAGGGCGCAGAGCTGCCGGTTCCGGTTGCTCTCGCTGACAAGGTCCCGGTCCACCAGGGTCAGCTCCCCCACGCCGGAGCGGCACAGAGCCTCGGCGCACCAGGAGCCCACGCCGCCCAGGCCGAAGACGGCCACGTGGGAGGCGCCCAGGCGCTCCATGGCGGTCTCGCCCAGCAGCATCCGGGAGCGCAGAAAACGTTCGTCCATCACGTTCACCTCACAATAACAGATGAAAACGCCGGGGCCTTGGCCCCGGCGTTAAAATTCTAAATCAGTCGACCAGCTTGTAGGCCCAACGCTTGACGGGCTCGATGCCCTCGGTGATCTCCGTGGACCAGTCGTTCAGCGCCTTGCTGCGCAGGGCGTCTCTGGCAGAGGCGTCCCGGGCGGGGAGCTTCTCCACGAAGTACGTCACGTGGTAGCCGGCGTAAGCGCCGCTCTCGCCGTAGACGACGGCAGTGTCGCCGGGCTGACGGCTTTCGTCAAAGCAGAACTCGTCAAACTCCTTTACCATCTGGCCCTGCTCCACGGTGGAGTAGAGACCGCCGTTGCTGCTGGAGCCGCCGTCCTCGGAAAGGAGGAAGGCCAGAACGGCGAAGTCCTCTTCGGTCTTGTCGCCCTGGTTGAAGGCGGCCAGGATCTCGTCGGCCTTGGCCTTGGCAGCGGCCTTGGCCTCGTCGCTGTAGGTGCCGTCCTCGCTGGCCTCAGCCTTGATGAGGATGTGGCGCACGGCCACAACAGGCTCGGTGTTGTCATTGTGATCCAGGAAGAGGACCACATACCAGCCGGCGCCGTCGGCGGCTTCCAGCGTGGTGATGTCGCCCTTGACGCGGCCTTCCTCGCTCAGCCAGGGGCGGGTGATCTCCTCCAGGGAAGAGCCAAGGACCTCGTTGCGGACCGTGAGGGTCTCATCGGGGAAGTTCTTGGTCAGGATGCTTCTCAGGGCGTCCTCAGGCTCAACTGCCTGGGCGTCCTCGGCGGGCTCGGCAGCGTCTTCGACGGGCTCGGCAGCGTCCTCGGCGGGCTCGGCAGCGTCCTCGGCGGGCTCGGCAGCGTCCTCGGCGGGCTCGGCAGCGTCCTCGGCGGGCTCGGCAGCGTCCTCGGCGGGCTCGGCGTTGTCCTCAGCGGGCTCGGCGTTGTCCTCAGCGTCCTCGACAGGCTCGGGAGCAACAAAGGGGGCGATGTCGTCCAGGGCGACGCCCTCGTCGCGCCATTCGGTGAAGCTGCTCACCAGCGCCTCGGCGGTGGCCTGGGCCTCCTCGGCCGTGCGGCTGTCGTCCGTCTTCACAAGATAGTAGGCGTAGCTGAAGAGATCCCCGTCGATGGGATCGGTGTAATAGGAAGCCAAATCCTCGGGGGTGGAGGAGATGGAAATATATTTGCTGAACAGGGCCTTGTTGGCCAGGGCGTCCTCCTCCAGCATGGAGCGGATCAGCGTCTCGTTGACGCCGGCGCCGTACACGCCGCTCATGTAGGTGGAGGTGCTCACATTGTACATCTTTGCGGCTTCGCCGATGGCGTTGATCTGGGCCTTGGCGGTATCGGCGACGGTCTGCTTTTCATACGGCGTGAGGGAAATGCCGTTCTCTCTGGCGTACTTCAGCAGGACGGAGTTGCGCGCCATCTGGCCGAGAGCGGTGCTCTCCAGGAGCTGATCGGCCAGGTCCTCTCCATAGTACTGCGAGACCGTGTTGTAATCCACGGTGTAGCCGCCGAGGTTCAGGCTGTTCCTGGCGTTGGTGCGGATGAACTTGACCTGGGCGGGGGAATAGTTCTTGTCGCCCACGCTGACAGCGGTGGTGATGCGGTACATCAGCGGGGAGCTGAGGAACAGGACCAGGGCGATGCACAGGAGCACGGCGATGGTGCCGATGATCCATTTCCGCTTGGATTTGCGGGCCTTCTGTTCCGCCTCCTGGGCGGCCAGCGTTTTCTTGTCGGTGCCGGCGGCACGGGCTGCGGCGCGGTTCTTTCTTTCGGTGGATGCACTCATGTTTGATCTCTTCCTTTACGAGTATTTATCCTGATGATCGGAGGGTGCAGCGCCGGAAAGCGATGCCCCGCGCAGCTTTGCGTTTCCAAAGCTGCGCAGCAAAAGAGCAGCGCTCTTTTGCCCGAAGATCATAATGAAATCTTGCATAGTATAACGCAAACTTGTCCCGGTTTCAAGCCTTTTCTTTTCCCGATGGGGAGATTTGGCGGTGCGGGCTCCGTTTTCAGCCGTCGGCGGCGCGGAGAGGGGCTTCCTCCTCCGTCCGAAGAATGGAAAACCGCGGAAACGGCGCCCGGGAAGGAGCGGGGCGCTTGTTGAAAGGTGAGCCGAAACGCGGTATACGGTCCCTGCCCGGAGAGATTCCGGGATCCGTCTTTGTCGATTCACCCCTCTGCGCCGAAGGAGGCCGCCGCCCGCAGCGCCCTGCACAATGAGCTGGGCCAGGTGCTGATGATGGGCCGGCGCTATATCGAGCACCCGGAAAGCACGGATCGCGCCATGGTCGCCCTCATGACCCGGCAGATGAACCGCTTCCTCCTGGGCGAGAGCGAGACCACCCGGCCCCCGGAGGAGGACGCGCTGCGCCAGGCGATCCGCTTGGCGGAGAGCATCGGCGTGACCGTCGCGCTCAGCGGCGAGGCCCCGCAGGAGGCGTCTCTCCGCGCCCTCGTCCGTCCCCCCGCCGTGGGTGCCGTGGCTTGCCCGGCCCGCCGATCTGTCCCGTAGCGCCGAGCATTGCTCGGCGGGGAACGTGTCCGGAAATCTCACGTTTTTTCGCCGAGCAATGCTCGGCGCTACGGGTGAAGATCCTTCGACTCCGTTTGCTCAGGAGGACAGAAATGAGGACTGCAGGAAATCAGAACGAAAAACCGAGCATCATCGCTCCCGGCGGCAGCCGGGAGCGAAATTTTTTTGTTTTTCCACGTAAAAATGGTACAAATGGGGGATAGAAATTTCCGATCCGGCCCGATATAATACAGATGAAGAAGAACAGGACAGGGGGAACGGTCCCCCGGCCGCGTCGCCGTGGGGCGGCAGCTTTTTGGAAAGGACGGAGAACATTCATGTGTGAACGGATCCGTGTCGTGGTGGCAGACGATCAGAACATCTCCCGCGGCTTTTTTGAGATGTATGTCCGGGCCTCCGCCCGCTACGAGCTGACGGCGGCGCTCCGGACGGCCCAGGAGGCGGTGGACTATGTGGACGGGCACGAGGCCGATTTGCTGATCCTGGACGTGATGATGCAGGAGGGGATCGACGGCCTGAGCGCCGCCGCGAAGATCAAGCAGAAGCGGCCCTCGCTGAAAATCATCCTGACCACCTCCACCTCGGAGACCAGCTGGGAGGAGAAGGCCCGGGCCATCGGCGTGGAGAGCTTCTGGTACAAGGAGTACGACGACCACAGCCTTCTGGACATCATGGACCGGACCGTCGGCGGCGAATCGGTCTATCCCGCGGAGCCGCCCCGGGTGAGCTTCGGCCGGATCCAGCGCAGCGAGCTGACCGAGCGGGAGCTGGACGTGCTGCGGGAGCTGACCGCCAGCCTGACCAACGAGGAGATCGCGGAGAAGCTGCACATCTCCGTCAACACGGTGAAGCGGCATCTGCAGAACATCATGGAGAAGACCGGCTTTGCCAGCCGCCTGGAGCTGGCGATGCAGGCCAGATTCCTGAGCCTGGTGGTCCACGAGGACGACCGGGTGAGGAAGGAGTAACGCGCCCCGCGCTTGCCCCGGCGGCAGCAACGGAAAAGCGGGCGATCCTGTGTCGCCCTGAAGGAATAGAATCGACCAAAAGGAGGAACTCAGCATGAAACGCAAACATTTGTCCCTGCTCCTGGTCCTGGTGATGCTGCTCTCCCTGTTCCCGAGCGCCGCCCTGGCGGAGGAGACGGGGGAGAGCTTCCCGGAAGAAACGCCGGCCGCCGAGAGCGGCAGCCCCGGCGCGGGGGATGAGGACGCGCCGACGGAGCCGACGGAGCCGGAAGACCCCGAAGACCCCGAGGAGCCGGAAGACCCCGAAGACCCCGAGGAGCCGGAAGAGCCGGAAGAGCCGGAGGAGCCGGAGGAGCCGGAGGAAGATCCGCCGACTCCGCCTCAGAGCGGCGAGCCTCAGGAGGACACGGAGCCGGAGGGGCTTGTGGAGCTGCGCTTCCTCTGCGATCCGGCGGAGGCGGAGATCACGGTCTTTGACCCGGCGAAGCTGGACGAGCTGAGCGGGGAGCCCCTTGTCGTCGACCCGGACGAGGACGATGCGTATCTGTATCACCTCCTGCCCGGCGAGTATCTCTACACGGCTGTCTGCACCGGCTATGAGCCGATCGAGAAGGAGCCCTTCACCGTGGATGCGGAGAGCGACGCGACGGTGGAGCTCCTTGTCGCGCTTTCCGCCGTCCGGGAGCCGGAGCCTCCCGTGGAGGAGACACCTGTCGGACCGGTCCCCGCCGAGGAGACGGAGCTTGTTCCCGCGGAGGATGAGCTGGATCCGGGATCCCTTCTGCCGATCGGGGAGCCGGTGAAGGTCTCCGGTACGGTGAACGCTAGTTCCCTGGCGGAAAGCAGCGATCTGATCCTCGAGGGGACCACGACCCTGAACATGGACGTGGAAAGGACGCTCCGATCCATCAGAGGCCCGTATGACCTTACGATCACGGGCAGCAGCAAGCTGATCATCCAAACCACCACCGCCAACGGCATCAATGTCGACTCTCTCACAGTCTATACGAGCATGGACATCTTCTCGTCAGACGTTGGCATCAAGGCGAGCGGCCCTGTTCTTGTGAGGAACGCCGCGCTGCTGAAGATCTGGGCGGGCACCGCGATCAATTCGACCCGTTCCATCGATATCGAGGCGGATGTGATCGACATCTACGCCAAAAACACTGCGCTCAGTATCGACCTTGGCAGCAGCGACGAACTGCTGCGTGTAAGTGCGGGCGACCTCACGATCGAAGCCGGAGCGAACGGCATCTATTCGTATGTCGCGCCTGTGACGGTGCTTGTCTCCGGTACGGGCTCGATCGAAAGCACCTACAACGGCCTGAACGATGATGCGGGCTTCTGCATCAAAGCCGGCGGCGACGTCACGCTGGGTGGCGGCGGCATGCTGACGATGATAGCCGAGAACAGCTGTGTGAAAGCAACAGGCGCTGTCTCCTCGTCAGAATTGTCGCTGGATCTGTACAGCTCCCGCGGCTCCTGCATCGATGCGGCATCCTTTGCGATGACCCCCGCCGCCCTGCTGAAAATGCGGTCCTATTACAGCGCGGTCAAAGCATGGCGTTTCATCGATGTTGCAGCGGTAACGGTGGACGTTGATTCACAGGCCCACGCGTTCTGCCTGGACAACATCAGCTCGGCCCAAATGCTCCGCCTTGTCGCGGTCAACTTAACGATCGAAGCCGATCTCAACGGTCTCTATGCACAAAGCGCGCCGATCACGTTGACGCTCAGCGGCGAAGGCACGCTGACCACCTACTACAATGGCGCGGATGACAAGTACGGCTACGGTATTTCCGGCAAAACGGTCACACTGGGCGGCGGCGGTACGCTGAGTGTGCGAAGCACGGAGACCTGTATCAATGCGCTCGGAGCAGTCTCCGCGTCAGATCTGTCGCTGGATCTGTACAGCAGCCGCAGCTTCGGCATCGATGGATATACCGTTGCGATATCGAACGCCCCCTCGTTGGAGATCATCGCGGGCGGCAGCGCGGTATATGCCTGGTCTGCCATCGATGTTGCGGCGGGAACGATGGACATTATCACGGATAAAACAGCGTTCATCGTGAGCGACACCGATCAGGCCGGATCGATCCGCGTGAGCGGGGCCGATCTTTCGATCGAAGCCAGATACAACGTCATCACTTCACACGGTGCCGATGTGACGGTGAATGTAAGCGGCACGGGCACGATGACCAGTCTCTGCGATTTCTCCAGCACGGAGCAGGGCTACGGCATCATAGCCGGAGGCGACGTCACGCTGGGCGGCGGCGGTACCCTGACGATAAGCAGCAAGCAAGACTGTATCTACACCGCCGGCTCGGTGAGCGTCTCGCACCTGTCCCTGGAGCTGACCAGCACAGATGACAGCGGCATTGACTCCTATAATAATGTCACGATGACGAATGTGCCGACGCTGAAGGTGACGTCTTCTTCCAGCGCGATCCTGGCCGGCCATCAGATCGATATCACGGCGGGGACCGTGACGATCGACGCAGGTTTCGGCCTGCGCTCCTACGGCGCCGGCCAAGCCGATCAGATCAGCGTATCGGCGTATAGCCTGACGATCGAAGCCTCGCGGAACGCCCTAGAAACGGCGGGCGGCCCGGTGACGCTGACCGTCAGCGGCACCGGCTCGATCACCAGCAGCTACACAGGCACGAGCACGGATCACGGCTTTGGCATCAAGGCCAGGGGCAGTGTCACGCTGAACGGCGGCGGGTCGCTGTCGGTGAGCAGCAAGAGAAACTGTATCATTGCCGGTGACTCGGTGAGCGTCTCGAACCTGTCCCTGGATCTGTCCTGCTCCGACGGACACGGTATCTATTCGCCCGGATCCGTGACTGTGTCAAACGCTCCTTTGCTGAAGGTGAATGCTTCAGTAAACGCGATCCAGGCCTCCGATCAGATCGAGATCACAGCGGGGACCGTGACGATCAGCGCCGGAAGGAGCGGACTGATCTCCTCCGACTCCGACGGAGACGATCCGATCAGCGTGACGGCGAATAGCCTTACGATCCAGGCTGCTGAGAACGTCATACAAGCGTACGGCGGCGCGGTGACGCTGACCATAAGCGGCACGGGCACGCTGAAGAGCACCTACACAGGGACAAATGACTATTTTGGCTTTGGCATCAAGGCCAGTGGCAGTGTCACGCTGAACGGCGGCGGGTCGCTGTCGGTGAGCAGCAAGAGAAACTGTATCATTACCGGTGACTCGGTGAGCGTCTCGAACCTGTCCCTGGATCTGTCCAGCTCCGACGGACACGGTATCTATTCGCCCGGATCCGTAACTGTGTCAAACGCTCCTTTGCTGAAGGTGAATGCTTCAGTAAGCGCGATCGTGGCCTCCGATCAGATCGAGATCACAGCGGGGACCGTGACGATCAACGCCGGAAAGAGCGGACTGATCTCCTCCGACTCCGACGGAGACGATCCGATCAGCGTGACGGCGGATAGCCTTACGATCCAGGCTGCGGAGAACGTCATACGTGCGTACGGCGGCTCGGTGACGCTGACCATAAGCGACACGGGCACGCTGAAGAGCACCTACACAGGGACAAATGACAATTTTGGCTTTGGCATCAAGGCCAAAGGCGATATCACGCTGGGTGGCGGTGGTACCTTGTCGGTGACCGGAAGGGATCAGGTCATCTGCTCCACGGGCAGGCTGATCCTGACCAACGGCTCGACCTACTATGTAAATGCCCCGTTGACAAAGAACACCCTCTATGCCTACGGAGGCATCAGCCTCGGCAGCTCCCTGGTCATCTGTGTCCCGGCGGGCGGTTCCATCAGCAGCGACGGGAGAACTGTTGTGGACACGTATGGGAACAACGCTTCCTATGTGGCCATCGGTGAGCCGCTGACGGGTACGCTCCTCATGGAGAACGCCGGCGGGGACTGCCGTGTCGGCGGTCAGATCAAGGTGATCTGCAGCGGCGTGCCTCGCGACGCGGCCTATGTCTGGCAGACCAGCGAGGACGGAGCGAACTGGACGGACATGTCGGAGTCGGCCCAGGCCATGATCGACTCCCAGAACGTGATCAGCGTCACCCGGACGGCAAAGCTCTCGGAGTCCGACCGGTACTTCCGCCTCCGCGGCTTCCGCGACGGCATGATCGGCGAGCTCTTCAGCGAGCCCATCCACGTCATGCGCGCGTATAAGGTGCGCTATTATCCCAACGGCGGCAGCGGCACCATGGACGACGTGGGCGTCTGGCTCCACGTGGGGGACAGCTACACCCTGCTGGAGAGCCATTTCACCCCGCCGGTGCGAAAGGGCTTCAGCGCCTGGCGCATCAACGGCGTGGAATACCAGCCCGGCGACATCATCACCATCGCCGGCGAGACCTCCATCTATGCCGTGTGGGAGAGGAGCGAATGGCAGATCCAGTTCTCCTCCGGCAGCGGCAGCGGCGCCAGCGGGACCATGTCTCCGCTCACCGTGCCCTGCGGACAGAGCTTTACCGTGCCCGCCTGCACCTTTACCCCGCCGTCGGGGAAGGTCTTTTCCCGCTGGAGCGTCACCGGCGGCAAGTACTACCAGCCGGGCGACGTCATCACCCCCAACTCCGATATGCTCCTGGTCGCCGAATGGCGCAGCAACCAGACCGTCGTGGGCTTTGATCCCAACGGCGGCTCCGGCTCCATGAACCCGGTGAACCTGACGCCCGCCCAGGCCGCGGCCTATACGGTGCCGGAGTGTACCTACAATCCGCCCGAGGATTCCGTCTTTGAAAAATGGCAGATCGTCACCCCGGGCAGCAGCGAAACGGTTTACGCGCAGCCGGGAGACACCGTTGCCCTCTCGGGCTTCAATGTCACGCTGAAAGCCGTCTGGGCCCTGAAGCCCTCTTATGAGGTGAGTTTCAGCGCCAACGGCCATGGCACGGCGCCTATGCCCCAGAGCGTCATACAGGACCACTACGCCCAGGATCCCGGCGCGCTTACCGCGGAGGGCTACACCTTCCTGGGCTGGTACACCGAGACGGCGGGGACCAACCGCTTTGACTTCGCCCACACCGCGATCACCGGGAATATCACCCTCTACGCCAAGTGGATGGAGGGCGTCACCGCCATCTCGATCGACGGCTTCCGCCTCCCCGAGGCCGGTCTGACCTCGACGCGGCCCCAGCTGGTCACCACCGGCGGGTCCTATGCCTGCACGAAGATCGAGTGGTACTGGCCCAGCAGCAACGCCGGCAGCGGCTATGCGGTCAGCTATACGCCCATCTGCTTCGAGATCTCCACGGAGTATCACGCGATCATCACCCTGGAGACCGTGGGGGACGCCCTCTTTGACCCGAACACAGCGCTGCAGAGCGTGACCATCAACGGGGATACGTATGGCGTGGATCTGACCCAGTCCGGCTTCGTGTCCGAGACCAAGTATCAGCTCGTTACCCTGCCCATCACCACGGAGGACCTGATCCTCATCGACGAGGCCCATTTCCCGGACGACGTCTTCCGCGCCATCCTGCGGAGGACGGCCTATGACACCAACGGCGACGGATACTTCAGCCGAACCGAGATCAACAACCTCAAGGAACTGAATCTCTCCAACAAGGGGATCGCCTCTCTTGCGGGCATCGAGTGTCTGAGCGAGCTGACGACGCTCAACGCCATCGGCAATGAACTGACCTCCCTGGATCTGAGCTGCAACTTTGAGCTCTATGAGGTCTACTGCAACCTGAACCCGGACCTGACGGAGCTCCTCCTGCCCCAGAGCGCCTGGCTCAAGTTCCTGCAGTGCTACGGCTGCTCTCTCACCGGGCTGGACATTCGCGGCTGCACCTATCTCAAGCTGGCGGCGGAACAGACGCCTACCTCCGCCGCAGGTCACTTGACCTATTCGTATTTCACCGACAACACCAAGACGGCGCAATTGATCGTTGACGAGAACGTCACCCTGTATGCCAGCTACACCGCTTACGCCCGCGTGTGCTTCGAGCCCGGTCTCGGCACCGGCGACATGCCCTCTATCATGGCCAGCAAGGGCGAGTACTACACCCTGCCGTCCAACGGCTTCACCGCGCCGGAGGATATGTACTTCGTCGGCTGGAAGGATACCAGCACGGATACGGTCTACACAGCCGGACAGACCATGGAGCGCTATTTCAGAGCAGATGAGCACGAGGTCACCTTCGAGGCCCAGTGGAGAAGCAAGAAGGTCCTGACCATCACGGTCCCGGACGCCACCCTGGACCAGTCTGCCTTGGGCTTCCCCGTGGAGTTTACGTGGAACGGCACAGAGTCTCTCACTTCCGGCAAATGGCTCGACGGCTACGACGCGGAGACGCAGACAGGCGGCTCCATCAGACAGAGGCTGCCCGCCGGTTCGACCTGCTTCGGCATGATCACGTTCCCGCGGGGCGTCTCCAAACAGACTATCCTCAGAGCTCTTGGAGCCGGCGGGACCATGGTCCTGAAAAACGCCACGCTTGTGGATGTTGTCTCCAGCGGTTCAGGGACCTCGGTCCGCGTAACGCTGGTCGTCTCTCTCCAGCCCAGGACCTGCACCGTGAGCTTTATGAGCGGCGGCGGCAGCGGGACCATGGCCAAGAAGACCGATATCTATCCTGGCTCCACGTACACGCTCCCGAACTGCGGCTTTACCGCCCCGCCGGATATGGTGTTCGGCTATTGGAGCCTGGCCTGGGCCGGATCCTCTGTCCACGATGACGTCCTGGGCCTGCCGAGCATCACCGTCACCGTCGATGAGGATCTGACGCTCATCGCCCGCTGGAACGTGAGCGCCGGGGCCATCCCCGTCACGCCGGATCACTTCCCGGACGACGACTTCCGCGACTATGTCAGCATGAACTTTGACACGAACCACGGCGGCTATCTGATCCGCTCGGAGATCGCCGCGGCCACGAGCATCGGGATGGACAGCTTTGAGGATCTGACCAGCGTACAGGGCATCCAGTATCTCACCGAGCTTACGGACCTCATGCTGACCTGTGATCCGGGCCTGTCCGAGATCGACCTCAGCGCCAACACCAAGCTGTGCTACCTCGAACTGGGGGACGATGGTCTGAGCAGCCTTGACCTCACGGGCCTCACCCAACTGACAGAGCTCTACGTGAACGGAAACGACCTGACTTTCCTGGATGTGAGCGAATGCCAGGACCTGACCGACCTGGCGGTGAGCAACAACCCGCTGACCGGCCTCGTCCTGCGGGAGCACCCGGAGCTGAAGAACTTGAGCTGTTATGCGGTATCCGGCAACTTCAAGATCCTGGACATTCGGGACTGCCCCTATCTGCTGGACGCCTACCAGAACGGCGAGCGCACGACGCTCAGCTATTGCGTCAAGTATGCCGGATCGCAGGGCGGCGCGCTCTATGTTGACGACGCCATCGAGATCCTCACGCCGGACTGCATCAGCGTAGACGCGACCCACTTCCCGGATCCGCTCTTCCTGGATCTGGTCGGCCGGCTCTTCGACACGAACCATACCCAGTGGCTCACCCCGGCGGAGATCGCCGCGGCCAGGGAGCTCGTCATCGAGGATACGGAGATCGCCAGTCTCGAGGGCATCGAGTACCTCACCGCGCTGGAGAGGCTCACATACCAGGACGGCACCCTTGAAACGCTGGATCTGACCCGAAACACGAAGCTGCAATACCTGGACCTGAACGGACAGGAGGACCTTGAGATCCTGGAGCTCGGCGAACTGAGCGAGCTGCGGTCCCTCTATCTTGAGAATGCTGCCTATTTTAGCTCCCTGGATCTTACCGGGTGCAGCGCTCTGGAGGAAGTACACTGCCAGGGCAGCTATCTGGAAACTTTGACCCTGGGCCAGCAGGCGCATCTGCGCATCCTGGACGCCTTCTGGCTGGATGCGCTGGAGGGCCTGGACATCAGCGGCTGCCCCATCCTCATGGACCTGCTGGAGAACACGAGCCCCAGCGTTGAGAACTGGGTGATCACCTTCACCGACGGCGAGAACAGGCTGCGCATCGATGCGGGAGCGGTCATCAACGGCTATGTCCAGCCGGGCTTCCTCGCGGATCCGGCGGACGTCACCGCCGCCATCGAGGACACGGCGGTCTTCACCGTGGAGGCCGAGGGCGCTCGCCTGGCTCTGCAGTGGCAGTTCAGCGCCGACGGCGGCGAGACCTGGGAGGATCTGCCCGGCGCGACCGGCGCGACCCTGGAGATCACCGTCACCCCGGAGTTGGACGGCCGACTGTTCCGCTGCGCCGCCGCCGGCGTCTACGGCATCACCATCTATTCTCACAGCGCCACGCTGAGCATCAACGGCGGCCTCTGCGGCGAAACGGCCTACTGGAAGCTGCAGGACGGCGTCCTGACCGTCTACGGCGCCGGGGATATGTATGACTATACGGCCAACAACGAAAAGGCGCCCTGGTATGACCTGCGCACTTCCATCACCTCGGTGCTCATCCGCGACGGCGTGACCTCCATCGGCAAGTACGCCTTTAATTCCTGCTCGAAGATCAGCTCCGTGTCCATCGGCGGCGAGGTCACGCGCATCGGCATCGGCGCCTTCCGTTATTGCACATCGCTGACCGCGGCCGCGGTGCCCGACTCGGTGACCGAGATCGGCTTCGATGCCTTCATGCATTGTGAGAAGATGGAGACCGTGACCATCGGCAGCGGCGCCGCTTCCATCGGCGGAAACGCAATTTCCGGCTCCGCCTTCGAATTCTGTTACAGCCTCAGGTCCATAACGGTGTCCCCGGCCAATACCGCTTACTGCTCCGAGGACGGCGTCCTCTTCAAGCTGACCGACGGCGTTAAGACTGAGCTCAACTGCTATCCCGCAGCCAAGGAAGGCGAGAGCTATGAGATCCCGGACAGCGTCACCAGCCTGTTCCGGTATGCCTTCTATAAGAGCAAGGATCTGAACTCCGTGACTGTTCCCGCCTCGGTCACTGAGATCGGTACGTACTGTTTTGGTTACGCGAACGATCTGACGGAGATCACCTTCCTGGGCAGCGCTCCTACCACCATCAAGTCCGACGCCTTCTCTAATGTGACCGCCACGGTCTGGTATCCGGACGACGGCTCCTGGACCGAGGAGAACCGCCAGAACTACGGCGGACACCTGACCTGGATCCCCTGGCGCGGCCAGTGCGGCGATGACGTGTACTGGACCCTGGAGGACGGCGCGCTCCGCCTCACCGGCACAGGAGCCATGTGGAACTACACCAACGACGCTCCCGCCCCCTGGAAGGACAGCCTGGAGCGGATCACCGCGCTCTATGTGGAAGAGGGCGTCACCAAGCTCGGCAATTACGCCTTCGCCGGCTGCGCGGCCCTTAGCTCCGCCAAGCTTCCGGAAGGCTTGACCGCCATCGGAGAGTGCGCGTTCAGAAACTGCTCACAGCTTTGGGTGCTCTCCATCCCGTCCACCGTGAGGACGATCGGCGGTACCGCCTTCGCCGGCTGCGCGGCCTTGACCGAACTGATTCTCCCTGAGGGCCTCACTTACATCAACAACTATGCCTTTATGAACTGCACGGCTCTCAGAAGCGTCAGGATCCCCTCCACGGTGACCCGCATTCTGACCGGCGCCTTTGACCTCTGCAGCTCTCTCACGGACGTCACCATCCCCGCAAGCGTGACGATCATCAGCAATGACGCCTTCGGAAAGTGCTCTTCCCTGAGCACCATCACCTTTGAGGGCTCCGCGCCGCAAATCTATGATACGGCCTTCCGGGACGTCACCGCCACGGCCTGGTACCCGGCGGGGGACGAGAGCTGGACCGAGGACATGTTCCAGGATTACGGCGGGGACATCACCTGGATGTCCTATGCCGTCTACCTCACCGTCACCCTCGATCCCGGCGACGGGACCGTCGATCCGGCGACGATCCAGGTCCTCATCGGGCAGCCCGTGGGCGAACTGCCGACGCCCGTCCTGAGCGGATACGGCTTTGACGGCTGGTTCACCGCCGCGGGCGAAGCGGTGACGGCGGAAACGGTCTTCACCGAGGACGTCACCCTCGTCGCCCACTGGCACCTCTGCGGCGACGTCAACGGCGACGGGAAGCTGAACAACAAGGACGTGACCCGCCTGCAGCGCTATCTGAAGGGCGCGAACGTGGAGGTCAACCCGGCGGCCCTGGACATCAACGGCGACGGTAAGGTCAACAACAAGGACCTGACCCGCCTGCAGCGGTATCTGAAAGGCGCGAACGTGGAAATACACTGAGACAATTCGGAATGGGGATCCGCTTCGCGGGGAGCTCATCCGCCGCAGGCGGTCCCCGGAAAAGAAAGAACGACACAAAACAGACACGGAGGACGCAATGCGCATCGGCGCCGCGTCAAAAAAAGAAAAGCTGCAGGGCCGATCCGTCGGCTCTGCAGCTTTCCCTTGTCAAGGCCGCAGCATTCGCTCTCGCGGAGCTGCGCGGCCTGCTTTCGCCCCGGCCGGGCATCTTCCCGGGGAGCGGCGCATAGAATGAAGAGTTCGATCCAAAAACAGGGGAGGGATTTCGATGGAATATGACATTGACGACCTGATCTTCGGCGACGAAGACCCAGGCCCCAGCAGAAGATAGGTTTTAGTTTCTAGAATTTAGTTTTTAGGGAACGAAAACGAAACGCAT
This sequence comes from Oscillospiraceae bacterium, assembly GCA_017545165.1. Lineage (GTDB taxonomy): Bacteria > Bacillota > Clostridia > Oscillospirales > Oscillospiraceae > Limivicinus. Next base: position 16,060 of record JAFWQQ010000005.1, read on the forward strand.
CCGCGCAAGTTCTTTCTCCCTAAAAACTAGAAACTAGACACTAGAAACTAGAAACTAAAAACTCAACCCGCGGCGCGCATGGAGAGGTAGGCGTTGATGAAGCCGTCCAGGTCGCCGTCCATCACGTTCTGGATGTTGCCGGTCTCGTAATCGGTGCGCAGGTCCTTTACCAGCTGATAGGGCATGAACACGTAGGAGCGGATCTGGCTGCCCCATTCGATCTTCATCTGCACGCCCTTGATGTCGCTGATCTTCTCCAGGTGCTCCCGCTCCTTGATCTCGGCGAGCCTTGCGCGGAGCATGTTCTTACAGTTCTCCAGATTCTGGAAGTGGCTGCGCTCCACCTGGGAGGAGACCACGATGCCCGTGGGCTTGTGGATCAGACGGACGGCGGAGGAGGTCTTGTTGACCTTCTGGCCGCCGGCGCCGGAGGAGCGGTAGACCTGCATCTCGATGTCCTCGTCCCGCAGCTCGATCTCATTGTCGTCGGCTGCGATCTCGGGCATGACCTCCACCGCGGCGAAGGAGGTGTGCCGCCGGCCCGCCGCGTCGAAGGGACTGATGCGCACCAGGCGGTGCACCCCGTGCTCGCTGCGCAGGAAGCCGTAGGCGTTCTCGCCCTCGATCATGATGGTGGCGCTCTTCAGGCCCGCCTCGTCCCCGTCCAGATAGTCCATGACCTTGACCTTGTAGCCGTGGCGCTCGGCCCACATGTTGTACATGCGGTAGAGCATGGAGGCCCAGTCCTGGGCTTCCGTGCCGCCGGCCCCGGCGTGGAAGGTCAGGATGGCGTTGTTGCCGTCGTACTCGCCGGTGAGCAGGGTGGAGAGCCGGGTGGACTCCACCTTCTCGGCAAAGAGCTCGTAGTCCCGCTTCAGCTCCTCCAGCATGGAGTCGTCGTTCTCCTCCAGGGCCATGTCGCAGAGCGTCATCAGGTCCTCCCAGGAGGCGCAGAGCTTTTCGTAGTTCTCGCACTTGGATTTCAGGGCTTTCAGGCGCCGGTGCACCTGCTGGGACTTCTGCACGTCGTTCCAGAAGCCCTCCCGCTCGCTGGCGGCCTCCAGCTCCTCGATCTCCTTGCGGGCGGCGTCCAGCTTCAGGGCGCCCTGCAGCAGCTCCAGGGCGGGCTTGGCTGCGTTCAGCTTGGCTTTATATTCTTCAAACTCCAGCATATTACATACTCCTTTCCTTATAGGCTCCCCCTGTGCAAGGGGAGCTGTCTGACGCCGACTCACGGAAGGCGGCAGACTGAGGGGTTGCCTTTCCTAATAAGTCCCCTTGCGTCAAGGGGGCATGGCGACGCGCGGGGAGCGCGCGACGATCCCGGCTCTGCTGTCAGCCGTAAGCTTGACTGGGGGATATTCCTTCCATATAAGCGCCCCTGTCTGAAGGGAATTCCCGCTTTGCGCCGCTCAGGATGACAGAGCGGCGGCTCCGCAGGATCAAAACAGCGTAGGATATTATATACAAAAACCGCGCGCTTGTAAATCGAATTTTTCTTTGCTTTTCTTCTCCGGGAAAAATCGCGCTTCCTCTTCCCATTTATGCCCCTTTGTGGTACAATGATAATCCCATAATGGGGCAGTCCGTGATGCGGCCCCCTTTCGCCGCCGGAAAGGACTGAATAAACTACGGAGGACAACAGAATGATCGCACACGGCAAAGAGATCAAGGTTTTCACCGGCAATTCCAATCCGGAGCTGGCAAGAGCCATCTGTTCCGAGCTGTTCATGGGCCTGGGCAACGCTGCGGTGACGCAGTTTGCCGACGGCGAATGTTCCATTTCCGTATACGAGCCGGTCCGAGGCAAGGACGTGTTCATCGTCCAGTCCACCTGCAACCACGTCAACGACAACCTGATGGAGCTGCTCATCATGATCGACGCCATGCGCCGCGCCTCCGCGGGGCGCATCACCGCCGTGATCCCCTACTTCGGCTACGCCCGGCAGGACCGCAAGGCCAAGAGCCGCGATCCCATCTCCGCCAAGCTGGTGGCCAACCTCATCACCGCCGCCGGCGCCGACCGGGTCCTGACCATGGACCTGCACGCCGCCCAGATCCAGGGCTTCTTCGACATCCCGGTGGATAACCTGCTGGGCGCCAACCTCTTTGTGAAGCATTTCGTCCATCTCTTCGGCAAGGCGAACGAGGACGTGATGGTGGTCTCCCCGGACGTGGGCAGCACCGCCCGGGCCCGCAACTTCTCCATGAAGCTGGGCGTCAACATGGCCATTGTGGACAAGCGCCGGGAAAAGGCCAACCAGTCCGAGGTCATGAACATCATCGGCAACGTGGAGGGCAAGACCTGCATCCTCCTGGACGATATCGTGGACACCGCCGGTTCTCTCTGCGGCGCGGCCAAGGCCATCAAGGAGCTGGGCGGCGCGAAGGAGGTCTATGCCTGCGCCACCCACGGCGTGCTCTCCGGCCCCGCCATCGAGCGCATCGACCAGAGCTGCATCAAGGAACTGCTGTTCCTGGACACCATCCCCTACCCCGCGGACAAGCCCAAGTGCGAAAAGATCCACTACCTGACCACCGCCTCCGTCTTCGCCGAGGCCATCCGCCGGATCTACGAGGAGGTCTCCATCTCCAGCATTTTCGATAACGTAAACTACTGAGAAGTCTAATTCGGAATTCGGAATTCGGAATTCGGAATAGGCCCTCCGGAACCGAAGAGGACTGCGCTATGTTGTTTTCATCCAAGGGCGGGCCGACGTGGATCGTGGCCTTTCTGGGCAACCCCGGCCTCAAATACGAGGGGACCCGCCACAACGCCGGCTTCATGACCGCCGAAGCCCTGTGCAAAAAGAAAAACTTCGCCATCAACAAGGCCCGCTTCCAGGCCCTGACCGCCCAGGTGGATCTGGGAGGAGAGCGGGTGCTGCTGATGAAGCCCCAGACCTACATGAACCTCTCCGGCCAGGCGGTGAGCCAGGCCGCCCGCTTCTACAAGATCCCCCCGGAGCACATCCTGGTGGTGTCCGACGAGGTGAGTCTGCCCATCGGGAAGCTTCGCATCCGCACGAAGGGCTCCGCCGGCGGCCACAACGGGCTCAAAAACATCATCGAGCAGCTGGGCACCGAGGACTTCCCCCGGATCCGCCTGGGCGTGGGCGCCCCGCCTCACCCGGACTACGATATGGCAGACTGGGTGCTCTCCGTGTTCCGGAACCAGGACGCCGAGGACATGGCCGCTGCCGCCGCCCGCGCCGCCGAGGCTGTGGCGTGCTACATCGAAAAGGGCCCCGACAGGGCGATGAACCTCTATAATACAAAATGAAGAAATGAAGGAATGAAGAAATCGTTGAGTCGCACAGAGCGCGAGGGATGATCCATTGCCGAAAGCGAAACCATCATTTCTTCATCAGCGAAGCGTCTTCATCCCCACCCTGTTCTATTATACAAAAATCTATATAAAGGAGGCTGCTTATGAAGAAAAGCTGCATTGCCATGCTTCTGGCAGGCGGACAGGGCTCCCGGCTCTACGCCCTGACCCAGAACGTGGCCAAGCCCAGCGTCCCCTTCGGCGGCAAATACCGCATCATCGACTTCCCCCTGTCCAACTGTGCAAATTCCGGCATCGACACCGTGGGCGTCCTGACCCAATACAAGCCCCTCCAACTCAACTCCTACATCGGCACCGGCCAGCCCTGGGATCTGGACGTGTCCGACGGCGGGGTGTACATCCTGCCGCCTTACCTGGGCGCCCATGAGCAGGGCTCCTGGTTCACCGGCACCGCCAACGCCATCTTCCAGAACCTGGCCTTCATCGAGAACTACGACCCCGAGAACGTGCTGATCCTCTCCGGCGACCATATTTACAAGATGGACTACGCCGATATGCTCCGGGAGCACCTGGAGCATGACGCGGCCCTGACCATCGCCGTGCAGCAGGTCTCCCTGGAGGAGGCCACCCGCATGGGCATCATGAATGTGGGTGAAAACGGCTATGTGGAGGAGTTCGAGGAGAAGCCCAAGCACCCCAAGAGCGACCTGGCCTCCATGGGCATCTACATCTTCAACTGGCAGAAGCTGCGCCAGTACCTGATCGAGGACGAGGCCGACCCCAATTCCAGCAAGGACTTCGGCAAGAACATCATCCCCAACATGCTCCATAAGGGCGAGAAGCTCTGGCCCTACCGCTTCAGCGGCTACTGGCGGGACGTGGGCACCATCACCAGCCTCTGGGACGCCAATATGGACATGCTGTCCCCCACCCTCATCAACCTCTACGATCCCGATTGGCCCATTGCCTCCCGCAGCCCCGTCTGCCCGCCTCACTACACCGGCAAGAACGCCGAGATCGTCCACTCCATCGTCACCGAGGGCTGTGAGATCGAAGGCCGGGTGGAGAACTCGGTCCTCTCCGCCTCCGTCCGCGTGGGCGAGGGCGCCAAGGTGCTCTACAGCGTGCTGATGCCCGGCGCGGTGGTGGAGCCCGGCGCGGTGGTGGAATACGCCATCGTGGGCGAGAACACCGTCATCAAAGCCGGGGCCCGCGTGGGCACCGAGCCCGACGGCAGCGAGGGCTGGGGCGTGGCCACCTGCGGACCGGACATCACCGTTCGGGCCGGGGCCGTGGTCCCCGCCGGCGCCATGCTGTACACCGGAGAGGAGGTCTGAACCATGAGAGATTATCACGGTATCATTTTCGCCTATCACGACGAGCCCGCCCTGCGGGACCTGACCGCCAACCGCACCGCCGCCTCGCTGCCCTTCTGCGGCCGCTACCGCCTCATCGACTTCGCCCTCTCCTCCATGCGCAACGCCGGCATCCTGGACGTGGGCGTCATCATGCAGAGAGATTATCAGTCCCTGCTGGACCATATCGGCAGCAGCAAGGCCTGGGACATGAGCCGCAAGAGCGGGGGACTGCGCATGCTGCCTCCCTTCGGCCTGCCCCAGTACCACACCGGCAACTACAACGGCACCATGGAAGCCCTGAACGCCGTGTCCACCTACATCCGCCGCATCCCTCAGAAGCACGTGGTGCTGCTGCTGGGCAACATGGCCGCCAACATCGACCTGGACGCGGTGATCCGCCAGCATGAGAAGGCCGGCACCGACGCCACCGCCATCTGCTCCGAGGGCGGACCGGAGAGCTCCCACAACCGCTATCTCCTGGGCGAGGACGGCCTGGTGAAGTACATCGACCTGTTCCGCACCGGCAACTGGGTGGGCATCCCCTCCCTGGAGGGCTACATTTTCAACAAGGATAAGCTCCTGGAGCTGATGGACATCTGCCAGGCCCGCAGCCTCTACCGCTTCCATCAGGACGCCATGACCTACTTCCTCTATGAGATCGGCGGCAAGATGGATATCTACATCCACCACGGCTACGCCCGGATCATCCGCAGCGTGGACGAGTATTACGAGGCCAGCCGCGACGCGCTGACCCCTGATGTCCGCCGTCAGCTCTTCCCGGCGGATCGCCCGGTACGCACCAAGATCCACGAGCATGTGAGCACCTATTACGGCGAGCATGCCTCCTCCCGCAACAGCCTGGTGGGCGACAACTGCATCATCGAGGGCGAGATCGAGGACTGCATCATCTTCTCCGGCTGCAAGGTCGGCCCGGGAGCCAAGCTCAGGGGCTGCATCCTCATGCGCAACTGTGAGGTGGAGGCCAAGGCCCGGCTGAACTTTGTGATCGCGGACAAGAACACCCATTTCTCGGCCAACAGCGTGCTGGTCGGCAGCCCCAAGCTCCCCACCGTCGTCCCCAAGGACGCGAAAATATAAGGGAACAGATAAAAGTGAACAGTGAAAAGTGATTGTGTCACCTTCGGCGACGATGCAAAACCTCTCTTCACTGTTCACTGTTCCCTGTTCACTCTTTTCTCTGGAGGTACACTTTCCTATGATCGGACAAATTTCACGCGACGAGGTGCGCAGCGCCATTGAGGACAAGCTCTGCGCCTACTTCGCCACAACTTCCGCCGTCGCCACCGACGAGCAGGTCTTCCGGGCCACCGCCATGGTGATCCGCGAGATCATGAGCCGCTTCCTGGCCGTGGAGGATCCCCGCCACGCCGAGAAGGAAGTCCACTACATGTCCATGGAATTCCTGATGGGCCGCAGCCTCATGAAAAACGCCTTCAACCTGGGCATTTCCGAGGCCGTCACCGGCGCCCTGGAGGACCTGGGCCGCAGCGCCGTGGACATCTTTGAGGAAGAGCCCGACGCGGGCCTGGGCAACGGCGGCCTGGGCCGTCTTGCCGCCTGCTATATGGACAGCATGTCCACCCTGGGCCTGGAGGCCACCGGCTACTCCATCTGCTACGAGCTGGGCATCTTCCGCCAGCGCTTCCAGGACGGCAAGCAGACCGAGGTGGCCGACAACTGGAAGATCTCGGCCGAGAGCTGGCTGATCCCCCGCTATGAGGACGCGGTGGAGGTCCGCTTCGGCGGCCAGATCTCCCCCCACTGGGACAGCTTTGGTCACTACCACGCCGAGCACACCGGCTATGACGCGGTCATCGCCCTGCCCCGGGACATGCTCATCGCCGGCTACGGCGGCAAGGAGATCAACACCCTGCGCCTCTGGGACGCCAAGAGCACCAACTCTCTGGACATGTACCTCTTCTCCGAGGGCGACTATGTCAAGAGCATGGAGCAGCGCACCATGGCCGAGGTCATCACCAAGGTGCTCTACCCCGCCGACGATCACATCGAGGGCAAGACCCTGCGCCTGAAGCAGCAGTACTTCTTCGTCTCCGCCACCGCCCAGGACGTGGTGCGAAAGCACATCAAGAAGTGGGGCGACATCCGCTCCTTCCACAAGCACCACGTGATCCAGATCAACGACACCCATCCCACCCTCATCATCCCTGAGCTCATGCGTCTGTTCATGGACGAGCACGGTCTCGGCTGGGAGGAGGCCTGGGACATCGTGCGCCAGAGCGTGGCCTACACCAACCACACCGTCATGAGCGAGGCCCTGGAGAAGTGGCCCCAGGACCTGGTGCAGAAGCTGCTGCCCCGCCTGTGGGAGATCATGTGCGAGATCAACAAGCGCTGGTGCGACTACCTGGTCTACAACTTCAACTGGGACGAGCGGGTGGGCCGCAACCTGATCATCCGGGACGGGCAGGTCCACATGGCGAACCTCTGCCTGGCCGCCTGCTACAAGGTCAACGGCGTCTCCCGGCTCCACGGCCAGATCCTGAAGGACGACCTGTTCCACGACGTCTATGTCCTGCGGCCCGAGCGCTTCACCCACGTCACCAACGGCATCGACCACCGCCGCTGGCTTGCCCAGATCAACCCCGGTCTCCACGGGCTCATCACCGAGCTCATCGGCGAGGAGTACCTGACCAGGCCCGAAGAGCTCATCAAGCTCAAGGACTTTGCTGACGACAGCGAAGTGCGCAGGCGTGTCAACGCCATCAAGCACCACAACAAGGAGCGCTTTGCCGCCTTCCTGCAGCGCAACCAGAACGCCGCCTTCAACACCGAGGCCGTCATGGACGTGCAGGTCAAGCGTCTGCACGAGTACAAGCGCCAGCTCCTGTGCGCCATGAGCATCGCCAGTCTCCAGCTCCAGCTTCACGACAATCCCAATACGGACTTTGTGCCCCGGACCTTTGTCTTCGGCGCCAAGGCCGCCGCGGGCTACAAGACCGCCAAGCGCATCATCGAGCTGCTGCTGAGCATGGTCGACGACGTGAACAACGACCCCGTGTGCAAGGGCAGGCTGCAGATCGTCTTTGTGGAGAACTACCGGGTCTCCGCGGCTGAGGCCATCGTGCCCGCCGCCCAGGTCTCGGAGCAGATCTCCACCGCCGGCAAGGAGGCCAGCGGCACCGGCTGCATGAAGCTCATGATGAACGGCGCGGTGACCATCGGCACCCTGGACGGCGCCAATGTGGAGATGTACGAGCGGCTGGGGGACGAGAACATGTTCCTCTTCGGCCTGCATACCGAGGACATCGCCCGCATCCGCCGGGAGGGCTACGATCCCAACGCCGCCGCCAACGCCGACTGGGAGATCATGCGGGTGCTCAACCGCTTCCGGGAGGGCTTCCGGGACGGCAAGAGCTATTCCGACCTGGTGTCCGACCTGCTCTACGGCGGGGATCCCTATATGCTCATCGCCGACTACAGGCCCTATGTGGACTGCCAGCGCCGGCTCTACGAGCGGATCCGGAATGCCGACGAGATGGCGCGGCTCGCCATCATGAACACCGCCCAGAGCGGCTTCTTCGCCGCCGACCGGGCCATCGAGGAGTACGCCAGGGACATCTGGCACCTTAAATGAGTTTCTAGTTTTTCGTTTTTAGGGGCGGTCGTCGGGCCGCCCCTTCCTTTCCGGAAAGGGGCTGTAAAGCAAATGAAACGGGTAGCCGTCATCGGCGGCATGAATATGGATATCGGCGGCAGCGCCGCGGGGACGCTTCGGCTGCGGGACTCGAACCCGGGCCTGGTGAGCCTGCGGCCCGGCGGCGTGGGGCGCAACATCGCCCACGATCTGTGCCTGCTGGGGCTGGAGGTCAGCCTGGTTTCCGCCCTGGGGGACGATCCCTTCGGCCGGGCCCTGCTGGAAAGCTGCCATGCCCTGGGCCTGGATCTGAGCATGACCCAGGTGCGGCCCCGGGAGCGGAGCTCTACCTATTTATATGTGGATGACGACGGGGGAGACATGCTGGCTGCCATCTCGGACATGGAGATCATCGACCGGCTGAGCCCCGCGTATCTGGAGCCCCTGCTGCCCCGGCTGAACGGCTTCGATGCCCTGGTCGTGGACGCCAATCTCAGTCAGGCCAGTCTGAGCTTCCTGGCGGAGCGGGCGGCCGTGCCCCTCTACGCCGACCCGGTGTCTGTGGCCAAGGCGGGAAAGCTCCTGCCGATCCTGCCCCGGCTCGCCGCCCTGAAGCCCAACCGGCTGGAGGCGGAGGCCCTCACCGGCGAGACCGACCCGGAAATGGCCCTTCGCGCTTTGCTGGCCGCCGGCGTCAAGCGGGTGTACCTGAGCCTGGGCGGGGACGGCGCCCTGGCCGGGGAAGGGGAGACCCTGCTATACCTGCCCCGGCGGGAGGTGCAGGTCGTCAGCACCACCGGCGCTGGGGACGCGGTCACCGCGGCCCTGGTCTGGGCCGGGGTGCAGGGCCTGGACCTGGAGCGCAGCGCCCGCTTCGCCCAGAGGGCCGGCGCCATGACCTGCGAATGCCGGGAGGCGAACAACCCGAAACTGGGAGAGATCGCGGATCTGTTCTTCCCCCAGCGGGGGAAGATGTCGCGAAGCGACAGATGAGGGAGAAGACAGCGAAAGCAGCAAGGTCGGAAAGAGAGTTGCAGACGAACCTTCCCCCGTGAAGTTCTTCCCCCAGCGGGGGAAGATGTCGCGAAGCGACAGATGAGGGAGAATATGAGCACAGAAAAGACCGATACAATCATTCTCCATCACGCGCGGGAGATGCGCCATGCGATGACCAGGCAGGAGAGGCATTTGTGGTTTGATTTCCTGCAATCGCTTCCGCAGACGGTAAGGCGACAAAAGGTGTTTGGCTCTTATATCGCGGACTTCTATATTGCTTCCCATAAGCTGGTGATCTAGCTGGACGGCTCCCAGCATTTTGAAGATGCGGGAAAAGACTATGATAAGCGCAGGGATGCCTATCTGAAAAGTCTGGGGCTCACGGTACTTCGTTACGCGAACTCAGATGTTGACAGAAATTTTCGAGGCGTCTGCGAAGACATTTTGCAGCATCTAAAATAGAGCGTGTCCTTCCCCCAGCGGGGGAAGGTGCCCCAGTGCGCACACTGGGCGAATGAGGGAGAAAGAAACGATAGCAGCAAGGCCGGAAAACGCGCAGCAGACAAACGCACTCCCTCATCAGTCACGGCGCTTGCGTGAGACGCGCCGTGACAGCTTCCCCCGCTGGGGGAAGCACAAACGCTGGGGGAAGCACAGAATAAACCCGGCAAATTGCAAGAAAATCTTGCATTTTGCCGGGTTTGGTGTTATGATTCCAGCTTGTGTGAAAATCAATCGGCAATCGGAATTGGGAGCTTGAGAACTATGGATAAACTGAGAAATATCGCCATCATCGCCCACGTGGACCACGGCAAGACCACCCTGGTGGACGAGATGCTCAAGCAGTCCGGCGTGTACCGGGAAAACCAGGAGGTGGTGGACCGGGTCATGGACTCCGGCGACCTGGAGCGGGAGCGGGGCATCACCATCATGGCCAAGAACACCGCCGTCCGCTACGGGGACACCAAGATCAACATCGTGGACACCCCGGGCCACGCGGACTTCGGCGGCGAGGTGGAGCGCATTTTGAAGATGGTAAACGGCGTCCTGCTGCTGGTGGACGCGGCGGAGGGCCCCATGCCCCAGACCCGCTTCGTGCTGAGCCGGGCCCTGGAGCTGGGCCACCGGGTCATCGTGGTGGTCAACAAGATCGACCGGCCGGACCAGCGCATCCACGAGGTGGTGGACGAGGTGCTGGAGCTGCTGATGGACCTGGACGCCACCGACGAGCAGCTGGATTCCCCCATGCTCTTCTGCTCCGGCCGCAACGGCACCGCCAGCTATTCCCCCGAGGTGCCGGGCACGGACCTGAAGCCCCTGTTCGACACCATCCTGGAGTACATCCCCGCCCCGGACATGGACGAGGAGGCCCCCTTCCAGATGCTGGTCAGCAGCCTGGATTACAACGAGTACGTGGGCCGCATCGCCATCGGCCGCATCGAGCGGGGCGTGGTAAAGCAGAACCAGGAGATCGAGGTCTGCAACTACCACAACCCGGACGCGCCCAGCCTGAAGGCCAAGGCCGTGAGCCTCTATGAGTTCGACGGGCTCAGCCGGGTCCCGGTGACCGAGGCCGGCGCCGGCAACATCATCGCCATGAGCGGCATCGGGGACATCACCATCGGCGACACCGTCTGCGCCCGGGGCTTTGCCGAGCCCCTGCCCTTCGTGAAGATCTCCGCCCCCACCATGGAGATGACCTTCTCCGTCAACGACAGCCCCTTTGCCGGGCGGGAGGGCAAGTTCGTCACCTCCCGGCAGATCCATGAGCGGCTGCTGCGGGAGACCCTGAAGGACGTGTCTCTCCGGGTCACGGATGTGGAGAACAGCACTGACAGCTTCAACGTGGCCGGACGGGGCGAAATGAGCCTCTCCATCCTCATCGAGACCATGCGCCGCGAGGGCTATGAGTTCCAGGTCTCCCCTCCCCGGGTGCTCTATCAGGAGATCGACGGCAAGAAGTGCGAGCCCGTGGAGCGGGTGGTGGTGGACGTGCCCCAGGACGCCATGGGCTCCGTCATGGAGAAGCTGGGCGCCCGCAAGGGAGAATTCCTGGAGATGACCCCCGTGGGCAGCCGCATGAAGCTGGAATTCCTGGTGCCCTCCCGGGGCCTCTTCGGCTACCGCAACGAGTTTTTGACCGACACCAAGGGCGAGGGCATCCTGGCCAGCGTCTTTGAGCGCTACGAGCCCTACAAGGGAGAGATCGCCCGGCGCAACACCGGCTCCCTCATCGCCTTCGAGACCGGCGAGGCCTGCGCCTACGGCATCTGGAACGCCCAGGAGCGGGGCGCCATGTTCATCGTCCCCGGCACCAAGGTCTACGGCGGCATGGTGGTGGGCGTCTGCCCCAAGAGCGAAGACGTGCCCGTGAACGTCTGCCGCACCAAGCACCTGACCAACACCCGGGCCTCCGGCTCGGACGAGGCCCTGCGCCTGGTGCCCGCCAGGCAGATGAGCCTGGAGCAGTGCCTGGAGTTCCTGGCGGACGACGAGCTGCTGGAGGTCACACCCAAGAGCCTGCGCCTGCGCAAGAGCATCCTGGACCATTCTCTGCGGATGAAGGCCGTCATGCGCGCCCGGTCCTGAGCGGATCCCTGCATTTTTCCGGGGAAAAATGCACAATTTCCCCTTGACGAATCGGCGGGGGAGTGATAATATACGCAGGAATGCGCCCGCGATCTATGCAGTGGGGTATGCCGCCGACGCGGTATCCTTTCCTCCCATTGCCTGGACGCTGGGTATAGCAGCAATAAGAAAGGAGAAAAACCCATGATCACCAAGGAAAAGAAGACCACCGTCATCACCGAGAACGCCACCCACGAGAACGACACCGGTTCTCCCGAAGTTCAGGTCGCCATCTGGACCGAGCGTATCCGTGAGCTCACCGAGCACCTCAAGCAGCATCCCAACGACGACCACAGCCGTCTGGGCATGTACCAGCTGGTCGGCAAGCGCCGCCGTATGCTGGACTATCTGGCGAAGAAGGACATCGAGCGTTACCGCGCGATCATCGCCAAGCTGGGCATCCGCAAGTAAGTTGCTTTTGCCTCGCATCTGAAGGGTATGAAGGTTTTGAACGCAGGGGACAATTGAATACTGTCCCCTGCGTTTTTTCGATCCAAGATACCCTTTTGCCTCCCCCTCCGGGGGAATTGCGGCTTCGCGCTGCCGGGGGCAGAAAAAGCGAAGCCGGAATTACCGCAGCGGTCGAAAAACGCGAGGATCAGCGCAAGCCCGATGCGTTTTTCGGGCACCGCAAGGCGGACGCTGTCATCCGCCGATCCCCCGCGAGGCGGATGACGGAAGGGGTTGTGTGCTCACGCCCCTCTGAACTCCCCCGTTCGCGCACTCGCTTTGCGTGAGACGCTCGCACACTCTCTCCGCGCAAAGTGTTTTTTCCGAGGTACACGCCCCCGGAAAAAACGATTGAAATTTGTTTTCGCCCTGCGGGGCGAAAATCAGAGGGGAGAGCCCCTCTGAACTCCCCCGTTCGCGCACCCCGTCCCGCCGCTCCCCGGTTTCGTATTTGGAAGAGGGCACAGCCCCTGCGCCCTGTTCCAAGTGCGGATCTGGGGAAAAACCAAGACCCCCTTCTGCAAACGGCCCGCAGCGCCGGGCATTGCTCGGCAATGCGCCTCTTGCAGAGGAGCCTGAGAGAAAAGGCCGCATTGCGGCACACCTCATCCGTCTGGCCTGAGGGCCAGCCACCTTCCCCTCAAGGGGAAGGCAAATAGGAAAAGGAGATTTGAAATGATCATCACCAACAAACAGTTCCCCAACTACCGCAAATATGAAATGATGTACGAGGGCCGGCCCCTGTCCATGGAAGTGGGCAAGATGGCCGAGCTCTGCAACGCCGCCGTCCTGGTCCGCTACGGCGAGACCACCGTGCTGGTGACCTGCACCGCCTCCGCCCGTCCCAAGGACGGCATCGACTACTTCCCCCTCGCCGTGGACTTCAACGAGAAGCTCTACGCCGTGGGCCGCATCCCCGGCAGCTTCATGCGCCGCGAGGGCAAGCCCAGCCTGCCCGCCGTGCTGGCCTCCCGCCTGATCGACCGGCCCATGCGTCCCCTCTTCCCCTCCGACCTGCGCAATGACGTGGTCATCGCCTGCGAGGTCCTGAGCGTGGACCGGGACTGCAGCCCCGAGATCACCGCCATGATCGGCGCCTCCGCCGCGGTCAGCATCTCCGACGTGCCCTTCAACGGGCCCATCGCCGGCATCGTCCTGGGCTGGGACGGCAAGAAGTTCCTCTTCAACCCCACCCACGCCGAGAAAGAGACCAACCGCATGACCACCACCATCGCCGCCACCCACAAGAAGATCGTCATGATCGAGTCCGAGGCCGACCAGGTCCCCGATGAGGTGATGTACGAGGGCATCGTCCAGGCTCACGAGCACCTGCAGCCCGTTCTCGACCTCATCGACCGGATGGTGGAGGAGATCGGCAAGCCCAAGTTCGAGTACGAGCACGCCTCCTTTGACGACGCGCTCTTCGAGGAGCTGGTGGCCAACGAATTCCAGTCCATGGAGTACTGCATGGACACCGACGATAAGAACGTCCGCGAAGCCCGGGTCAACGACTGGATCACCATGGTCCAGGAGAAGTACGGCGAAGAGCACCCCGACCTGATGCAGTACATGGACGAGATCCTGTACAAGCTGCAGAAGAAGGTCGTCAAGAAGTGGCTGCTGGCCGGCAAGCGCGTGGACGGCCGCCAGATGAACGAGATCCGTCCCCTGGCCGCCGAAGTGGGCGTGATCCCCGTGGTACACGGCTCGGGCCTGTTCACCCGCGGCCAGACCCAGGTCCTCTCCATCGCCACCCTGGCCACCATGAGCGAGGCCCAGAAGCTGGACACCATCTGGGAAGAGACCGAGAAGCGCTTCATGCATCACTACAACATGCCCTCCTACTCCGTGGGCGAGGCTCGCGCCCAGCGCAGCACCGGCCGCCGCGAGTACGGTCACGGCGCTCTGGTGGAGAAGGCGCTGGAGAGCGTCATCCCCGACGTGGAGGACTTCCCCTACGCCATCCGCGTGGTCTCTGAGGTCCTTTCCTCCAACGGCTCCACCTCCCAGGGCTCCATCTGCGGCACCACCCTGGCCCTCATGGACGCGGGCGTGCCCATCAAGGCCCCCGTGGCCGGCATCTCCTGCGGCCTGATCCAGGACGGCGACGACTTCACCACCTTCATCGACATCCAGGGCGTGGAGGACTTCCACGGCGAGATGGACTTCAAGGTGGCCGGCACCAAGGCCGGCATCACCGCCATCCAGATGGACCTGAAGAACGACGGTCTGAAGCATGAGATCGTGAAGGAAGCCTTCGCCATCACCAAGGAGGCCCGCTTCCAGATCCTGGACGCCATCCTGCTCAAGGCCATCCCCGAGCCCCGCAAGGAGCTGGCCAAGACCGCCCCCAAGATGATCCAGATGAAGATCAACCCCGACAAGATCCGCGAGGTCATCGGCTCCGGCGGCAAGGTGATCCAGAAGATCACCGCCGAGACCGGCTGCAAGATCGACATTGAAGACGACGGCTCCATCTTTATTGCTTCCAGCGATATCGAGGCCTGCCGCGCTGCGCGTCAGACCATTGAGAACATCGTTTTCGAGCCTGAGATCGGCGCGCTGTACTACGGCAAGGTCTCGAACGTCCGCTCTGACTTCGGCGCCTGGGTCGAACTGGCGCCCGGCAAGGACGGCCTTGTGAAGATCAAGGATCTCGAGTTCAAGCGCACCGAGAAGGTCGAGGACGTGCTGAAGGTCGGCGACATGACCTGGGTCAAGGTCATGAACATCGGCCCGCGCGGTATCGACCTCAGCCGCAAGGACGCCCTGCGCGAGCGCGGCGAAGCCTGAGGAGTTTTAAGTTTTTAGCGACCGGGCGTGTTGCAAAATGCGCTTTTGGGGCTAAAGTCACAAAAGAATATCTCAATATAGTTACTGGGAACCGCCGATTTTGGCGGTTCCCAGTAACTTTTCTCGCAAATACTTTTTTAAAA
>JAFWQQ010000108.1 GCA_017545165.1 Oscillospiraceae bacterium
CATAATACATTTCCATGATGTTTGCTCCTCGAAGTGTAATTATGGCGTGCTCCCGATTCTATAGCTACATTGCTATACGTCCTCTTCTTTGGCTTCGGACAATACGTGGTTCAGTTCGGGAGCAATTCAGATTGCGAGGCGTCCTCATAGGCCAAATGACGTCGAACTCGTGCCATGCTCCCAGTATAGCACTTTTTTCGTTCATCGTCGTGTGTTTACACGTGTTGATTGCGAAGTAAGCCCGCAGGCTGGCGTGGCAATCCGCCCCTCTTTTACAATCCGTCGGCGAAGCCGACACCATAATTTTACATTCTTCATTTTTCATTTCCGCCGCCGTCCCCTCCCTCGTGCTCATTGGGGCGCATCTGGTCGCGCCCGCCTGTTTTCGTCGAAGCTCCGCAGCGCCGGGCACTGCTCGGCGGCCCCTGCGCTGTCATCCTGAGCCGAGCGAAGCGGAGTCGAAGGATCTTTTCACCGCCCGCCTTGCCTCCCCCTCCGGGGGAGGTGTCGCGGCGCGTCCCCCGCAAGCGCCGTGACGAAAAGGGTCCCGACGCCCCGCGCCAATGTTCCATCCTGCGCCGTAGGGGAAACCTTTGGTCGCCCGCCGCCCCGCGCCGACGTTCCGTCCCCCGTCGTAGGGGCGCTTCACGAAGCGTCCGCCGATGTTCGTCGATGCCCCGTAGCGCCGAGCATTGCTCGGCGGCCCCTCGCCCCGCGCCGACGTTCCGTCCCTCGCCGTAGGGGCGATTCACGAATCGCCCGCCGATGTTCGTCGATGCCTCGTAGCGCCGAGCATCGCTCGGCGGTCCGCGCTTTCGTCGAGCATATTATTACTCGTCATCTTGCACAAAATCATTAATAAAAATTATTAAAAACTAACAAATTCTTGTGAAGAAAGACGCTTGCTTTTTTCGATTCTCAGTACTATAATCACCACGCTTGAAAGACAACACGAAAGGAGAACTCCCATGAATATTCAGAACTACGATAACTTTGACAGCGAATGGTTCTATCGTGACAGGATCGCCGAGCTGTTTGGCGATAAGAAGCTGCAGTTTAGTTTTTGGCATTTCTTCTTCTGATCTCACATAGAATCCAATCATCAACATCTGCCTGAGGATCCCCCAAGCGTCGGCAACCGGCCGACTGTTGGGAGGTCTTTTTCTTTCTCATCGCTTTTTATTCTGTATTCTGCCGGACAAAAAACGCACCCCGTTCCCGAAAAGGGAAGGGGTGCGTTTTTGAATGCTTTGGAACCGCTCCGAGGACTTAGATCTTCATGGCCACGTCCCAGGCACGCCAGATGGCGGTGCGCAGGTTGCCGATGGAGACGCAGTCGCCCACGCGGTGGATGTGCGGACCCTTGCCGCCCACGGGAGTGGGAACAAAGCCGATGCCGTTGACGATGTCGTCGTACTCCATCTCGGTGACCTTGCCGTCCTTGCCGCGGATGACAACCGTCTTGTCCTTGATCTCGGTGATGGTGGACTCCAGGAAGGTGGGGACCTTCTTGTAGAGCATCATGTCGCGCAGGAAGGAGGCGTTGGCCAGACACACGTTCTGCGCCGGGACCAGGTCCTTGGCGTACTCGACGATGATGGGGTGCTTGCCCTGGAGGATCATCTCATAGGCGGCCTCGCAGGAGGACTGGCCGCCGCCGAAGAACACGACCTTGTCGCCCACGGGCTTCTTCTCGCGGAGCAGCTGGGTGAAGGTGATGCACTTCTCGAAGCCCTTGACCGCGGGCATGGTTCTGGGAACGGCGCCGGTGGCTACAACGATCTCGTCGAAGCCGCGGAGAGTCCCCAGGTCGGTGACCTCGGTGTTGAAGCGGATGTCGATCTCCTGGGCCTTCATCTCGCGCTCGTACCACTTCAGCAGCTGCTTGTCGTTCTCCTTGAAGCTCATGGCGGAGGCGGTGAGGAACAGACCGCCGATCTTGTCGGTCTTCTCGAAGATCACGGGCTTGTGGCCGCGCTTCTTCAGCACGAGAGCAGTCTCGCAGCCGCCGATGCCGGCGCCGATGATGGCGACTTTCTTGGGCTTCTTGGTGGGAACGATCTTGTAGCGGTTGTGCTGCATCGTGGGCGGATGCAGGGCGCAGCGGCCCAGGTGCAGGGAGTCGGGCAGAGCCTGGATGTTGGCGGTACCCTTGAACTTGGCAAAGTTGAAGCAGCCGTTGTGGCAGCGGATGCAGGGCTTGATCTCCTCGTGACGGCCCTCGCGGATCTTGGTGATCCAGTCGGGATCGCAGAGGTTCTGACGGGCGATGGCGATGGCGTCCAGCCGGCCCGCGGCGATCTCCTCGGCGGCCTTGACCGGATCCATACGGCCGGCGCAGGCTACGGGAGCGTTGGTGAACTGACGGATGTGCTCCACATCGGCCAGGTTGCAGTTGTCCGGCATGTACTGAGGCGGATGAGCCCAGTACCAGGCGTCGTAGGTGCCGTTGTCGCAGTTGAAGAAGTCATAGCCGGCTTCCTCCAGGTACTTGACGGCCTTCTCGGACTCGGGCATATCGCGGCCGAATTCCTCGTATTCCTCGCCGGGCATGGCGCCGTGGAACCAGCTCTTGGTCTTGGACACGACGGAGTAACGCAGGGAGACGGGGAAGTCCGCGCCGGCCTGACGCTTGATGCTCTGCACGATTTCCACGGGGAAGCGGAAGCGGTTCTCGAAGGAGCCGCCGTACTGGTCGGTGCGGCTGTTCCAGTTGGCGATGGTGAACTGGTCCAGCAGGTAGCCTTCGTGCACGGCATGGATCTCCACGCCGTCAACGCCGGCGTCACGCAGCTTCTTGGCGGTCTTGCCGAAGGCGTCCACCATGGTGTGGATCTCTTCCACGGTCATGGGACGGGAGAGCATGTCCTCCTGCCAACGGTTGGGGGTGGCGGAAGCGGAGGCGCAGCTGAAGCTCACGTCCACGAAGGGGCTGGCCAGCTTGCCCAGCAGGGGCTTCTTGTTGAGCATGACCATCCAGGAGGTGACGGCCATGGAGCGGCCAAAGCCGGCGGCCAGCTGAATGAAGAGCTTGGCGCCGGTCTTGTGGAACTCGGGCATCCAGGCGGCCAGCTCCTTGAACATGCGGTCGTTCTGCCACAGCCAGCGGCAGCCCATGGTGTCGCGCACGCACTGCATGCCCGGCAGGATCAGGCCAACGCCGTCCTGTGCGCGCTGCAGCAGGAAGTTGGCGGCTTCTTTATCGAAATGGCAGGGCTCCAGCCAGCCGAACAGAGAGGTGCCGCCCATGGAGCACTGAACGATGCGGTTCTTGATCTCTACATTGCCGATTTTGAACGGCGTAAATAAAGCCTTGTATTTTTCGTCCATCATCTTTCCTTCTTTCATGTTTTTTTCCGCTGGATCACTTGAAGAAGCTCTTCACGTAGTTGTAGGGCCACACGATCAGGTCGCCAAGAAGACGGAATACGTCTCTGACCTTGAAGTACAGGTCGTCATCAAAGAGAAAGGGGAACTTTTTCTCGAAGAATCCCTTGACCTTTTCCAACATGTCTTTTTTCCCTCCCGTTACAAGATGTAATAATCTGCCCTGGCGAGAAACCCGCCAAGGCTCTTCTCACCATAGGAATACACATACATTATACTTGAAAGCCGCCTGATTCGTCAACCATACAGATTGAATAATTTGTAAAAGACTTGTAATTTTTCCTTGAAAACGGGCCATATATCCTGTCAAAATGTACAAGAAATCAACAAAAGAATTGTGCAGTTTTTTGCCAAATTTGTAACAATCTCTGCAGAAAAACAGCACCTTTCCAGATGATCCGGAAGGTGCTGTTTTCGGTTCGGACCGGTTCAGCGCTTGAAGCTGTCCTTCAGCGCCACGGCCCGGTTGAAGACGAGGTGTTCGGGTCTGGCATCCCGGTTGTCCAGGCAGAAGTAGCCCTGCCGCATGAACTGGAAGCTCTCGGAGGTCTTGCCGTGCTCGGGCATGGGGATTTCCGCCAGACACTTTTCCACCTTGCAGCCGGTGAGGACCTGCAGGCTCTCGGGGTTCAGGCAGTCCAGGAAATTCTTGTCCGGCCCGTCGGGCTCGGGATCTGCGAAAAGATAGTCGTAAAGCCTGACCTCCGCGTCGGCACAGTTGTTGGCGTCCACCCAGTGGATGGTGGCACCCTTGACCTTGCGCCCGTCAGCGGGGTCTCCGCCGCGGCTGTCGGGATCATACTCGCATAGGATCTCGGTGACCTTGCCGCTCTCGTCTTTCACACAGCCGGTGCAGGTGACCAGGTACGCGCCCTTCAAGCGGACCTCAAAGCCGGGATGCATGCGCTTGTATTTGGGAGCGGGGACCTCCATGAAGTCCTCCTCCTCGATCCAGAGGTTCCGGGAGAAGGGGACCTGCCGCGTGCCGTCCTCGGGCTTGAGGGGGTTGTTCTCCACGGTCAGCAACTCGCTCTGCCCCTCGGGATAGTTGGTGATCGTGAGCTTCACCGGGCGCAGCACCGCCATGACCCGGCGGGCATTTTCATTCAGATCGTCCCGCAGGCAGCTCTCCAGCAGGGCCCAGTCCACGGTGGAGTCAACCTTGCTCACGCCGATGCGCTCGCAGAAATTGCGAATAGAGCGGGAAGTGTAGCCTCTCCGGCGCAGGCCGCAGAGCGTGGGCATCCGGGGATCGTCCCATCCGGAGACCCGCCCTTCCTCCACAAGCCTTCTCAGCTTGCGCTTGGACATAACGGTGTAGTTGATGCCCAGACGGGCGAACTCGATCTGCCGGGGCTTGTGTCCGGGGATGGAGACGTTGTTGACCACCCAGTCGTACAGCGGGCGGTGATCCTCATATTCCAGGGAGCAGAGGGAGTGGGTGATGCCCTCCAGCGCGTCCTGGATGGGATGGGCAAAGTCGTACATGGGGAAGATGCACCACTTGGTGCCCTGGCGGTGGTGCTCGATGTAACGGATGCGGTAGAGGACGGGGTCGCGCATATTGAAGTTGCCGCTGGCCAGGTCGATCTTGGCGCGGAGGGTATAGCGGCCCTCCGGGAACTCGCCGGCGCGCATGCGCTGGAAGAGATCCAGGCTTTCCTCCATGGGGCGGTCCCGCCAGGGGCTGATCGCGGGACGGCTGGTGTCGCCCCGGTACTCCTTGAACTGCTCCGGCGTCAGCTCGCAGACGTAGGCCAGGCCCTTGCGGATCAGCTCCAGGGCGTACTGATAGGTCTGCTCAAAATAATCCGAACCGTAGAAAAGCCGATCGCCCCAGTCAAAGCCCAGCCAGTGAATATCCTCTTGGATGGCGTTGACGTACTCCGTGTCCTCCTTGGCCGGGTTGGTATCGTCAAAGCGCAGATTGCAAATGCCGCCGAAATGCTCGGCGGTGCTGAAGTCGATGGTCAGGGCCTTGCAGTGGCCGATATGCAGATAGCCGTTGGGCTCCGGCGGGAAACGGGTGTGGACCTGCATGCCGTAGCAGGAGCCCCCCTCTGAAAGGTCCTCCTGAACAAAGGCTTCAATAAAGTTTCTGGCGTTCTCTTCCATGGGATCATCTCCAAACGTAGAAAAATACTGTTGCATTATAAACGATTTTCCTCCCGATTACAACAAAAAACGCAAAGAAAACGAAAAGAACATTTTGAACGAACCGGGAGCAACGCAAAATGCTTGACAAAGAACGCTCAACTGTCCTATACTTTACCAAATTGCTCAGACAGAAGGTGCACTTATGAAAAACTTATCCGCCCGAACAGCGGGCTTTTCCGATTCAGTCATTCGCCGGATGACGCGCGTCTCCAATCAATACGGTGCCGTCAATCTCTCTCAGGGCTTTCCGGATTTTGAACCTCCCAAAGAGATACTGAAACGGTTGGGCGAGGTTTCCCGGGAAGACTTCAACCAGTACTCCATCACCTGGGGCGCCCAGAACCTCCGGGAAGGCATCGCCCAAAAGCAGAGCCATTTCATGGGCATGGAGATCGACCCCAACCGGGAGATCGTGGTCACCTGCGGCAGCACCGAGGCTATGATGGCCGCCGTCATGACGGTGACGGATCCGGGAGACAAGCTCATTATCTTCTCGCCGTTTTATGAGAATTACGGCGCTGACGTCATCCTTTCCGGCGCCCAGCCCATCTACGTCCCCCTGCGTCCGCCCGCTTTTGACTTCGATCCGGCGGAGCTGGAGAATGCTTTCCGGCAGAACGTGAAGGCGTTGATCCTCTGCAATCCTTCCAATCCCAGCGGCAAGGTCTTCACCCGGGAGGAGCTGGAGATAATCGCAAGGCTCGCCGAGAAGTACGACGCATATGTGATCACCGACGAGGTGTACGAGCACATTGTCTACAAGCCGTATCAGCACGTATATTTCGCATCGCTGCCCGGAATGCGGGAACGGACCATCTCCTGCTCGTCTCTTTCCAAAACCTATTCCATTACCGGATGGCGCCTGGGCTATATCATAGCGCCCGAGCCCATTGCCGAGCGTGCCAAGAAGGTCCACGATTTCCTCACCGTGGGCGCGGCGGCTCCGTTGCAGGAAGCGGTAGTGCCCGGGCTCTATTTTGAGCAGCGCTATTATGACGAGCTGCTGGCTCTCTATACGCACAAGAGGGATTTGCTCCTCCAGGGCCTGGACGAGATCGGCATCGCCCATAATGTGCCCCAGGGCGCTTACTACGTACTTCTGGACATCTCCAAATATGGTTTTGCCTCCGATATGGAGTTCTGTGAGGTCCTGGCCCGGGATGTGGGCGTGGGCGCGGTGCCGGGATCAAGCTTTTTCCGGGAGCCGGTGAACCACCTGATCCGGCTGCACTTTGCCAAGAAGGACGAGACCCTCCGGGAGGCACTGAGGCGTCTGGAGAGCATAGACCGCAAAATCGCTGTTCGATAACAGAAAGGAGAAGACATGGAGAATAACCGCTTTTTCCCGGAAATCCACGGAAATTTCGGCTTCGGCTGCATGCGGCTGCCTCTGATCGGCGAGGAGGTGGACCAGGCGGAGTTTACCAAAATGGTGGACTATTTCCTGGAGCAGGGTTTTAACTACTTCGACACGGCTCACGGTTATCTGGGCGGCCGCAGCGAGACTGCGCTGCGCAGCTGTCTGACCAGCCGGTACAACAGGAACAAGTTCATTCTCACCAACAAGCTCTCGGGCAACTTCTTCAAGACGGAAGAGGACATTCGTCCGCTCTTCCAGCAGCAGCTGGAGGCCTGCGGTGTGGACTATTTCGATTTCTTCCTGATGCATGCCCAGAGCCGGAACAACTACGAGCATTACAAGGCCTGCAGGGCCTACGAAACCGCTTTTGAGCTGAAGGCGGAGGGAAAGGTCCGGCACGTGGGCATCTCCTTCCACGACAGCCCTGAGATGCTGGAGCGGATCCTGACGGATTATCCTCAGATCGAGATCGTGCAGATCCAGTTCAACTACCTGGATTACGAGAATCCCAACGTGCAGAGCAGAGCGGTGTATGAGGTGCTGGCGCGGCATAACAAGCCTGTGCTGATCATGGAGCCCGTAAAGGGCGGCACCCTGGCCGAATTGCCCGCGCCAGCGCAGGCGGTTTTCGAAGAGCTGCAGGGCGGCACCGCCGCCAGCTACGCCGTGCGTTTTGCCGCCGGCTTCCCCCAGGTCTGTGTGGTTCTCTCCGGCATGAGCAACATGCAGCAGATGGAGGACAACACCGGCTTTATGGCAGATTTCCAGCCTTTGAACGAAGCGGAGCACCAGGCGGTGAAGAAGGTCCGGGAGATCTATATGGAGCAGAATTCCATTCCCTGTACCGCCTGCCGCTACTGCGTGGACGGCTGCCCCAAAAAGATCCTGATTCCTGATCTTTTCCATGCCATGAACATGAAGAAGGTCTTCAAAGACTGGCATCAGGGCGAACGGTATCAGGAGCTGACCAAAGAGAACGGAAAGGCCTCAGACTGCATCCGCTGCGGCCAGTGCGAGCGGGCCTGTCCCCAGCATCTTCCCATCCGGGAGCTGCTGGTCCAGGTGGCGGAAGTCTTTGAGAATGAAAAAGAGGATTGAAAACGGAAAAGGCGTTGTCTCAAAATAGTTAAAGAGACTATTGAGAGGCAACGCCTCTTTCATTTGGCCAAGATTGTGGAAAAAGGCGACCTGTTCAAGCCCTGAGAGGCCAAAAATGTGGAAAACCATCCAGAGAGTACCGCAAA
>JAFWQQ010000109.1 GCA_017545165.1 Oscillospiraceae bacterium
CCGGAGTGGCGTGCCTGTGAAGTGGCATATTCCCGAAAAGCTTACTGGAGAAGCGCCGCACATGCAAGCGTGCAGACGGCGATTTCCAGCAAGAGACTCGTACAAGCAGGATACTACAGCATCCTTGACCGGTACGAGTCTCTGCACTTATGCGGTTGAACCGCCGTGTACGGAACCGTACGCACGGTGGTGTGAGAGGTCGGGGCCTACTCAGCCCCTCCTACTCGATTGCTGAAAAAAGGAAGATGCGTTGCCGATACAGGAATGAAGACGCTGCGCTAATGAAGAAATGAAGACGCGTTGCTAATGAAGAAATTATGGTATCGCCTTCGGCGATGGATCGAGAAGCCCCTATTCCCCAGTGTGCGCACTGGGGACTTCCCCCTAAGGGGGAAGCAAGGCCGCGTCTTGCCTCCCCCTTTGGGGGAGGTGGCTGAGCCGCCTGCGGCGAAGCCGGAAGGGGTCTTCATTTCTTCATTTCTTCATTTCTTCATTTCTTCATTTCTTCATTCCTTCATTCCTTCATTCCTTCATTCCTTCATTCCTTCATTCCTACACCCCCGTGCTTCCGAAGCCGCCCCGGCTCTCCTCCTTCAGGTGCTCCACGGTCTCGAATTCGATCTCCGGCTGCTTTTCCAGGATACGGAACTGGCAGATCCGGTCGTTTTTATGGATCACCGTGTCCCGCATGGCCAGGACCGGCAGGCGCCACTCGTCCTCCTCGCCGCAGTAGGAATTGTCGATGATGCCAAAGCTGTTGGCCACCAGGACGCCGAAGTTTTTGAAGGTGCTGCTGCGGGGGGCCACATGGGCCTCATAGCCCTCGGGCAGGATCATCCCCACGCCCAAACGCAGGTAACGGAAGTCTCCCGCCTTCATCTCCAGGTCCTCCGCCGCCCGAAGGTCGATCCAGTCCCCCTTGGCGATCTTCTCCACCGGCGTCAGCCCGTCCACGAAGTATTTGATCCGGATTTTCATGGTCTTTCCCCCATTTTCCTCATATTTTCCGCAAAATAACGCCTTCTCTTAGACACTCGGACTGCATTGCCGCTTGACGGAGCCGAAAAAGGCGTGTAAAATTTCAATAGCAGCAAGGAGTATTTTACCATAGATGGGAGGAAGTTTCCATGCCAAAGTTTGAAGATTTCACTTTTGAATCCAGCACCGGCAAAAACCTGCTCCACGCCCGCAAGTGCATCCCGGACGGCAAGCCCCGGGCCGTGGTGCAGATCGAGCACGGCGTGGCCGACCATATCAGCCGCTATGACGATCTGATGCGCTTCCTGGCGGAAAACGGCATCGTCTGCGTGGGAGACGACCACCTGGGCCACGGGGACTCTATCCGGAACCCGGAGGACATGGGCTTTTTCGCCGAGGAAAACGGCTGGGACCATGTCATCAAGGATGTGGACATTCTGCGGGACCTGACCCGGCGGGACTATCCGGACCTGCCCTACATCTTTTTCGGCCACAGCATGGGCAGCTTTGTGGTGCGGACCTATCTGATCCAGCATCCCAACAAGTATGACGCCGCCATCCTCAGCGGCACCGGCCACCAGAACAAGGCCATGATCCTGGCGGGCTATACCGCCGCCAATCTGATGACCAGGTCCAAGGGTCCCCGGGGCGACGGCAAGAAGCTGAACGACATGGCTTTCGGCTCCTACTGCAAGCGGATCCCCGACGCCCGCACTCCCTTTGACTGGATCAGCCGGGATCCCGCCGCGGTGGACAAGTATATCGCCGATCCCCACTGCGGCTTTGTCTGCAAGGTCAGCCTCTATCGGGACATGATGAGCGGCGTGAGGTTCATCACCGATCAGAAGAACATCGACAAGATGAACAAGGAGGCCCCGGTCTACTTCATGTCCGGCGACGCGGACCCTGTGGGCGACTACGGCGTGGGCGTGGAGCGGGCCTATGAGGCTTTCCGCAAGGCAGGTCTCAAGGACGTGAGCATCCGCCTCTACCCCGGCGGCCGCCACGAGATGCTCAATGAGATCAACAAGGAAGATGTGAAGAAGGACATCCTCTTCTGGATCAACGAAAAGCTGAAGAAGATCAGCTGAAGCATCGGAACCCAGCCCGGCAAAACGCCCGGGAGCAAGGCCGAAAAGCCCCCAAAAACACATACCCTTCCCGTCCCCGCTGCCCTCAGCCAGCGGGGACGGTTTTACGTCTCAATCCCGAATACTCCCCCGCTCCATCCCCTCCGCAGACGCTGCCGCGCCGCCATGAACCCTCGTCTCGTCCTCACCGTAGGAGGGGGGCTTGTGTCGCCCGCTGTCCCTCGCCAGCCCCCGTTCTGTCATTGCGAACCGTAGTCGACGCGTAGGGAGCGATCCCCTGATCGCTCCGCAAACCGTACCTTGGCGCGGATCGGCGCCCCGCGCCTCGCAGGGGCGACCTTCGATCGCCCGCCGTTACCGCGTAGGGGCGACCTTCGGTCGCCCGCCGTTTCTCCGTAGGGGCTGACGCCCTCGGCAGCCCGTCGACCTCCCCTGTGCAAGGGCAGGTGTCATCCGGCGTCCCCCGCAAGCCGGATGACGGAGGGCTTGTCTGCCCAGCTCCCCCCCGTCATCCTGAGCGAGCCCACCGGACGAGTCGAAGGATCTTTTCCTTCGCCCCCGCCCTCTCCCCCAACATCAAAACGCCGCTCTCTCCGAGAGCGGCGTTTTGATGTTATGTAAACTATATTATGTAACCTTCCCGTTCACTTGACTTCGATGACGGTCTGCATCAGGTCCTCGGCTTTGATCTTCGGGTTGTGGTAATGCTCCCGCTTTTCGGTGATCTTGCCCAGGGAGATGGCCTCCTTGGGACAGAACTGCAGGCAGCCCAGGCACTGGATGCAGTCGGTGCCGATGACGGCCCGGCCGCCCTCCAGCCGGATATTCCCCCGGGGGCAGAGGCGCACGCACTGGCCGCAGCCGATGCAGGCCTCGCTGACCTTGAAGTCCTTGGCCTTCTGGGCGGTCATGGCGCTGAAGCCCTTGTTTTCCGCCGCGTTCAGCAGGTTCCGGGGCGGGCGCTTGTCGCTGACCTTGCCGGTGGCCACGTCAAAGGCGATCTCCTGGGCCAGCTTTTCGCTGCGCTTCTGGGCCTTGTCCAGGCTCATGGGCGGCATCATCGTGCTGTGGGGGAAAAGCCAGATGCAGCTGCAGTGGTGGGTCACGGTGCGCCAGTAGTGCAGGGGGATGATCTTATCCAGCTCATAGAGGCCGGTGCCCGCATAGCTGGCGGAGGAGCTGACGCCGAAGGTGTAGGCTCTGGGGCTGACCTGGATGGTCTGCGCGTACTTCAGCACGTCCGCCGGGGCGCCGCCGCCGTAGCAGGGGAACACGAAGCCCACCCGCTCCGCCTCCCGCACGTCGGTGATCACGGGGGCGCTGCGCATCATGATGATCTGGGTATTGCCCAGGCCCCGGGCGATGTTCTGGGCCAGGTCCAGGCAGTTGCCGGTGCCGGAAAAGCAGAAAATGACGTTTCTCTTCATGGGTCCGATCTCCTCACTCTATTTTTGTCTTGATGACGATGTGTTCCTTGTCCTTGTAGATGCTGTCCGCCGGCACCACGCCCCGGACGCAGGAGGTGGGGTAGATGTTGGTCCGGCGGCCCACCACGGTGCCCGGGTTCAGCACGCTGTTGCAGCCGACCTCCACGTTGTCTCCCAGGATGGCGCCGAACTTCTTGCGCCCGGTGGGATGGGGCTCGCCGGGGACCTTGACCACCACCAGGCTCTTGTCGCTCTTCACGTTGGAGGTGATGGAGCCTGCGCCCATGTGGGCCTTATAGCCCAGGACGGAGTCGCCCACATAGTTGTAGTGGGGGGTCTGGACCTTGTCGAAGAGCACCACGTTCTTCAGCTCCACGGAGTTGCCCACCACGGCGCCCTTGCCCACGATGGCGCTGCCCCGGATGAAGGCGCAGTGCCGCACCTCGGCCTCATGGTCGATGATGCAGGGAGCGCCCAGCCAGGCCGTGGGGTAGACTTTGGCGTCCTTCGCCACCCAGACGCCCTCGGCGGGGTGGTCGAACTCCTCCGGGTCCAGGGTGGGTCCCAGCTGGAGGATGAAGTCCTTGATGCCGTCCAGCACCTCCCAGGGGTAGGTCTTGCCCGCGAAGAGGGGCGCGGCGATGGTATGGCTCAGATCCAGCAGTTCGTCGATGAAAATCATGGCTCTCCCCTCCCCGGCTCACTTCACCCGGATGAGCTTTCCGGCGTCGCGCATGGCCTCGATGATCTGGCCGCATTTCTGCTCGCAGAGCTCCTCGCTGTCCGCCTCCACCATCACCCGCAGCAGGGGCTCGGTGCCGCTCTTGCGCAGAAGGACCCGGCCGTTCTCGCCCAACTCTTCCTCCACGGCCTTCACCGCGGCCTGGACGGCGGGGCAGTTCATGGTCTCGTCCTTGTCGGTGACCACCACGTTTTTGAGCTTCTGGGGATAGGTCTTCATGCCGGCGGCCAGCTCCGAGAGAGGCATTTTGGTCTCCGTGACGGCCTCCATGACCTTGATGGCGGTGAGGAGCCCGTCGCCTGTGGTGGCGTAGCGGCTGAAGATGATGTGGCCGGACTGCTCGCCGCCGATCAGGTGGCCGTTCTGGCGCATGTTCTCCGCCACATACTTGTCGCCCACGGCGGTCTTCTCGTAGCCGATGCCCAGCTCATCCAGCGCCTTGTAGAGGCCCATGTTGGACATGACGGTGGTGACCACCTTGCTGTCTCCCAGCTTGCCCCGGTCCTGCATGTACTTGGCGCTGACGTAGAGGATCCCGTCGCCGTTGACCACGTTCCCCTTCTCGTCCACGGCCAGGCAGCGGTCCGCGTCCCCGTCGAAGGCAAAACCGATGTCCAGCTCGTTCTCCCGCACCAGCTGCTGCAGCTTCTCGATATGGGTGGAGCCGCAGTCCACATTGATATTCAGCCCGTCGGGCCGGTTGGCGATCACATAGGTCTCAGCCCCCAGGGCGTCGAACACGCTCTTGGCCATCATCCAGGTGCTGCCGTTGGCGCAGTCCAGGCCCACGCGGTAGCGCTTGTAGGACCGGGTGGCCAGGGAGATGAGATAGCCGATGTAGCGGTTGCGTCCGGCTGCGTAGTCCACGGTCTGGCCGATCTCGGCGCCGGTAGCCAGGGGCAGCTCCTCATCGGAGTCCAGATAGGCCTCGATGCCGTCCAGCACGGACTCCTCCATCTTCTCCCCGTGGGAGTTGATGAGTTTGATGCCGTTGTCGTAAAAGGGATTGTGGCTGGCGGAGATCATGATGCCGCAGTCAAAATCATCGGACCGGGCGATGTAGGACACGCTGGGGGTGCTGGTGACGTGGAGCAGAAAGGCGTCCGCTCCGGAGGCGGTGAGGCCCGCGCAGAGGGCGTTTTCAAACATATAGCTGGAGCGGCGGGTGTCCTTGCCGATGACCACCATGGCCTTGTGATCCCTGCCGTAATACCAGCCCAGATACCGGCCGATGCGGAAGGCGTGCTCGACGGTCAGGCCCTTGTTGGCCTCTCCCCGGAAACCGTCGGTTCCGAAATATTTACCCATAGGATACCTCCTGAAGATATGGCTGATCTCCGGCAAAGGCCGGAGGATAAAGCAAACTAAAGTTTGGCGGCTGCCAACGGGTCCAGATAGACCGTCACATACATCGGCAGCTGCAGGAAGGCCGCGGGGACGTAGCTGTCGTCCCGGGCGTAGAGCATCTGAAAGGCAGGCTTCGCCTTCTCCTCTCCGAAGGCCAGCACCAGGACCTGCCGGGCCTCCACCAAGGTCTTGACCCCCATGGTCCAGGCGAAGGCGGGGACCTTCTCTTCCCCGCCGAAGCGCTCCGCCAGCTGGCGGCGGGTGGCGTCGGTGAGCTTCTGCCGGTGGGTGCGGGAGGCGTAGGGCGTGGCGGGCTCGTTGTAGCCGAAATGGCCGTTGTCCCCCAGGCCCAGCACCGCCAGGTCGATCCCGCCGGCGGCGGCGATGGCGGCCTCATAGTCCTCCGGACTCGACCCCGGGAGGAAGCGGCAGTTCTCCGGCCGCAGATCGGTCCGCGCCAGCAGCTCCCGCTCCAATTGGCCGCGGCAGCTCTGCTCAGGCGGGCAGTTTTCAAACTCGGTGACAGCAAAGAGCCGCGCTCTGTCCAGCCGCAGCTCTCCCGCGGCGCTCAGGGCCGCCAGCTCGTCAAAGAGCGGCGTCATCGTGCGCCCGGCGGCAAAGGCCAGCACGGCCTCGGGCTTGTTCCTTGTCAGTTCCAGGATCTGCTCCGCCGCCCGGCGGCAGCAGTCCTTTTTTTCACAGATGATGGTTTTCATACGCATTCAATAAAGCCGCTCCCTTTCGGAAATACTACCCAAAAAGGAGGGAGCGTCTTGGCAATCGTTCTGGTTCGGACTTTGATCATTTACTTCGCCCTGCTGCTGGCCATGCGTCTTTTGGGCAAGCGCCAGCTGGGGGAAATGGAGCTCTCGGAATTCGTTGTGGCGGCCCTGATCGCGGATCTGGCCTCCCACCCGCTGCAGGACATGGGGATCCCGCTCATTAACGGTCTGGTCCCCATCCTGGTGCTCTTCTGCTGTGAGGTGCTGATCGCCGGCCTGAGCATGAAAAGCATCCGCCTGCGCAGTCTCATCTTCGGCAGGCCCAGCCTGCTCATCGTGAAGGGCCGCATCCTCCAGCGGGAGATGCTGAAAAACCGCTTCACCCTGGATGAGCTGATGCAGGAGCTCCGGGCCCAGGGCGTCAGCGATCTGAACAGCGTGGCCTACGGGATCCTGGAGACCAACGGCAAGCTCAGCCTGCTCCTCTCCCCGGCGGACAGCCCTGTCACCGCCGGTCAGCTGCAGGTGAAGACCGAAGACACGGGCTACCCCAGCATCGTCATCAGCGATGGGCGGGTGCTGGAGGCGAACCTCAAACACCTGGGCTACGACCGCCTCTGGCTGAACAAGCAGCTGAAGCAATACGGGGCCGATTCGCCCCGACAGGTCTTTCTCATGACCGCCAGCTCCACCGGCGCGGTGTACTTCGCGGCGAAGGAGGCGGCGAAATGAGGCGGGAGCTCTGCGCGGGAGCGCTGCTGCTGCTCCTCATCGCCGGAGCGGTCTGGAACCTGCACATCGCCGACCGGCTCACGGAACGGGTCTCAGACAGCTTAGGCCGGGCGGAACAAGCCGCCCGGCGTGAAGACTATGACGGCGCCCTCCAAGCGCTGGAGGAGGCCCTGGAGCTCTGGGACGGGGCGAAGACCTATACCCAGATGTTTTTCCGGCAGCCGGACCTGGACGGGCTCCAGGACGCCTTTTCGGACCTGGGGCAGCTGCTGCGGCAGGAGGATCCCGCCTGGCCCGCGGCCCTGGACCTGCTGCGTTACCACCTGGACATGGTGGACCGGATGGAGCACCTGTCCCTAGGGACAATTTTTTAGGCTGACGGGATTCGAACCCGTGACGGTTTGCGCGGGCAGATTCGGGCTGATGCTTCGTTCCAGCCCTTGAAAATACAGAAGTATTCCCTGTGGTCTGCGCCTCGCCTCAGCCCAAATCTGCTCCGTGCAAACTGCGCAGCACCTGTGAGCAGGCATTTTTCGAGAGATTATTGCGCCCAACGAGCGCAGCTGGGCTGGCGCCCAGCAAGGGAGGCGGGACAAAAAGATCCGAAAAGGGACGCTCACAGGCGGCATGTGCTCAGATCTCGTCAGCCTAATCCGTGGACTTCTCGGTGAGCAGCTTGGAGAGCTCCTCCATGAAGGTGTTGATATCCTTGAAGCTGCGGTAGACGGAGGCGAAGCGCACATAGGCCACCTCGTCCACATCCTTCAGGCGGTTCATCACCATCTCGCCGATGGCGACAGTGCTGATCTCCCGCTCCAGATTGCTCTGCAGCTCCTGCTCGATCTCATCGGCGATCTGCTCCAGGGTCTGGAGAGGGACGGGCCGCTTCTCGCAGGCGCGGACCATGCCGTTGATGAGCTTGACCTTGTCGAAGGACTGACGGCTGCCGTCCCGCTTTACGACCACCAGGGGCAGACGCTCGATGATCTCATAGGTGGTAAAGCGCTTCTGGCAGGCCAGACACTCCCGGCGGCGGCGGATGGTGGCCCCTTCCTCGGCGGGGCGGGAATCGATGACCTTGCTCTCAGTATAAGCACAGAAAGGGCACTTCATTTCTTATCTCTCCTTTACCTGCTTCCGTATATGCTCAGAATGGATTGATTATATCACAGTGTCCTGACTTTTCCAAGAGGGAAAGCACTATTTCTTGTAGCCGGTGGCAAAATCCACCACATTCCGCAGGGGTTCGCCCGCCAGAACGGCCCGGAGATTGTCGCAGGCGATGTTCACCACCTGCTCCCGGATATCCGCCAGGTGGAAGTTGCCCGCCACATGAGAGGTGATCAGCAGGTTATCCAGCTCCCAGAGGGGGCTGTCCGCCGGCAGAGGCTCGATCTCGACCACATCGATGCCGGCAGCGGCGATTTGCCCCTCCCGCAGCGCATCGGCCAGCACCTCCATGGAAACCGCGCTGCCCCGGCCGCAGTTGACGAAAATCGCGCTGTCCTTCATTGCGGCAAAGCGCTCAGCGGTGTAGAAATGACAGGTGTCCGCCGTACCGGGCAGGATGGAGAAGATCACGTCCGCCCGGGGCAGCACCCGGTCCAGATCCGCCGTGAGACAGAGCTCATCCACCCCCTCCGGGCAATCGCCGCCCCGGCGCTTCACTCCGATGACCCTGGCGCCCAGAGCCTTCACCAGCCGGGCGAAGGCCAGGCCGATGTCCCCCAGGCCCACTACCAGGACCGTGGCATCAGACAGGGAGCTGACCATCCCGGCGTCCTTCCAGGCGTGCTGCTTCTGAAAATCCCGATAGAGATGCAGCTTTTTCATCAAGGTCAGGGTCATGGCCAGGGCGTGCTCGGAAACCGCTTTGCCATAGGCGCCGGTAGCGTTAGTCAAGGCCGTGGAGGGCGCCAGGATCCCGGGCTTGATGTAGGGATCCGCCCCCGCGGAAAAGAGCTGCAGCAGCTCCAGCCGCTCCGAGGCGGCGATCCAGGCGGGAGGCGGGTTGCCGATGATGATCTGGGCGTTCTGCACCAGCTCGGGCGTCAGGTCCTTGCCGGGGGCGTAGGTGAAGCGGCAGCCGGGGGCAGCGGCCTCCAGCTTCTCCCGATGGCGGGGCTCCAGTTCCATGTTGACGAGGATGTCCTTCATTCCAGTCAGTCCTTTCTTTGTTTTTTTCTTCAGTGTAATACAACAGCGCCCGGAAATCAAGCCGGGCGCATACGAATCGGGAACAAAAAACCGCCCTTGATCGGGCGGTTGTAATGCAATTTTGAGCGCGAAAACCTAAGGGGTCTTATGCCCCCATTTTTTAATCGGTTGCGATGGGGAGTTCATCCTCCTCCAGCTCCATGCCGGAGTCGGGGTCAATACGGAACGTCGGTCCATCCGTCTCCTCAACGATCTCCGAGTCCTCTCCGGGAAGGAGCGGCGAATCGTCCAGAGGCATCTCAGATTCTGAGGAGGGCTTCGCTGGGTTGCCGGGATTCTGCTGGCAGCTCCGCAGCAGGGCGATCATCAGGATGATCGCCGCTACCGCGATCAGAGCCAGCAAAACCCATTTTACGCTTTTCCTCAAGGAACGATGGGCAGTTCGTCGTCGTCCTGCTCGCCGCTGGTAACGATGACGTCAGTCCGCTCCAGGAGAGCGATCTTCAGTTCGGGGATCTCATAAGTCTTCTTCATTTTGTATGCCTCCACTTCTCTGCCGATCTTCGCCGCCGCAGTGAAACCACGGAACAGCATTTTAATTCTCTTTCACGGTCCACGCCGCAGCTCAGATGTAGACATAAGCTACCATGCCATGCTACACGGTGAACTATACACCATTCCCTTGCCGCTGTCAAGTAGCGTAAGAAGAGTTTCCATAATTTTGTTTACATATTGTTTCTTTCTTTTGCTTTTTTGTCATCGCCTTTGCCTGGTGCAGCAGCAATTCTAATACGATTAACCAATAATACTAAAACCTAATAAGAAGAAGACAAAGATTTGCGAGATGGATTTGCGTTCATACAGAAGTTCATTCCCTTTTTTACATCGGCCCCGGCCGCTTTCATACACATGATCAGCCGGTTCTGTTCATCATTATTTTCTTCTGCTTCAAATTCATCTGTTTCAACAATTCTTTTTTCTTTGTCGATTTTTTCTTCGGGCAGATATTTTAACAGAGCCTTTTCAAGAGATCTCCAGTCAACAGGTTTTGTCAAATAATCCGTAAAACCTTCCGCAAGATATCTCTCCTTTGCTCCCCTGATAGCATCAGCAGTAAGACAGATAACCGGCGTTTCTAAGTTTTTCCCGTTTTCAAGTTTTCTGATATTATTTAATGTCTGGGTACCATCCATACCCGGCATACGCTGATCCATAAGGATAAGATCATACGAATTCTTCCCGGCAAGCTCTATTGCCTCGTTACCGCTCAGAGCGGTATCTATCTGAACTTCTGTCTTCTTTAAAAGATTTACCGCTACGGTTATGTTCATCTTTGTATCATCTACAAGAAGAATATGTGCTTTTGGAGCATGGAAAAATTCATGATATGTTCCGGCATTTTCTTCCTCGGTACTTATCATCCTGAATTCTCCCAGAGGTTCTTCATTCTCAATTTTCTGCCATAATTCAAATGAAAATACTGAGCCTTCACCATATACGCTTTCAACCTTCAGTTCACTGCCCATTAACCCCAAAAGCTTGGTAATTATAGACATTCCCAGACCGGTTCCCTCAATATTACGGTTTCTTATCTCATCCAGTCTCTCAAACGATTCGAAAAGCCGGCTCATATCATCTTCTTTAATACCTATACCGGTATCCTTTACTTCCACATAAAGCAGTATTCTGTCTTCTTTTCTCTCCCTCGCTCTGATCGTCATCGTCACAGATCCTTTAGGAGTGTATTTTACCGCATTGGTAAGCATATTTAGAATAATCTGGTTTATAC
>JAFWQQ010000058.1 GCA_017545165.1 Oscillospiraceae bacterium
TACCAACCGGCTCAACTCTCAGTGCTCCGACAAGAAAACACTCTTTGAAGTGACGCTGGATCGACTTTGCATTCAGCACAAATGCATTAAGCCCTTCACCCCCAGGCACAACGGCAAGGTCGAGCGCAGCCACCGCAAAGATAATGAATACTTTTATGCCGATCACAAGTTCTTTTCCTTCGAAGACTTCCAAAAGCAGCTTGCTGTCTGGAACAGAAAGTACAACGATTTCCCCATGCGTCCCCTCGGCTGGCTCTCACCCAAACAGGCCCTTTCTTCTTTTCCTAACTCTGTCACACATCATTGACAAACCTACACCCTCCAACAAAAAATCTGAAAACAAGGCTTTACAATTGGAGATTGATTTGTTATAATACCCCCTGCTCGAAAGCAAGGCCATTATACCAGAAGATTTTGACCTTGTAAAGTTGGAGCAAAAAGAATATGCGGCTGTAGCTCAGCTGGATAGAGTGCCAGACTCCGACTCTGGAGGTCGTGGGTTCGAATCCCGTCAGCCGTACCAACAAAAGGCGTCCCGTCAAGGGGCGCCTTTTGTTGGTACATGGCGAAACAGGACGGGATTCGAAGGGCGCGGGAGTGAATGACATGCCGGTGGCATGTCAGAGCTAATACATAATGAAGAATGGGTTAACACTTTGGTTATCCGTTCACATCCAGATCTGAAACGAGCTTCGGGTATTCCCGCAGCTCGTTCGGCTCGTGCAGGGGATCCCAGACCTGGGCGAAAAAGGGATCTACCTTCGCGCGCTGCCCGTAGTTCCAGCTCTTGCGCTCGCAGTCCGGGCACCAGTGGCCTCCCTCCAGCACCAGGCGGGGGCTGGCCTCAAACTCATGGCCGAAGGCACATTTGAATTTCAGCTTCGTCCGCCAGTCGCCTTTTTCCATCGTCTCAGACAGGCAAGCGCCGCCGCGGAACTCGGCCGCGCCCCGCATATCCTCCAGCGACAGCTCGCTCTCGGGCTTCGACTCGTCGTAGCCGTGGTCGATGGGCACCACCGTGTCCCAGTCGGTGAAGCGAGGCAAGTCGCTGAGCTTCTCGGGCAGAGCCTCCCAGGCCTTTTTGCTGCCCCAGTAGGCGTCGATGTGGTCTTCGACGTTTTCCTTGATCCAGCGCATGGTGCCGTGCCTGTCGATCATATACTTGCGGAAGCTCTGCCGGATGATGCCGCCCATCAGCTTCTGCCCGCCGGGGAGCCTGCACATCGCCTTCGCCATGCCCTTGACGCTGCCGACCTCTTTCAGATAGGCGTCGTAGAAGTACTGCATGCTGTCGGAGCGGAAGTGTAGGTAGTTTTCCAGCTTGTCCGAGTCCAGGTAGTATTGCCCGTGGAAGTTGCGCGTGGCGTTCCACTTCGGCTTGATGACGGGATCGAGATCGGTAAAGCCCATCTCGCCGTATATCTTCTCGTAGAGGCTGCGGGTGTCGATGCGGCAGCTCTCCCCACCGCCGATGTTGTAGATGTGTCCCCAGAAGTCCTCAGGCAGAGAGCCGTCCGCGGTGAAGGCGCTGAGGTTGCGCATGGCCTGTCCGCTGTCCCGGTCGGAGACGTATTCCAGCACGTTGTCCAGGCAGTTGTGGAACTGGATCGAGTCTCGGATCTTCGCCATGGCCGGGCCGATGATGCCGGTCTGGCGCAGGGAGACCCAGTATTTGAGGCCGCTCTCGATGACCAGGCGCTCCGCCGCCACCTTCGAGACGGCGTAGTAGTCGAACATGCTGGGCTTGATCGGGTCGCCCACCCGGCCCCAGTGGATCGGCGGCATCCGGTCGCCGGTCTCGGCCACGGTGCCGATATAGACGAAGCGGTAGCTTTCCTCCCGCCCCTGCTCGCGGATCGCCCGCAGCAGGTTTTTCGTGGAGCCCACGTTGACCTGCATGGCCTTGTCGGGGTAGTAGTCCGCCGCCGGGGAGACGAAGGCCGCCACGTGCAGCACCATGTCGCTGCGCTGTACGCAGTAGGAAACCTTCTCGTAGTCGTTCAGGTCGCCCCAGACGATCTCCAGGCCGGGCCGATCCATCATGCCCGCCAGGCTTTTGCGGTTCTTCTCGCTGTCACGCACGAGGATCAGGGTTTTGTAGAGATGCGTGTCCTTTACCATGCGCTGCAGGCTCTGCATGCCCATGCCGCCCGCCGCGCCGGTCAGGAAAACGGTCATTTTCTTCTTCATGCCTCTCACCCCTGCATCGCCTTGACGTCTTTGGCCTTGCCGTCGAGGATGTCCACGCACAGGCGGATCGAGTCGCCGATGGCGGCGTCGATGTCGTCCTCGGTCACGCCCAGGGGCACGCAGCCCAGCTCCTTGTCGATAAACTGGTTGGAGCACTGCAGTTCGGTGAACTTCACCATGTCGAGGCCGCCCTCGATGCCCCTGGCCTCCTGCTCCTTCTTGAGCCTTTTGCCGCCCATGGCGTACATCCAGTTGGGGATCGTGACGATCTTCTTCTCCGGGCAGCCCAGGTGCTTATGGCAGATGGTGAGCATTTCCTTCCAACTCATGTTGTACCAACCGATGGGGTAGCTGTTGCCGCCCCGGTTGCGCTCCAGCGCCCCGGCCAGGGCCTGGCCAACCTGCCGGATCGTGACCATCGTGGAGCCGCCCTTGGGCCACAGGGTCACGCCCTTCATGCTGCGGATGTTCTCCACCAGGAAGACCCACACGGGCTTGCGGCCCGGCTGGGTTCCGAAGATGTAGGGCAGCTCCAGCACGGCCACGTCGAAGCCGTCGTCGGCGTAGCTCATGGCGAGCTTCTCCTGATCCCGGCGGGAGCGGATGTAGGGGTGATATTCCGAGAGCTTCTTCTCTGGCCAGATCTTGTCAAAGTAGGCAAAGTAGCTGCCGCAGATCACCGTGTGCTTCACGCCGCATTCCTTGGCCAGCTTCAGCAGGCGGTCGACGGTGTCGATGTTGAACTTCTTGAACAGATCGTAGATCGGCGCGGGGCCCTCCACGCGCTCGTCCACGCCCGCCGCGAACACGAAGCCCTCACAGCCCGTCATGAGGGCGCGCAGCTCGTCGTCGCTCATTTCCATGTAGTTGCCGGGAATGATCTCCATACCTTCGGGCAGCCCCGCGTCCCTGGACGGCACGCGGCGCGCCAGCGTCGTCACCTGGTGTCCCCGGGCAAGCAGTTCCCGGGCGCCCTCGCTGCCAAGAAGTCCCGTTCCTCCGATAACAAAAACCTTCATGATGGATTCCCCCTTCAGTCATTCTGTGTTCTGACCATAGAATAGCAGATCGGACAGAATAATACTAGCAGATTTGTATGTAATACGGTATATTTGTATCAGATTGGGGGCGGGAGCATGAAAGACTATGATCTGGAATACATCTGCGCGACGATGGGCGATCTCTCCGGCGTGCCGGTGCGGATCTTTGAGGGCGAGGAGCAGGTGTTTTACCACACCGTCGTCACGCTGCCCCGCGATCCGATGCAGCTATACAGGAACGGCATCTGGGCGGTCAAGGCGCATCTGGGTTAGTTTGTGACGCCCCAGTTTCACTATTACGGCATTGTCAATTCCGGCCAGACGAAGATCGTCGTCGGGCCGACCTTCCCGGTTTGCTCCTCCGATCAGGTCCTGCGCGAGCTGGCCTTCCGGGCTGACGTGCCTCCCGACGAGACGGAAGCCTTTGTGCAGGGCATCAAAAGCATCATCCCCCTGCCGTTGGAGAGTCTGATGCAGATGCTGTGTACGGTGAACCATATCCTGAACCGCGAAAAGCTGCAGCTGGAGGATATCGCCATTTTCAGCGACGAGCAGGCGTCTCTGCAGTCCGCCTCTCAAAAGCGCCGCGTCCGGAGGCTGACAGAGGAGACGGCGGAGATCCCGCTTCCCCACAACACCTACGATCTGGAGCAGACGCTGCTGTCCATCGTGCGCAAGGGGGACACGGCCGCCCTGCGCCAGTGGGCCAGCCGCGCTCCCGCCGTGCGCGGCGGTACGCTGGCTGGCGAGGCGCTGCGGCAGATGCGCAACACCTTCATCGTCACGACAACGCTGGTCTCCCGCGCCGCGATCCGCGGCGGTATGGACATTGAGGAAGCGTTCTCCCTTTCTGACGCCTATATTCAACAGTGCGAGCTCTTGAACGCTCCGGACAGGCTGACCAATTTGCAGTATCACATGATCGGCGAATTCACCGAGCGCGTCGAACGCGTCCGGCACGGGGCGCATGCATCCAGGCTCGCCTCCCTGGTGGCAAATTATGTCCAGAAGCACCTGTCCGAGCCGATCAGCACCGAGGCGCTGGCGAAGGAGCTCTATATGGGGCGGACGCATCTCTCCACCCGCTTTCACAAAGAGACCGGCGAGACGCTGGCGGCCTTTATCACCAAGGGAAAAATGGAGGAGGCAAAGCGCCTTCTCCGCTGGTCCGACAAGCCGGTGACCGCCATCGGCAACTATCTCGGCTATTCCTCCACCGGCCATTTCGGCAGCGTTTTCAAGAAAACCGTTGGCCTGACGCCCAGCGAGTACCGGGAGAAGCACGGGAAATAGGCGAAAAGCTTCACAAAACGCGCGTTGTCGGCATTTTGTTTTTTTCTTGCCAATATCGGCGGCATTTCGTATAATAAGATCAATCAATGTCAGCGAGGGACGGCTATGGTCACGATTCGAAGCTTCACCCAGGGAGACGCGGCGTCTCTGCAGCAAGGCCTGTATCCGGATTTGACCCTATCCGATGTTTCAAAGTTGATCGACGAATGGAACACCTGCGCTTACCGCGGCCGATTTTTTGAAATGTTCGCCGTCCTTTTCGATGAAAGGATCGTCGGCTGCGTTTCCCTGTATGAACGCAGCGAATTCATTGCTTCCGCGGGCGTTGAAGTGATGAAAGAGGAGCGCGGCAAGGGCGCGGCTGCGGAGGCGCTTTCCTGGCTGACGCGATACGCCGCGGAAAAAGGCTACCGGATCCTGCTGGACCAGGTCCGCAAGGACAATTTGGCAAGTATCCGTCTGCATGAAAAGCTTGGATTTCAAAGCGACGGTACTGTCTATCGAAATCAACGGGATCACGAAGTGCTTTTGTATTTGAAGCCGCTGTGATCCGCCGCCTGCAAACTACCGGCCTCTGATCAGAGACGCCTTGGGCGAGCAGATCGAGAGCGCTGAGATCGACTATGACCTTGTCCTTGCCAAGCTTAACGATTTATAGCTGATCAGGAAACTCAAACTCTGATTGAACGGGGTGACTGACTATGAGAAAGTTTACGGCGGTTGTCTTATGTCTGCTCTTGGCAGCAACGCTTGTCGGCTGTGCAGGGAAGAACACGGAGAAAGACACGATCGAGGGGAACGTGAAGACCTACAGCCAGATGAAAGACGGGACTTGGCAGTGCGACGGGTATGCTTATCGATACCGCCTTGAAATCTGCGGGAGAATGCCGAACGCAGCCAGAGATTCCTCCTTCGTATATTTAAGCAACATCGAGGAGATTTCCTTTGAACAGGCATATAAAGCTGCGGGGATCAGCAGCGATTCGGAAGACTATTTTTTGCCGGAAGACGCGGTGCTGGTCGAGATGTATTAGGTAAACGCTGATCAAATCGCCTTCGGCATCTTCCGGTCGTCGGCACAAGCTTCGGATCATCTCGCTTCCGGCAAGCGTGCCGAAAGCTCGCTCCCTTCGCTGTGCCTCCTCTTCCCATCAAAGCGGACGCTTTGATGGGAGCCCCTTAGACGGCGCTCTGATTTCGAGCCTTTTTCTTGCAATACACAAAGTATTCCTGCGAAAAAGTGCCTACATCAGACTCTACGCTCAGTTTTTCACGAAATCTGCTCTTGCCGATTTATTGATCGTTTACCTAACCGGAAAGGAAAAGGAGCTTTTGCAATGAACGAAACCTCTTACATCTCCCGCACCAGCGGCCTGAAAACCCGGGACTATGCCGGTTATGCGCTGATCGACGCTGCCGGCTGCCTTGTGTTCAGCCTTGTCACCACCCTTCTGCAGATCTTCTACACCGACATTTTCCACCTGGGCCCATGGTTCATCATGCTGATGTTCATCGGCGCCCGGGTCTGGGACGGCATCAACGACCCCATCATGGGCCGCATCTGCGACACGGTGAAGCCCTCCCGCTATGGCCGTTACCGCCCATGGATCCGCTATGCCGCCTTTCCTCTGGCCCTGTCGGCAGTGCTGATGTTCCTGAAGATCGGCAGCATCGGCGAAGAGGGACACTATGTGGCTACCTGCGTCTACGCCACGGCGACCTATGTCTTCTTCGGCATGGCCTACACCGTGCTGCAGATCCCCTACGGCTCCCTGGCCTCGGTTGTCACCACGGACGTGGGTGAGCGCAACAAGCTCTCCGTCTGGCGCTCCTGCGGCGCGGCCATCGGCTCCATCCCCGTGATGTTGATCGCGAGCTTCGCCTATGCCGAGCGCACCGGCGTTGACGGGAATCCGGTCATCGGTGAAAACAAAGAGGTCATCAAGGACCTGCAGTACAAGCCCGTGATCATCGGCGTGGTCATCATGGCAATCGTCTCCTTCGTGCTGCTGCTGATCGCATTCCACATGAACAAGGAGCGGGTCAAGACCAAGCCCCAGCTGCCGGAAAAGGGTGCCGCGAAGAAGGCCATCAAGCTGCTGTTTCAAAACCGGGCCTTTGTCGCCGTCAGCCTCATCTCCATGCTGCTGCTCTCCGGCCAGATGTTCACCCAGAGCTTCTATACTTACCTGTTCAAGGACTATTTCAGCGCTCCCTGGATGGTTCTGGGTTCCCAGGCCTGCACCTATTCGCCCATGCTGGTGATGATGTTCCTGCTGCCGGGCTGGGCGCGGAAGTTCGGCAAGAAGGAGGTCTGCGCCTGGGGCGTGGCCGCTGCCGCGGCCGCCAACCTCTTGCTGTTCTTCCTGCGGGGCTTGGATCCTGGGATTCTGAAATGGATGTTCCTGTTCCTCTGCTTTGTCAGCGGCATCGGCCTGACCACCCTGGTCATGCAGCTCTGGGCCATGGTGACGGACACCATTGACGATCTGGAGATCCAGACCGGCAGCCGGGACGACGGCACGGCCTATTCCGTCTTCAATTTTTTCCGCAAGCTGGGCCAGGTGCTCTCGGCGATCTGCGTCAACGGCGCGCTGCTGGGTATGAACTATAAGGTTGAGAAGGGCGCGGTCCAGACCCGGGATAACCTGAAAACCATGTACGACCTGGCAACCTTGATCCCCGCGATCCTCTTCGGCCTCATGGCGCTGATGCTCTTCGTGTACTATCCGCTCTCCCGCAAGAAGGTGGAGGAGCTGCAGCTCGCGAAGGAAAATCATTTGAAGGAGTCCTACGAAAAGAAGGACATCGACATCTGAACCTCAAAAAATGAATTGAAAAATGCAGCTGATTCGTTCTGAACCAGCTGCATTTTTGACGGTGCGCCCGGCGAGCGCACGTTCTAACGGGTGAAAGTCCCGAGACCGCCCGGCAGCGGGAAGGTCATAGCCAAAGCCAAGGGTGTCCGTCGTGAGGCGGAATCTGAAGGAAGGCGGCGGCAAAACTCTGGCCCGACGAACAGAAATCATGTCAGGCTGTAAGCGAGGGTAAGACTGCCATACAAGTTAAAGCCCAATAGCTGCACGGAATCGCTTGCGGTAAACATGGCGGGTATAAGAGTGAAAGAATGTGTGAGTACCCGGGGAGGTCTCACAGGTGGCAAGGGCGGGGGAAAAAAACGCTATCCCGGTGACGGCAATGAGCGACTGGGAGCCGAGCCATAGTAACAACGAACTGTGAGAAGTCAGCAGAGGCCATAGTACCTCAAAAAAAGTGAGGGAAGGGCCAAACAATCGTAAGCCCGAAGA
>JAFWQQ010000110.1 GCA_017545165.1 Oscillospiraceae bacterium
AAGCGCCGTTCCACCCGTTTGTCTGTATTCTTTCTTCGAGCTTCTTGAATTTCTGCTATTTCTTCGGAGCTAAATTTGTATCTGGTAGACATCTTCATCACCCAGATCTATTATACTCCTCTCTCAATCATTTTTAAAGCTATTTATTTGATATTAGTATTAGTATAAAGCGAAAAGATGCGGCGAATTCGCACGTTTGTGCAAATTCGCCGCATCTTTTCGTCTTCGTGGGCGGATGGCCTCCACTCAGCCTCACGGCCTCATATATTCCGCGCTGCGGATGGGCGCTTGTTTCCCTTTTTCATAGAGGGCGACAACGAGGTTGCCGGTGGGATTGATCTGCGCAATGGCGCCATCCTTGTAGAAACAGGTCTCGTCCAGCTCGCAGCGGAGCTCTGGGCCCTCCGTGTCGCCCGGATGCAGCAGGAAGCGGAGGATGGCCTCGTCCCGGGTCAGGATCACCACACAGGTGACGTTGTAGTTGGCGTCTTGCCCGCCGCCGATGGAGGACACCAGGTTCCTGTCGCCCACGTTGAGCTTCCAGTCGCCGGCGTAGGGCAGGAAGCGCTCGATGCGTGCCAGCCAGAGCTCCCGGTCCTCCATGGAGTTTTCCGGATCGTTCAGCCAGTCCCGGGCTCCCTCCAGGTCGCCGGCGGCGCAGAGCGCGAAAAACGCGTCCCTCGTGTCCGCGGAAGCTGCGGGAGGCGCGCCATAGGCAATAAAGTCCTTGTAAATGTAGCCCAGAAAGCTCTCTTCATACAAGACCTTGACCCATTGGCCTTCCTCAGAGAGGATGCACAGCTCCTCGCCCTTCCGCAGACTCTCATAAATCTTATACTGCTTGCCGGGGCCGACGCGGAGGTTGGCTAGATCCACAGTGGTATAGCCAAGCTTGGCATTCTGCTTCTCCCAGTCGGAGGCGGCGGGGTAATACATCTCGCCGCTGTCGTCGGCAAAGGTGATATCCTGCTGGGCGGTCTCGCCGGTTTCCGTTTCGGCGGCGGAGGGGTCCGTGGCGGGAGCTCCCACGGCGGTGCCTGCGCCGGTCGCCAGCCGCTCCACCAGAGCCATGATGCTGTCGTCCTTCAGGGTGATGGAGATCTCGATGCGGCGGTTGGCCGCCTTGCCCTCCGGCGTATCGTTGCCCGCGATGGGGCGCGTCTCCCCGTAGCAGGCGGCGCAGAAATATTCCGCATAGTCTTCCAGCTTGCCGCCCTTGCCCGTCAGCAGATAGCCCAGCACGGCGTTGGCCCGGTTCGTGGAGAGCTCCCGGTTGCTTGCCTCCGAGCCATCGGCGTCCGTGTGGCCCGAGATGACGATGCTTTCCACATAGCTGCGGTTGTACTCGTCGGAGAGGAAGCGGTAAAACACGTCGATCAGCAGATCCAGGGCGGGCTCGGCCTCGGGCTTGATGTCAAACTTCCCGCTGTCGAAGAGGATGCTCTCGTTGAGGATGACGTTGCCGCTCTCGCCGATGGAGACCTTGGAGGAGTCCCCGATGGTGGCGACCATGCTGTCCCGGATCTGCTTCAGGATGTCATAGCGCAGCACCGCCAG
Source organism: Oscillospiraceae bacterium (assembly GCA_017545165.1). Taxonomy (GTDB): domain Bacteria; phylum Bacillota; class Clostridia; order Oscillospirales; family Oscillospiraceae; genus Limivicinus. The sequence continues at coordinate 1,558 of JAFWQQ010000110.1, forward strand.
GGCGTTCATCTGATTGCGCATGTTCTCCAGCTCCCCGGAGGTCCAGGAATGCTCCGCCTGGGCAGCGGCAAGCTGCCGGAGCGTTTCGTTCAGGTCGGCCCGGACATTCTCCAGCTCGGCCTGAGTCGCCGTCAGCTGGCTTTGCGTGCTCTCCAGAGCGGTCAGCGCGGCCTCCCGCTCGGTTTGGGTGTTCTGCAGCTCCAGCCTGGTCTCATCCAGCGTGGTCTGCGCGGCTGTCAGCTTCTCTTCCGTGTCCGCAAGAGCGGTCTGGGTATCTGTCAACTGCTCCTCTTTCACGACGTTGTCGGCAGCCAAAGCCTCGATCCGGTCGGTTTTCCGGTCTCCCTCCGCGGTCAGGGCAGCAATTTGGCCGTCCTTCTCCGCGTTGTCTGTGTTCAGGGCTTCGATCCGGCCGTCCTTCTCCGCGTTGTCGGCGGTCAAAGCCTCGATCTGGCTGTCCTTCTCCGCGTTTTCCGCAGTCAGGGCCTCGAGCTGCGCTCTGCCGGCGGTATAGGCCCGCAGTCCCAGGATCCCGCCCACGATCAGCAGCAGCGCCAAAATCGAAGCGACCGCGATCCGCGCAGCTTTTCCGCCGTTCTTTTTCTGCTCCATTTGCCGCCCTCTTTTCCGTCCTTCCCGGTTTCTCTTTGCGCCTTTGTCCTTTTACTTGTCGGCCTGGCTGCCGCTCTTGAAGTCCAGAATGCTGGGAGCCTCAAAGTCCGGGACGTATTCCACCTTCTGGGCCTCATAGCGTTCCTCCATCTTCTGGGAGAACAGCTCGCCGGCCAGCAGGCTCTTGGCGCTCTGCTTCCCGGAGCCGGTAAAGATCATGTCTTCCCCCTGGAGCGGGTGGCGCAGGAGGATGTGGTAGCCGTACCGGGTCTGAACAGGCTCGGAGACCTGCCCCTCCTCCAGGGCCAGCGCGCCCTGATAGAAGGCGTCCTCCATGACGCCGGAACCGAAGACATAGCCGCCCTCCGCCGCGCCGGGATCCTCGCCGTATTCCGCCTTCAGCTCCAGGAAGCGGGCCTCCCGCTCCGCGGGATCTTCGATGGCCCGGAGCTCTTCCGCGAGCTGCTGGGCCAGAGCCGCCTTCTCCGCCATTCCGGCCTCGTCCAGGGACTGGCTGGTCTCCGGGTCCCTGGTGCTGATGAGGATATGGTCGGCGGAGACGATTCCGTTTTCCTTCATCCAATCCAGGGCCTGCTGGTCGGTCACCAGCTCGTCGTTTTCGCCGAAGAGCTGGCGATAGATCGCATGCTGCGTGGCCTCGTTGCGGATCAGCTTCCAGTACATCTCCGGGCGTATATACTGCTCGCTCAGCAGTTCAAAGAGCTGCTCCTCCGTGCCGTCCTCTCCGACGAAGCCGGCGATGGTCTCCCGGTGGATCTCCTGCACGGCCGCCTCTTCCTCTTCGTTCAGCGCCACGCCGTTCTCCTCGGCCACAGAATCAATGGTGGCGAACCGACGCAGATACATCTCGACCTTGCTTCCGAAAAGCTCGGCATAGGTGTGTCCCTCTTCGTCCGCCTGGCTGTTCCATCCGAGGGCCACGCCGTAAGCCTGATACGTCTGAAACTGGCTTTCCAGGTTTTTGGCAATGTTGGAATAGGCATAGAAGTAATCCTCCCAGCAGATCTCCTGGCCGTCGATGGTCATCACGATCTCGTCGGGCTCATGCAGGGCATAGATGGCGTCATAATCCACCTCGTCCTGCCGGGCGTTTTCCGCCGGCTGCGCGGCAGGCGTCTCTTCCCGGGCGGCCGACGCCCCACGCGCGAAAGAACGGTTGATCTCCGTCACCAGATTTTTGTCGGTGCAGCTCATCCCCGCGGTGAAAGCCAGGAGCACTGCCAGCAGTACGAGAAACAGTTTTTTCATATGGTTTTCCTCTTTTCCAAAAGATTTCCTTTGTATGATAGCACCTTGGGCTGCGCCGGACAAGGCATTTTTATGAATTCTTCCCGGGATCGTTCCAATCGGCCACAAAGCGCCGGGCCTCGTCCAGCACATGGGTCCTGGTCTTGATCTTCAGGCTGAGACAGGGCCGGGAGCCAGCCTCCACCCGCAGCCGGCCCTTGTACTCCGGCCGGGCGTAGAGGGCGGAGACCTTCTCCATGTCGAAGTTCTCCACCGTGAAGCGCAGGGTCCCCTGCTTCTGGGCGATGTCGGTGACGCCGGCTTTTCCCGCCTCGCCCCGGAGCAGCGCCACCTGGATCAAGGCGCTGACGCCGGGCGGCGGGTCGCCGTAGCGGTCGATGAGCTCGTCCAGCAGGTCGTCCGCCTCCTCCTCGCTGCGGATGGCGGCCATGCGCCGGTACAGGTCCATCCGCTGCTCCGAGGAGGGCACGTAGCGCTCCGGGATATTGGCCGAAACGGCCAGGTCCGCCGAGCACTCGGCCCGCTGGGGCACCGGGATGCCCCGGGCCTCCAGCACCGCCTCCGAAAGCAGCTTCATATACATATCGTAGCCCACGTCCAGCATGTGGCCGGACTGCTCCGCCCCCAGGAGATTGCCCGCGCCCCGGATCTCCAGGTCCCGCATGGCGATCTTGAAGCCGGAGCCGAAGGCGGCGAAGTCCCGGATGGCGGAGAGGCGCTTTTCCGCGATCTCGGTGAGGACCTTGTCCCGCCGGAAGGTGAGATAGGCGCTGGCCCTGCGGGTGGAGCGGCCCACCCGGCCACGGATCTGGTGCAGCTGGGCCAGGCCCAGCTTGTCCGCGTCCTCGATGATCAGGGTGTTCACGTTGGGGATGTCGATGCCGGTTTCGATGATGGTGGTGCACACCAGCACCTGGGTCTGGCCGCTGACCACGCTGTCCATGACGCTGGAGAGCATGTTCTTGTCCATCTGCCCGTGGGCCACGGACACCGTGGCGTCCTCCAGGAGATTCCGCAGGCGCACGGCGCAGCGGTCGATGTCCTCGATGCGGTTGTGCAGGTAGTAGACCTGACCGCCCCGCTGGAGCTCCCGGCGGATGGCGTCGGCGATCACGTTCCAGTCGTGCTCCATCACGAAGGTCTGCACCGGCAGCCGGTCCTCCGGCGGCTCCTCGATGGTGGACATGTCCCGGATGCCGGACATGGCCATGTTCAGGGTCCGGGGGATGGGGGTGGCCGACAGGGTCAGCACGTCCACACCCCGGCTGAGTTCCTTGATATGCTCCTTGTGGGTGACGCCGAAGCGCTGCTCCTCGTCCACCACCAGCAGCCCCAGATCCTTGAAGCGCACGTCCTTGGAGAGGAGCCGGTGGGTGCCGATGACCAGGTCGCACTTGCCCGTGGCCAGGTCCGACAATAGCCGCTGAGACTGGCCGCCCGTGCGGAAGCGGCTGAGGACGCCGATCTCCACCGGGAAGCCGAAGAAGCGCTGCAGCGCCGTCTGGTAATGCTGCTGGGCCAGCACCGTGGTGGGCACCAGGATGGCGGCCTGCTTGCCGTCCAGCACGCACTTCATCACCGCCCGCAGGGCCACCTCGGTCTTGCCGAAGCCCACGTCCCCGCACAAAAGCCGGTCCATGGGCACAGCGGACTCCATGTCCGCCTTGATCTCTGCCGTGCAGCGGAGCTGATCGTCGGTCTCGGTGTAGCCGAAATTCTCTTCAAATTCTCGCTGCCACTCGCTGTCCGGCGCGAAGGCGTGGCCGGGCAGCCGCTGGCGCTCGGCGTAGAGGGCGATGAGCTTCTTCGCCATGTCCTTCGCCGCGCTCTTGGCCCGTTGGCGGGTCTTGGCCCACTCGGCCCCGCCCATCTTCGAGAGCTTGACGGGCTTCTCCTCGCCGCCGCCGGTGTATTTGGTCACCAGATCCAGCTGGGTGGCCGGGACATACAGGGTGTCGGTCCCGGCGTAGCAGATCTTCACATAGTCCTTTTCCACGCCGTCCACCTGCATCTTGACGATGCCGGCGAAGCGGCCGATGCCGTGGTTCTCGTGGACCACATAGTCCCCCACGGACAGGTCCGCGTAGCTCTCGATCCGCTGCCGGTTGGCGGGCAGCTTCTTCCGGGCCGCCGCCTTTTTGCTCCTGGCGCGCAGCAGCTGGGAGTCGGTGAGCACCGCCAGCTTGATGCCCGGGTATTCCAGGCCCGCCGAGAGCGCCCCCACGCCGATGCGGCACTCCCCGTACTCCGGCAGCTTCTTCAGCGCCGGGTCGATGATCGCGGGGATCTCATGATCCTTGAAAAATTCCTGCAGCACCTTGGCCCGGCGCTCGTCCCCGGCCAGCACCACCACCCGGTGGCCCTGCTTCAGGTAAAGCTTCACGTCCTCGGCGGCGGCCTGGGCGCTGCCCGCGTAGGAGGGCAGCTGCTTGGCGGCCAGGCTCAGCAGGGTTTTCGGCGGCACAGGCGTGCGGCCCACGGTGAAGGCGTCGGTCATATAGAGGGGATAGTCCCCCAGGCGCTTGAGGGCCGCGTCCCAGCCCAGGGCGTAGTTGTCCGCGTTCAGGGCCACCAGTCCCCGCTTCTGCAGCTCCAGCAGGTCCTCCTGCAGCTGCTTTTGAAAATCCCGGGCCCGTTCGGCGCAGCGGGCGGGCTGGTCCACCACCAGCAGGGCGTTTTCCGGCAGGTAATCCAGGGCGCAGGCCATGGGATAGATCAGAGGCAGATAGCGGTCCGCGTCGGACATCAGCACCCCGCCCCGGAGCCGCTCCGCGTCGCCGCGGAGAGTGGCGGCCAGGCTTGCCGCGTTCTCGCTGCTGCGCTTTTTCGCAAAGCGCTCCGCCAGGGTCTCGATCTGCCGGGCCAGGGTCTCCGGCCCGCCCAGGGTGAGACTGGGCAGAGTCTCCGCCGCGGGGAGGATGGTGCAGTGCTCGATGGGCTCGGAGCGGCGCTGGGAGCCCACGTCGAAGTGGCCCATGGAGTCCAGCTCGTCCCCCCAGAACTCCACGCGAGTCGGCTCCTGATCGGCGGGAGAGAAAAAGTCCAGGATGCCGCCCCGGCGGGCGAACTGCCCCGGGCCCTCCACCTGCTCACAGCGGCTGTAGCCGCAGCGCAGCAGGGCGTCCTCCACGTCCTCCACGGCATAGCTGCCCCCGGCGTCCAGGGTGAAGGCGGCCTGATCCAGGGTCTCGGGGGGCAGGGTCCGCTGCAGCAGCCCCGTCACCGAGACGGTGAGGATCTCCGCCTTGCCCCTGCGCAGGGCGTAGAGGGCGGCCAGGCGCTTCTGCTCCGCCTGGCGGGAGGCGGCCTCCGCGGCGTAGAAGGTGAAGTCCCGCATGCCCAGGCTGATCACCGGGCGCTCCAGCATGGCCTCCAGATCCCGGGCCATGTTCTCCGCCGCGGTATCGTCCGGGCAGAGCAGCACCAGAGGCAGCCCCGTCTCCAGCCGCAGCGCAGCGGCCAGATTGGCCCGGTGGACCGCGGAAAGGCCGGAAATGAGCGCAGGAAGTCCTCCGCTCTCCAGCAGGGAGGGGAGGGCGGCGATTTCCTTGTTCGTCAGTATTTGTTTGATGAGAAGTTCCATAACGGAGGTATTATAACAGACTTCGCCGCGAGAATCAACGGGAAAGCGCGTCACATGGGCTACCTCCACGCAAAGCCTTCCCCGCGCACGGGGAAGGTGTCATCCGCCGATCCCCCGCGAGGCGGATGACGGATGAGGTCTCTATGCATCGGCCAAACGGGCAGGCCTCGCTTCGCTCGGGGACTTCATCCACCGTAAGCGGTCCCCCTTCCCCCTGCGGGGGGAAGGCAACCTTCGGTCGCCCGCCGTTCCGCGTTCCCTGTCTGGTCGGCGATGGTCATCTCCCGGACGGGAATACGATCTTTATGGAAACAGCAGCATCCCGAGAATCGCGGGATGCTGCTGTTTTGTTTGTAGATGCTGACCCGAGCCGGCGGAGTTGCCCCTGTGCCCTCTTTCTTACGTTAGAATAGTTTCATTTGTTCTGGCACAATTAGATCTTTCTTTGTTTTCTTTCCTCTTGTTTTTTCTTTTTTTGTACTATTATTGGCTATTGATCCTGTTATTAACTTGGCAAATGATATTTTTCCCCTTTAGATTATCCTGCGCTGAGGCTTGGTTTTCTAGGAGTGTTTTTATTTCATCAGAAATACTGTTGGAAGACTTTGCAATCCGAGCTATTTCATTACGGAGGAATTGCTCGGACATCATTTTGGCTTCTTGTTCGCGGAGTCTTGCATATCTGTCGTGCTTTTTTACTTCATCAACAGCCTCCTGTAACTGTTTCTGCATTTGATTTGCAGCAGTCTCTTTCTTTATAAGCTGCTCACAGACTCCGTCATATTCAACCTGTATAGCTTTCGTTCTTTTGGAAAGCACGAGGTACTTTCCCCACTCTGGATGATAGCATTCTCCTCATAACTTACAACGGTTACATCAAATTGGTCCTTTCCGATAATCAACTTACAGGGTGTATCCGGCGGAAGCGTCGGCGCGTATTCAACAGGAAAACGATACCACACTTCTTCTCCGCGGCTATCAACGCATCTTCCATTGGAAAGAAGTATGGACGACTGTCCATTCTTTTTAATCGTCTCAATTTCTTCTTCCAGTGCTTCTCGAAACTCTGCCAGATTTCCTTCTAGCACAACGCGCTCCGAAGCGTCTTGTTTTTCGTGAATTCGCATCTTCGTTCGATCCTCTCTAATGAACATCCGCAGAACGGGCAGTTAAGTATAATTTCTCAGATACGCCCCTACCGCCTCCAGGTCCGGCAGGACGGCCTCGGCCAGGCGGCGCATTTCGTCGTCGGGGGCGAGCAGGTCCGGGACCATCAGCGGCCGCATGCCCGCGGCGGCCGCGGCGCGGACGCCGTTGAAGCTGTCCTCGATCACAAAGCAGCGCCGGGGCTCCGCGCCCAGGCTGGCCGCCGCCCGGAGAAAGATCTCCGGGTCCGGCTTGGAGCGCTTCACCTGGTCGCCGCCGATCACGGCGTCGAAATACGTCAGCAGGCCGGCCTCGTCCAGCTCCTGGCGGACCACGGCGCTGTCCGTGGAGGAGGCCAGCGCCAGAGGCACGCCTTTTTCCTTCAAGCGCCGCAGAAGCGCCTCCGCGCCGGGCTTCTGCGGCAGGCTTCCGCCGTTCCAGCGGCTATGAAAACGGCGCCGGGCCTCGCCGTCAAAGCGCGCGAAGTCCAGCGCCGGGTAGGCGGCGCGAAAAATCTCTTTGGTGCGGGCCTTGTTGGTGCCCACGCAGCGGAGGAACACTGCCTCCATGTCCTCCAGGCCCAAGTCCTCCGCCAGCTCCCGCCAGACGGCCAGCACCGCCTGTTCGGAATCGAAAATCACCCCGTCCATGTCGAACAGGACGGCAAAGCCCTCTCTCATGCCCGCCGAATCTCCACCATCTTTTCCAGCCGCGCGGGATTCAGCACCCGGGCATAGAAGTCCCGGATCACCCGGTGGATCACCGGCGTCAGGTCCGCGCTGCCCTTGATCTGCTTCACCATCAGCTCCGCCGGGGCCCCGCCCAGGCGGTAGTCGCAGTTCAGGCCCTCGTAGCCGAAACGGGAGAAGAACTTGCGGAGCTTGCGCAGGGTGTCCTTGTCCTCCGGGTCAAAGACGGCCAGCTCGGCCACCAGGCCCTGCTTCTCGGCATAGTGCTTGTTCACCAGGCGCATGGCCTGGGCGCCCACGCCCTTGCCCCGGTACCAGGGCAGCACGGCGAAGTACTTGAGCAGCACATAGCCGTAGATGTTCCGGCAGAGCGTCAGGGCATAGCCCAGCTCCAGCCTGCTCTCCTCGTCATAGACGATCAGCAGCTCCGCGTCCCCCTTGGTGATGGCCGCGTGGAGGCCCAGCTTGGGCAGCAGCTCCTTCTCGTCGAAATCCACCTCAAACAGGGTGTAGTAGCGCTCCAGGTCCCGGTGTCCGCCTTTTCGTATCTGCAGCATGGCTTATCCCTCCAGATTCTGCGCCCGGCACAGGGCCGCGTAGGCGCCGTTTTTCGCCATCAGCTCCTGATGGCTGCCCATCTCGATGATGCGCTCGCCCTCCACCACGGCGATGCAGTCGGCGTGTTTCACAGTGGAGAGCCGGTGGGCGATGATGATGGTGGTGCGGCCCACGCTCAGCTCGTCCAGAGACTTCTGGATCCGCTGCTCGGTGACGGTGTCCAGGGCGGAGGTGGCCTCGTCCAGGATCAGCACCTTGGGGTTTTTCAGAAAGACCCGGGCGATGGAGAGCCGCTGCTTCTGCCCGCCGGAGAGCATCACGCCCCGCTCGCCGATATAGCTGTCGTAGCCCTCGGGCATGGCCATGATTTCCTCATGGATCTCCGCCCGTTTGGCGGCCTCCACGATCTCCTCGTCGGTGGCGTCGGGCTTGCCGTAGCGGATATTGTCCCGGACGGTGCCGGCGAACATGAACACATCCTGCTGCAGGATGCCGATGTTCCGGCGCAGGGAGTGCTGGGTGACGGAGCGGATGTCCGTGCCGTCCACGGTGATGCTGCCCTCGCACACGTCGTAGAAACGGGGGATCAGCTGGCACATGGTGGTCTTGCCGCCGCCGGAGGGGCCGACGATGGCCATGCACTGGCCGGGCCGGACGTGCAGGTCGATGTGGCTGAGCACCGGCACGCCGTTATCGTAGTGGAAGCTCACGTCGTTCAGGTCGATCTGCCCCCGGATCTCGCCCAGCTCCTTGGCGTCGGGGGCGTCCCGGATCTCCGGCTCGGTGCGCATGATCTCCAGGAAGCGGGCCAGGCCCGCGCTGCCCTGCATGTACTGCTCGGCGAACATGACGAGCTTGCGCAGGGGCGTCACGAAGGCGGAGACGTAGAGGGTGAAGGTGATGAGGTCCACCACGTCCATCTTCCCCAGCATGATGAGGATGCCGCCCACGGTGATGACCAGCACCTGCATGACGCCGGTGGTGAACTCCATGCCGCTCATGTAGAGGCCCATGGTCTTGTAATACTCCACCTTGGCGCCCTTGAACACGTCGTTGGCGGAGTCGAACTTCTCCACCTCCATGTCCTCATTGGCGAAGGCCTTGGCGGTGCGCACGCCGGAGATGCTGCTCTCGATGGCGGCGGTGATCTCGGCGGTCTTGCGCTTGACCTCGATGTTGGCCGTTTTCATGCGCAGCCGCTGGCTCAGGGTGAACCAGAGGGTCAGGGGCAGCACGATGGCCAGCACCAGGGCCAGCTGCCAGCGCAGGAAGAACATGATGATCAGCGAGCCCACGATGGTCAGGCTGCAGATGATGATGTTCTCCGGCCCGTGGTGGGCCAGCTCCGTCACCTCGAACAGGTCGCTGACCACCCGGCTCAGCAGCACGCCGGTGCGGTTCTTGTCAAAAAAGCTGCAGGACAGGTCCTGCATGTGGGTGAAGAGGTCCCGGCGCATGTCCGCCTCGGTGAGCACGCCCATCCGGTGGCCCAGCACGGTGATGACGTAATAGAGCACCGATTTGAGCACATAGGCCGCGATCATGATGCCCATGACCAGGAAAAACACACCGTAGAGCTTCTGCGGCAGCATGCTGCGCATGGACTGGCGGGACACATAGGGGAACACCAGGTCGATGATCGACACGGCAAAGGCGCAGGCCATGTCGATGGCAAAGAGCTTCCTGTGCCGCGCGATGTAGCGGATGAAGATCTTCAGAGGTCTGTCGCTGTAGTTGATCGGCTTCATGTGAATTTCTCTCTCTCCGCCACGGCCAGCTTGTCGCAGCGGTTGTTGTATTCGTTGTCGGCGTGGCCCTTGACCCAGTGATAGTGCATCTCGTGCTGACAGGTGAGGTCCAGCAGCATGGTCCAGAGATCCGGGTTCAGGGCGGGCTTCTTGTCGGACTTGATCCATCCCTTCCTGCGCCAGCCCCAGGCCCAGCCCTTTTCCAGGGCGTCGATGACGTACCTGGAGTCGGACCAGAGCTCCACCACGCAGCTCTCCTTCAGGGCCAGCAGGCCCTGGATCACAGCGGTGAGCTCCATGCGGTTGTTGGTGGTCATCTCCTCGCCGCCGGAGAGCTCCCGCTCGCGGCCGTTATAGCACAGGATGGCGCCCCAGCCTCCCGGCCCGGGATTCCCGCTGCAGGCCCCGTCGGTATATAGCTCGACTGTTTTCATATCCTCACGCTTCCTGTAAATGAAGTGGCTGTGCGAATGAAAAAATGAAGCTCGGCTGCGCCTAATGAAGGAATGAAGAAATTGTGGTGTCGCTGCGCGACGGATTGAAATTCCCCCTATTCCCCAGTGTGCGCACTGGGGACTTCCCCCCAAGGGGGAAGCAAGGCTCCGCTCTCAGCTCCCCCGCGTGGGAAGTACGGCTTTGCTCTTGCCTCCCCCTTTGGGGGAATTGCGGGCTCGCGCTGCCGGTGGCAGATGAAGCGAGCCCGGAATTTCCGCAGCGGTCGAAAAATGCAAGGAAGAGCGTACGCCCGCAGCATTTTTCGGGTACCGCAAGGCGGACAGCT
>JAFWQQ010000055.1 GCA_017545165.1 Oscillospiraceae bacterium
CCCGTGATAAAACGTCCGAGTGCAGCAGTAGCAGCATTGGTCGTGTTGTGAAGCTGACGTGCCGTCTCAACAGCAGCCGTCGTTCTTATCGCGACAGCTTTAACATTGCCCTTAAGAGCAACGGCTCTTACAAGGTGATCATCTTTCTCATCCAGGGGCATTCCCGAAGCATAATACTTATCATCCATATTGAATCCTTACAAAGTAATTGTCTGCACACTCTACCACATTCTTATGCAAAAAAGAACCCGCTCTCGCGATTGTACTAAATTCTTAAAACAGTCAATTGGATACAAGATTTTTCTTAAATCTTTGTACTTTTTTCGCGGAATCCTCAATTTGATACAAGATAATTGAATAAAGCTTGTATCCAAATTAAAGAAATTCAAAAATAGTACAAGGTTTCAGGCAAATCCTTGTACTATTTTCGCCAATTCTAAAAAAGGATACAAAGCAGCAATTTCCGGCGTGGCACGAATCGCGGGAGGGGCAAGCCCCTCCCCTACGGCGTGGGATGAGACGTCGGCGCGGGGCGGCGGGCGGCCGCAAGGGCCGCCCCTACGGCGTTGGACGGGGCGTGGCACGAATCGCAGGAGGGGCAAGCCCCTCCCCTACGGCGTGGGATGAGACGTGGGTGCGGGACGGGACGACGCCGAGCAATGCTCGGCGCTACGAGGCTGGCGCGTATTCGGCGGGCTCGGCGCTACGAGGCTGGCGCGTGTTCGGCGGGCGGGCACCTGAAGCCCCCTGCGTGGGGCAGCGGGATTCAGGGCAGGGGACGGAGGCCGGCCTGGAGGCGGGGGGCCAGGTCCGCCAGGTCCTCGGGGCGGAGCTTCTCCACGGCCCGGTCAAAGGTCAGCAGGCCGTTGGTCTCGTCCTCCACATCGGAGACCTGGGTGTAGATGCAGCCGCAGAGACCCCGGGACACCAGGGGGAGGACCTGCGTTTCATAGAGGGCGCGCAGATCCCGCACAAAGCTCTCCCGGTCCGGGCACTGGCGATAGCCGTAGGTCTTTTCCAGGTTGAAGCTGTGCTCCGGGAGCTTGAAGCAATAACCGCCGAATTCCGAGAGCAGCTGGGGCTTGTTCTCGGTGCCCAGTCTCAGCTTGTGCAGGTAATGGTGCTGGCTGTCCACATCGCTGGCCGTCTGGTGGAACCAGCCGGAGGTGGCGTCGATGAAGCGGCTCTCGTCCCGGGCCCGGAGCCGGTAATAGGCCGCGTCCGCGTTGAACTGGCCCCAGCCCTCGTTGAAGATGGTCCACAGGCAGATGCAGGGGTGATTCTCCAGCAGCGCCACCGTCCCGACCATGGCCCGATAGAAGTTCTCCCGGGTCTCCGGGTCCGGATTCCGCTTCCAGTCCTTCCGCCGGACAAAGCCCAGGTTCGGCAGGGCCGTCTCGTCCAGATAATCATAGCCGCCGTTGTTGACCATGTCCTGAAAGACGATCATGCCCAGGCGGTCACAGTCGTAGTAGAACTGCTCCGGCTCGAGCTTGATGTGCTTGCGCAGGGTGTTGAAGCCCAGGCGCTTCATGGCGGTGATGTCCCGGGCGTAGCCCGTGGGGGTGGCGGGGGTATAGAGCCCGTCGCTCCAGTAGCCCTGGTCCAGCAGGCCGTGGAAGAAATAGGGCTTGCCGTTGAGACAGAGCCGGGGGATCCCGTCCACCGTCTCGATGCTCAGGGTCCGCAGGGCGAAATAGCTCTCCACCCGGTCCGCGCCGCAGCAGACGGAAAAGGGATAGAGCTTCGGCCTTTCCGGGCTCCAGAGCTCCGGGTTTTCCACAGAGAGCCGGACCCGGCCCCGCTCCAGGGGATGGTCCAGACCGTTGAAGCGGACGAAACCCTCCGCCGGGCCGTCCACGGCGATCTCCGCCCAGTCCGGACCCACCTCGATATGCAGGCGGCGGATATGCTCCTCCGGCACCGGCTCCAGCCATACCGTCTGCCAGATGCCGGAGCAGGGGGTGTACCACATGCCGCCCCGGTCCGCGCGCTGCTTGCCCCAGGGGAAGCGCCGGTCCAGGTCGTTCACCGCCAGCACCCGCAGCTCGTTTTTCCCGGGGAGCAGAGCGTCGGTCACATCCACGGTGAAGGGGAGATAGCCGTTGTCGTGCCGGGCCAGCTCCTGACCGTTCACCAGCACCACCGTCCGGCGCATCACCGCCCCGAAGTGCAGCAGCACCCGGCGGCCCTGCCAGGCCTCGGGCACCGTGAAATAGCGGCGATAGCGCAGCTCCGTGCCCGGCCTCGGCGGCGTCTCCACGCCGGAGAGCAGGCTTTCGGGGCAGAAGGGGACCCGGATGGGCAGGATCTCGCCCTCGAAGCCCAGTTCCCACTCGCCGTTCAGGCACTGCCAGTCCTCCCGGACCAGCTGGGGACGGGGATAGCGCTGCCAGGGGACGCCGACCAGCTCCCGCCCGGCCTTGGTATAGAGCTGCTGCATGAGGGACCCTCCCTTGAAGGAATGAAAAATGAATAATGAATAATGAAGGAATGAAAGAATGAAGGAATAATGGGGCGCGGGGGATGCGTTCGACGGCAGGGGAGCGCCGGCGCAGAAACAGTATACCACCCCCCGGCGGCTTTGCCTATAGGGGTCTGCGCTTTTTCCGCGCTTTTTCTTGCAAATCTGCGCCGTGGATGGTATCATGAAAACAGAATACAAAATAAGGAGGCCACAGCCATGGCAAACAAAGTCGGACCGCTGATCAAAGAAGCCCGCACCGGAGCGGGATTGACCCAGGAACAGTTGTCAAAGAAGGTGGACGGCGTCACCGCCGCCGACATCAGCAAGGCGGAGCGGGGCGAAAAGGAGCTGACCCAGAACCAGCTCAAGCAGATCGCCAAGGCCACGGGCGTGACCCAGGCCTCCCTGCTGAACGCGGCCAAGGCCGGCACGAGCACCGCTGCCAAGAAGACCGGCACGAGCACCGCGGCCAAGAAGACCGGCACGAGCACTACGGCCAAGAAGACCGGCACGACTACCGCGGCGAAGAAGACCGGCACGACTACCGCGGCCAAGAAGCCTGCCGCGTCGAGCACGGCCAAAAAGGAGACGGAGCTCAAGCTCACTGCGGCGGAGAAGAAGCTGGTGGAGCTTTACCGCGCCGCGGACAAGAACACCAAGGACGCGGCGGTGAAGGTCCTGAAGGGCGAGCAGCTGGAGGGCAGCCTGCTGAGCACGCTGCTGAGCGGAGCCGGCGGCGGCCTGCTGGACGGCGCCATGGACCTGCTGGGCCTGGGGAAGAAATAGGTTTTAGTTCGTAGTTCGTAGTGCGCAGTTCGCAGAAATATAGAAACAGCGAAGCCGGGGAAAAACCCCCGGCTTCGCTGTTTCTATACTAACCTCAGAAGATATCCTCGACTACCTTGGTGGGGGGCGTCTCCAGGATCTCCGGATGCTGGAACATGTACTGATAGGCACGGAAGAACTGAGCGTAATAATGCCCGTCCACAATGCCCTCGTCCACCACGGCCTTGGCGTCCACATACTTGCGCTCCACCACCTCGCCCCGGCGGTTGAGCTCATAGGCCGTGCGCTTGGGACCGAAGGCGATGAACACCGGCAGGGTGCCGAAATTGTAGATGTGATGATACACGGGGCCGAGACGCACGGAGCCCAGGTCCGTGATGATCATGGAGCCGTGGAAGGGACTCACGTCCAGCAGGGACTGGGGGATCCAGCCATAGTAGTCCATGATGCGCAGGATCCCGATGCCCGCCCGCAGCACAAAACGGGGCAGGTGGGAGGCGAACTCCGCAAAATTCTCCGTGCCGTTGTTCTCGTCGGAGGCCTTGATCTCCTCAATCTTGGCGTTGAGCTTGCGGTAGACGTCAAAAATCGTGTCCGTGGGCTCGAAGACCACCTTGATGGTGGTTTCCGTGGCGTCCAGACTCAGCTCCCGCTTCACGGCCATGACGATCTCGATGTTGTTGCGGGCGTAGATCCGGCGGCCCACCACGAAGCGGTTGATGCCCGGCAGCATGGAGATGGCCCGGATATGGCAGGCGATGAAGAAGTGCAGCAGGCCGATGCCCTTGTACCCCTCTACCCGAAGAGCGCGCAGGCGGCGATCCACCGCGGCGATGTCCATGGACTCTTCATAGTGAACATAGCGGTCGTTGCGCTGGGGCATGATAAAGGGGATAAATTTGTTGAAGGCGGGCAGGGAGCGGAGCAGCCGCCCTTCCTTGCGGTCGCCGAAACGGCGTCTGTATGTGCTGGCCATGGTTTACCTCCGGTGTGATGATCTTTCGACAAAATTATAATCTCTTCGCGGGAAGATTACAAGCGGGAAAACGGATTTATTCTCTGCGCACCCGGCGGATGTCCGTGCCCGTGAAGGGCAGACGGAGGAATTCCCCGTCCAGCCGGGAGCAGATCTGGGGCGAATAGCGGCGCAGCAGCTCCTCCTGCGGGCAGTTGGTGGAAATGATGATGCGCCGGCCGTTCACCAGACGGGTGTTCAGCAGCGTGTAGAGCGCGCTGACGGAATAGGGCGTCAGCATCTCGGTGCCCAGATCGTCCAGGATCATAAGGTCGCAGCCCAGCATCTGCTTCACCCGGCGGGCGGCGTTCTCCGCCTCCTCCGGATCCCGGGCGAACTTCTGCCGCTCAAAGGCGTCCAGCGCGGCGCTGGCGCTGTCATAGCACACGGAATAGCCCTTGGCGGCGATCACCCGGGCCATGCAGGCCGAGAGAAAGGTCTTGCCGAGACCCGTGTCCCCCTGCAGAAGCAGGTTGGTGGAGACCTGAGGGAAGTTGTCCGCAAATCGCCGGCAGGCGCTGAGGACCCGGCGCATGTTCTCCCGGGGGGAGAGCCCCCCGTCGCCCGGCCGGTCACTGTACAGGTTCAGGTCGAAGCGCTCAAAGCTCTCGTCTCCGTTTCGCAGCAGCACGCCCAGCTCCTTCGTCAGCTCCTGGTTGTAGAGCCGGTGCAGACACTCGCAGGGCTCGCCGTTATAGATCCCGGTGTCCCGGCACTTGGGGCAGGAGCAGATCTCGTCCAGATAATCCACGTCCCGGCCCTGCTCCACCAGCAGCTCCGCCCGGCGGACCTGCAGGTCCAGGTTTTCCTTTTTCAACTCCTCGATGCGCTCCTTCAGGTCGGGCCGGCGGCTCAGGGTCAGGCGCACCAGCTCGGCCATCTGGGCACGCATCTGCGTGTCGATCCGCTGGATCTCCGGCGAGCGGGCATAGGCCGCGGCGAGGCGGCGCTGCTGCTCGGCCTGGTTGGCGGCCCGGCGCTGCTCCAGCTGTTCCCTGGCCCGGGCCAGGAGTTTTCCGTCATAGGGCATGGTATGTACCTCAGATCTTGTTTAGTAGAGAATCCCACTCGTCCGGACTCAGAGGCTTCTGGGCCCGAGGCTGGGAGGCGGGGAGAGCGCCGCGGGAGGAGCGGGGCGGCTCCTTCTCCAGGATCTCGGCGGAACTGTGCAGGCCCTTTTGATGCCAGCTCTGCAGGATCCTGCTCAGGTAGTTCCATTTGAGGGACCCGGTGTTGGTCACGGTCCGGTCGGCGGCGAGGGCGATGGCCTCCTCGCCGAAGCCCTGCTCCAGCCAGGCGTTCACGTCCTTCTCCTGCGTGGAGGAGAGCTGCGACAGATGCAGCGCCTCCCGGATGCGGCCCAGATCGCTGCGCCGCTCCCGCTGGGCGCGGATGTATTCCTCCGCCTGCTCCAGGGTCAGAATCTCCCGGTTGGCCCAGGCGTAGGCCTCCCTCTCCAGAAAGCGGGGGGTTGGCCGCCGGCTCTCGCCGTATTTCCAGAGGCAGAGCTCGGCGCAAAAGTGCAGCAGCTCCAGGATCACCTCCGGCGGCATGCCCAGGTGGTCGTAGATCCCCAGGAGCACCCGCAGATCGTTTGTGCCGAGAGCCCGGCCCATGACCTGGGCTGCCTCGGCATAGATGACCTTCAGGGCGGGATCGCGCTCGGAAGCCAGCTTGATATCCAGAGAAGTGTACTGGGGCAGCTCTTCCGCCGGCGCGGGCTCCGGCCTCTCCGGCGCCGGCGCAGGGACGGGCGCGGGAGCAGAGTCCAGCAGCGCCATCCGGCGCAGCTTCTCCTCCGCGTCACGGATCTCCTGGAGGGTGCGGCACAGGTCGTGGGCTGCTTTTTCCGCGTCCAGACTGCCGCTGCGCTGCCAGTAGAGCCACAGAAGGGCCACGTCCCCGTCATGGGCGGCAATGAGCCTGTCCAGCGCCTGGACCGATATGGATTTGTTCAACTGCTCCTCCGCCATGGCTGTTCTCACTTCGATTTTGAAAAAGTTTACAGATTATTTCCCGGGAGGAACATTATAACATCAAAATCATCTTGTCGCAAGGGGGGGAGCTGTGATATAATATCATGTATTATAGCAAAAGTACGCCCTGAGGGCTTTTCTGAGGGATAGAGATATGATCGAGCTGCTTGCGCCGGCGGGTTCGCCGGAAGCGGTCATCGCCGCCGTGCAGAACGGCGCCGACGCCGTGTATTTGGGTATGGGAAATTTCAACGCCCGCCGGGGCGCCAGGAATTTCACCGACGAGGAATTTGAAAAGGCCGTGCGCTACTGCCGCATCCGGGGCTGCAAGGTCTATGTGACCCTGAACACCCTGATCAACGACCGGGAGATCGAGCCCGCCGTCATGGCGGCAAAGCTGGCCTCCGACCTGGGGGCCGACGGCATCATCATCCAGGACCTGGGCCTCATTAAGGCCATCCGTTCCGCCCTGCCGGACATCCCCCTCCACGCCAGTACACAGATGAGCATCCATAATCTGGCCGGGGTCCAGGCGGCGGCGGAGATGGGACTGACCCGGGCGGTGCTGGCCCGGGAGCTGAGCCTGGACCAGATCAAGTTTATCACCCGCCACGCCACCATCGAGACCGAGGTCTTCTGTCACGGCGCCCTTTGCTTCTGCTACTCCGGCCAGTGCTACATGTCCGCCCTCATCGGGCGGCGCAGCGGCAACCGGGGCATGTGCGCCCAGCCCTGCCGCATGGAGTACTCCCTCACCGGCACCATGAACGAGCATCCCCTGTCCCTGAAGGACAGCTGCCTGGCCGACCGGCTGCAGGAGCTGGAGAGTGCCGGCGTCAGCTGCCTGAAGATCGAGGGGCGGATGAAGCGGCCGGAATACACCGCCATCGTCACCGGGATCTACAGCAAGGCGCTGAAGGAGCACCGCAAGCCAACCGCCGAGGAGATGGAGCTGCTGCAGCGGGCCTTCTCCCGCCAGGGCTTCACCCAGGGCTATTTTGACGGGGACAAGAAGGACATGTTCGGCGTGCGCAGCGAGAGCGAGAAGACCGACGAGGCCATCTTCACCACCGCCCGCAAGGCCTATGCCGACGGGGAGCTGAGACGGGTGCCCGTGCACTTCTATACCCTGGTGCAGAAGGGCGAGCCGGCCAAGGCCATCGCCTTCGACAACGACGGCAACCGGGCCGTGGCCTTTGGGCCGGTGCCCGAGCGGGCCAAGCGCCAGGGCCTCACTGAGGGCTATCTCAAGGAGCAGATGTTCAAGACCGGCGGCACCCCCTATACCTGCGTGGAGAACCAGGCCAAGGCGGAGCCGGGGCTGTTCCTGCCGGCGGCGGAGATCAACGACCTGCGCCGCAAGCTCATCTCCGAGCTCTCCGAGAGCCGGGCCCTGCCCCCCACCAGAAGAGTGGGGAGACTGCCTGCCATGCCCAAGAACCGGGACCCCATCGCGGACCCCAAGATCATTTTCCAGATCCGCAGCGAGGAGCAGCTCACCCCGGAGCTGGCCGAGCTGAAGCCGGATTATCTCTACGTCCCCGCCCTGCTCATGGCGAGTAAGCCGGAGCTGGTGCTGCCCTTCGCGGAGAAGGGCGCCGTGCCGGTGGCCGTGCTGCCCCGGATCATCTCCGATCAGGAGAGCCCCCGGGTGTTCGACGCCCTGCAGAAGCTCCACGACGAGGGCGTGCAGGAGGCCCTGGTGGGGAATCTGGGCCACATCTTCCTGGTGAACAGGGCCGGCATGAAGATGCGGGGCGACTTCGGACTCAACGTTTTCAACTCCCTGAGCCTGGAGCGGCTGCGGGAGGCAGGCTTCCTGTCCGCCACGGCCTCCTTCGAGCTGCGGCTGAGCCAGATCCGGGACATGCTGAAGCCGATGGACACGGAGATCATCATCTACGGGCGCCTGCCGCTGATGATCTCGGAGCAGAACCTGGTGAAGACCACGGTGCAGGACACGGCCCAGCTGGCAGACCGGATGGGCTCGGTGTTCCCGGTGGCCCGGGATTTCGGGGACCGGAGCGTGATCTACAACGCCCACAAGCTGTATCTGGCCGACAAGAAGGAGGATCTCTACGCCACCGGCGCCTGGGGACTGCGGCTGCTGTTCACCAACGAGAGCGGACGGGAGTGCGTGGAGGTGGCCAAGGGGCACCTGGGCCTGTCCGACTACCGGCCCAACGTGCTGACCAGAGGGCTGTACTACAGAGGAGTAGAATGAAGGAATGAAGGAATGAAGGAATGAAGGAATGAAGGAGTGAAGGGTCCTTCGGACCAATTGTGGTGTGCCGGTGCGCGGCACGGATTTCAATTCATCGCCGAAGGCGATACCATAATTTCTTCATTAGCGAAGCGTCTTCATTTCTTCATTAGCAACGCGACTTCATTTTTCAATAGAAACGGAGTACTTTACGATATGCAAATCATCCTGGCGTCGGCGTCGCCGCGGCGGAAAGAGCTGATGGAGATGCTGAAGGTCCCCAATTTGAGCATCGTCCCCGCAAAAGGGGAGGAGCGGCCCCCGGAGCACGCGGGGCCGGAGGAGCTGGTGATGGCCCTCTCCGCCGCCAAGGCCCGGGAAGTGGCGGGACAGGTCTCGCCGGAGGATCTGGTCATCGGCGCGGACACCATCGTGTGGGTGGACGGGCACGCCTTCGGCAAGCCCCATGACGCCCGGGAGGCGGCCGCCATGCTGCGGCGGCTCTCCGGCGACACCCACGAGGTCTTTACCGGCGTCTCCCTTGTCCGAAACGGCCGCTGCGTGAGCCAGTGCGAGCGGAGCCTGGTGCGCTTTCGCCCGCTGGACGAGGACGAGATCCAAAACTACATCGCCACCGGAGAACCCATGGACAAGGCCGGGGCTTACGGCGCCCAGGGCAAGGGCGCGCTCTTCGTGGAGCACATCGACGGAGACTTCTTTAACGTTATGGGCCTGCCTCTGTGCAGGCTGGGTATCATGCTGAAAGAGCAGGGAGTGAGGATCCTTTGAAAGAATATCTGAAAAAATACGGCGTGCGCATGGGCATTGTGGTGGCCGCGGCGGCCTTCCTGGTGCTGCTGGGCGCCGCCACCCGCAGCGGCATCGGCCTGGTGCAGAACGCCACGGGCATCCTGGCGGCCCCGATGCAGAAGGTGCTGAGCTCCACGGTCAATTGGTTCAACAGCATGTACGGCTACCTGTATCAGTATGACTCCCTGATGGCCGAGAACGAATCCCTTCGCAGCCAGCTGGCCGACGCCCAGAAGTCCGCCCGTGACGGCATCGAGGCCTCGGAGGAGAACGTTCGGCTGCGGGAGGCCCTGGAGCTGCGGCAGAAGCACACCGACTATGTGCTGGAGTCCGCCAAGGTGGTGCTCTGGTCCAGCTCCAACTGGTCCTCATCCTTCACCATCAGCAAGGGACGCTCCAGCGGCATCGAGCTGGGCGACCCGGTGATCACCGAGTACGGCGCCCTGGTGGGACAGGTGACGGAGCTGGGCGAGACCTGGGCCACCGTCAGCACCCTGATCGACGTGGACATGAGCGTGGGCGCCTATGTGGGCGCCTCCGGCTCCTCCGGCATGGTGGTGGGCGAGTTCGCGCTGATGAAAAACAAGACCGCCAAGCTCACCTTCCTGGCCGACGGCGCCCAGATCTTCGAGGGCGACGAGGTGCTGACCTCCGGCTCCGGCGGCGCCTTCCCGGCAGGCCTGGTCATCGGCACCATCTCCAATGTGCAGACCGAGGCCGGCGGTCAGATCGAGTTCGGCATCGTGGTGCCCCAGTGCGAGCTGGACACCCTGGTGCAGGTATTTATCATTAAGGACTTTACGGTTGTAGAATGAGCTTTCGTGAATTTTTCCTCCGGTACATGATGCCCAAGGTGGAGTGGAAGCGGGTGCTGCGGATCGCCCTTTACATCTTCCTCTCCCTGCTGGTGCAGACCATGCTGCTCTCCCGCGCCCGGATCTTCGGGATCTGCCCCTATGCCCTGCCCGCCTGCGCGGTGGCCCTGGGCATGTTCGAGGGGCCGGTGGGCGGCGTGCTCTACAGCCTGGTCCTGGGCTACTTTGCCGATATGGCCTTTGTGGAAAACACCGTGCTGTTTACGGTCGTTTTTCCGGTCCTGGCCTTTATGACGGGCTTTATCGCCCAGTATTTCATCAACCGCCGCTTCTTCGCCTATATGGGCGCGGCGCTGCTGGGCCTGGCCCTCACTGCCCTGGGACAGATGCTGCATACCTCCGCCATGGACGGCTTCTCCGGCGCCATGATCTCCACGGCGGTGATGCAGACCCTCTGGTCCCTGCCTTTGGCTGCCCTGGCCTATGTGCTGCCCGCGAAGTGGAGCGCCTACGCGCCGGCCTCCAAGGGAGAAAACGGGGGATAATGTACAATTCGGAATTCGGAATCCGGAATTCGGAATTGGGGACCCTCTTCGAACAAGAGGGCTGACAAGGAGTTTCTATGAAAAAAACCATCAAACCCAGCCGCGTGATCGCCATGGCCGTGCTCTTCGTCCTGGTCATGCTGATCTATCTCGCCTTCCTCTATAACCTGCAGATCGTGGAAGGGGAGAAGTACTACAACCAGAGCAAGGAAATCACCAACACCAAGCGCACCATTACCGCCGCCCGGGGCAATATCCTGGACCGCTACGGCCGGGTGCTGGTGAGCAACAAGGAATGTTACAACCTGAAAATAGATACGGCAAAGCTCTTTGCCAACGAGGACCCCAACGCGGTCATCCTGGAGCTGGTGCATATGGTGGAGGGCTATGGCGACAGCTATACCGACGACCTGCCCATCACCATGACCCCGCCCTTCGAGTACAGGGAGGATATGACCGATATCCAGCGCACCATGCTGGAGGCCTACTTCAAGGACAAGGCCAGAGAGAAGATCCTGCCCGCCGATCCCAATGCGGTAGAGCTGCTGAGCTACATGCGCACCCGCTATAACATCGACAACAGCTATTCCGCCGAGGACATGCGCATCATCGCGGGCGTGCGCTATTCCATCAACGTCCGCTACGCCATCAACACCGCCGATTACATGTTCGTGGAGGACGCCAGCATGCAGCTGATCGCCTCCATCATGGAGAACAAGCTCCCCGGCATCGAGATCGAGCGGGCCTATGTGCGGGAGTACGGCACCGAGTGGGCCGCTCATCTGCTGGGCTACACGGGCCTCATGACCCAGGAGGAATACGAGCGCTACTCCCTGCTCAACTATGCTACCAACGCCTACGTGGGCAAGGACGGCGTGGAATACGCCTTTGAGGAATATCTCCACGGGCAGGACGGCGAGGTCATCGAGGCCAGAAACCCCTCGGGCACGGTGCTCAGTACCGTGTATCTCAAAGAGCCGGTGCCCGGGAACCATGTGTATCTGACCATCGACAGCGTGCTGCAGGAGCAGGTGGAGCGCATCCTGGCAAACGGCGTGGAAAACGTGCTCATCAAGGACCGCCGCCAGACCCGCGCGGAGGGCATCGCCCGCGGCGACTATGACCCGGAGATGAAGGACGAGATCACCGGCGCCGCCGCCGTGGTGGTGGATGTGCGCACCGGCGAGCCCCTGGCCATCGCCAGCTGGCCCACCTACGACGTGTCCACCATCATCGAGAAATACTCCGAGCTGATGGAGACCCCCAACGCGCCCCTCTTCAACCGGGCGCTGATGGGCGCCTACGCCCCCGGCTCCACCTTCAAGCCCTGTGTGGCCATGACCGCCCTCACCGATCCCGGCATCGAATTCAACACCGAGACCCGCATCAAGTGCGAGGGCGTGTTCACCAAGTACGCCGCCGAGGGCTACGCGCCTGAATGCTGGATCTGGAACGCCATGGCGCCGGAGCATTACACCCACGGCAACGACAACGTGACCGAGGCCATCCGCGACTCCTGCAACTTCTTCTTCTACTCCGTGGGCCACGATCTCGGCGTCACCACCATGGGCAAATACGCCCACCTCTTCGGCCTGGGCGTCCATACCGGCATCGAGCTGGTGGAGACCGTGGGCAACATGTCCAGCGAGGCGACCCACCACTACTATGTGGACGACGACTGGCACATCGGCGATACCATGCAGGCCGCCATCGGTCAGTCGGACAGTATTTTCTCTCCCCTGCAGCTGGCCGAGTACTGCGCCACCGTGGCCAATTCCGGCCACCGCTACTCCGCCTCCATCCTCAAGGCCATCCGCAGCTATGACTACAGCGAAAAGCTCTACGAGCGGGAGCCCGAGGAGCTGAGCACCATCGAATCCCCGGAGTACAACTGGGTGGCCGTCCACAAGGGCATGTACCTGGTGCTTCACGACTGGGCCGCCAATACCCCCAACTGCGAGGTCTGGGTGGACTGCGCCTGGGAGGTGGCCGGCAAGACCGGGACCGCCCAGAAGGGCGAAAAGATCACCAACGACGGTATTTTCATGTGCTACGCCCCCTATGACAACCCGGAGGTCGCCATCGTCATCGTGGTGGAGCGCGGCGGCAGCGGCGCCGGCGTGCAGTTCATGGCCCGGCAGATCATGGACGCCTATATCAACATCAAGAGCTACAAGGACACCTCCGAGGTGGAGATGTCCCTGCTGCGCTGAGAAAAGGCGTGGAAATCGGAAAAAAACAATTGCGTCCTGGGAAAAAACGGGATATAATGTCTCAGTTAAGATTTGCGCAAAGGAGTTGAGAAGCGTGAACATTGCCCTGATGGCTCATGATCGGAAAAAAGAACTGATGGTTCAGTTCTGTATCGCTTACTGCGGAATCCTGGCAGAGCATAATCTCTGCGCTACCCACGTCACGGGAAAGCTGGTGGCCGAGGCTACCGGCCTGCCCATAACCCTGTACCTCCATGCGGATCAGGGCGGCTCTCAGCAGATCGGCGCGCGGATCTCCTTCAACGAGATCGACCTGGTGCTCTTCTTCTGCGACCCGGCCAACCCCAAGGGCTTTGACGATATCAACAAGGTGGAGCGCCTCTGCGATCAGTATCAGATCCCCTTCGCCACCAACGCCGCCACGGCGGAGGTGCTGGTGCAGGGCCTGCGCCGGGGCGACCTGGACTGGCGCAACATCGTCAATCCCCAGAAGCGATAAGCCGCGCGATCCGCGGACCGGATATCAAGGTACGGGCGACCGCAAGGGTCGCCCCTACACATTTTTATTCTATCGGATAGGAGTATTTCTATGGCGAAGGTTGCACCCCGGACCCTCTCCGGCTTCATGGAGCTGGCCCCCCGGGATCAGATGAAAATGGAGCGGATGCTGCAGGCCCTGCGGGAGAGCTACTCCCTCTTCGGCTTCACGCCGCTGGACACGCCGATTATCGAATCGGCTGAGGTGCTGCTGGCCAAGGGCGGCGGCGAAACCGAAAAGCAGATCTACCGCTTCCAGAAGGGAGACAGCGATCTGGCCCTGCGCTTTGATCTCACCGTGCCTCTGGCCAAGTACGTTGCCGGACACTACGCGGAGCTGTCCTTCCCCTTCAAGCGCTTTCAGATCGGCAAGGTCTACCGGGGCGAGCGGGCCCAGCGGGGCCGCTTCCGGGAGTTCTACCAGGCGGACATCGATGTGATCGGCGACGGGAAGCTGGACATTCTCAACGAGGCCGAGATCCCCGCCGTGATCTACAGCACCTTTACCCGCCTGGGGCTGAAAAAGTTCAAGATCAAGGTCAACAACCGCAAGATCCTCAACGGCTTCTACGCCATGAACGGCATGAGCGAGAAGGCCGGGGAGATCATGCGCACCGTGGACAAGCTGGACAAGATCGGCCCCCACAAGGTGAAGGAGCTTCTCATCGACGAGGTGAAGATGCTGCCCGACAAGTCCGAGAACGTGATGGACTTCATGGCCATCCAGGGAGACAACGCCTATGTGCTCTCCCGGCTGGAGGACTACCGGGGCATGGATCCCACCTTCGACCAGGGGCTGGACGAGCTGATCACCGTGACGAAGTATCTCAGGGACTTCGGCGTGCCGGAGGAGAATTTCGCCATCGACCTGACCATCGCCCGTGGCCTGGACTACT
Source organism: Oscillospiraceae bacterium (assembly GCA_017545165.1). Lineage (GTDB taxonomy): Bacteria > Bacillota > Clostridia > Oscillospirales > Oscillospiraceae > Limivicinus. Next base: position 14,264 of record JAFWQQ010000055.1, read on the forward strand.
ACACCGGCACCGTCTACGAGACGGAGATGACCGAGCACCCGGAGATCGGCTCCATCTGCTCCGGCGGCCGCTATGACAACCTGGCCGAGTATTACACCGACAAGCAGCTGCCCGGCGTGGGCATCTCCATCGGCCTGACAAGGCTTTTCTATGTGCTCAACGAGCAGGGGCTTTTGTCTGACGAGATCGTCACCGCCCCCTGCGACGTGCTGGTGATCCCTATGACCGAGGAGGTGGGCCCCGCCGTGGCGGCGGCCACCGCTCTGCGGCAGGGAGGCCTGCGCACCCAGCTCTATTGCGAGAAGCGCAAGTTCAAGGCCAAGATGAACTACGCCGACAAGATCGGCGTGCCCTTTATCGTGCTCCTGGGCGAGGACGAGATCGCGGCGGGGGAGCTCAGCGTGAAGGACATGGTCAGCGGCGAGCAGCGGCGCATGAAGAGCGCGGAGGCCGCGGCCTTCATCCGGGAACAGATCGACCGGCGCAACAGCGGCGCGGTGATCAAGGAAAAGTGAACAACGAACAGTGAACAGTGAACAGCGAAGAGTCCTTCACTGCGCGCTTGCCTCTCCCCACGCTGCCGCGCGGGGCGAGCCAAGACCCCTTGCACAGGGGAGCTTATAAGGAAAGGATCCTGAATCGGCACACCTCATCCGTCATCCGCCTTGCGTGAGACGGCGGATGCCACCTTCCCCTCAAGGGGAAGGCTATATGGAAGGAGATTGGAAATATGCAGAATCGTACCCATACCTGCGGGGAGCTGCGGCTCGAGAACGCGGGACAGAAAGTCAAGATCGTGGGCTGGATGGAGAACGTGCGCGTCGTCGGCGGGAACCTGGCCTTCGTGGTGGTCCGGGACTTCTACGGCACCACCCAGGTAGTGGCCGAGACCGAGGACATGGTCGCCGCGTTCCGGGCCATCAACAAGGAATCCACCATTTCCGTGGAGGGCGTCGTCCGGGAGCGGGCCAGCAAGAATCCCAAGCAGGCCACCGGCGACATCGAGATCGTCCCGGAGAAGCTGGAGGTCCTGGGCCGCTGCCGCTACAACGAGCTGCCCTTTGAGATCAACCGCAGCCGGGACGCGGACGAGGCCACCCGCCTGAAATACCGCTTTCTGGATCTGCGCAACCCCGCCGTGAAGCACAACATCATCCTGCGCTGCCAGGTGGTGGCGGACATCCGCCGCCGCATGACCGAGCAGGGTTTCCTGGAGATCACCACCCCCATCCTGACCGCCTCCTCTCCCGAGGGCGCGCGGGACTATCTGGTGCCCGCCCGGAAGCATCCCGGCAAGTTTTACGCCCTGCCCCAGGCACCCCAGCAGTTCAAGCAGCTGCTGATGACCTCCGGCTTCGACCGCTATTTCCAGATCGCTCCCTGCTTCCGGGACGAGGACGCCCGCGGCGACCGCACCCCCGGCGAGTTCTACCAGCTGGATATGGAGATGGCCTTCGCCGAGCAGGACGACGTGCTGGGCGTGCTGGAGACGGTGCTGCAGCCGGTGTTTGAAAACTTCGGCATCTACAAGCGGGTCAGCCAGGCCCCCTTCAAGCGCATCCCCTACCGGGAGGCCATGGAGCGCTACGGCACCGATAAGCCGGACCTGCGCATCGACCTGGAGATCCAGGACGCCACCGCCCTGCTGCAGAACATCGGCTTCGGCCCCTTCGAGGGCAACACCGTGAAGGCCGTGGTGGTTTCCGATTTCAACGCCACCCGCAAGCAGATCGACAAGCTCTGCAGCGACGTGGAGGTCCAGACCGCCCAGAAGAGCTACTGGTTCCGTCTGGATGAGAAGGGCGAGATCGTGGGCGGCATCGCCAAGTTCGTGCAGCCCGTGAAGGAACAGATCGTCGCGGCCCTGGGCCTGAAGCCCGGCTGCTTCGTGGGCCTGGCTGCCGGCAAGCTGGCCGTGGCCCAGAAGACCGCGGGCGTGATGCGCTCCAAGCTGGGCGTCCTCTGCCCGGAGCACATGGACCGGGAGCAGTACGCCCTCTGCTGGATCGTGGACTTCCCCATGTACGAGATCGGGGAGGAGAGCGGCGAGCTGGAATTCTGCCACAATCCCTTCTCCATGCCCGCCGGCGGGCTGGAGACCCTGCTGAAGGCCGAGCGGGGCGAGATGGATCCCCTGGACATCATGGCCAACCAGTACGACCTGGTCATCAACGGCTATGAGAGCGCCTCCGGCGCGGTCCGGAACCACGACCCCGAGATCATGATCAAGGCTTTTGAGCTGGTCCGGCTGGGCGAGGAGGACGTGAAGAAGAAGTTCCCCGCCATGTACAACGCTTTCTGCTACGGAGCGCCCCCTCACGCCGGCGCCGCCCCCGGCATCGACCGCATGGTGATGCTGCTGACCGGGGAGGAGTCCATCAGGGAGGTCATCACCTTCCCCATGAACCAGAAGGCCCAGGACGTGATGATGGACGCCCCCTCCGAGGTGACCCAGAAGCAGCTGGACGAGCTGCACATCGCCATCGTGGGCGAGGTGGAGAAAGATTAACAATGCTCTCTCTTCCCCCTCTGGGGGAAGTGGCCCGCAGGGCCGATAGGGGGGGACCCCTTCCGGCGCTTCGCGCCACCTCCCCCGGAGGGGGAGGCAATTATGTAGAGGGATCCGATTCCGGCGCTTCGCGCCACACCCAAGGCCCCCGGAGGGGGAGGCTATATGGAAAGGTGATTATATGTTTGCACGCGTGAACAGTCTGGGCGTCAGCGGCATCGGGGGCTACGGCGTCACCGTGGAGGTGGACATCTCCAACGGCCTGCCCGCCTTCGATATCGTGGGCCTGCCGGACGCGGCGGTGAAGGAGAGCCGGCAGCGGGTACACGCCGCCGTGAAGAACAACGGCTTTCGCTTCCCCGTGAGCCGCATGACAGTGAACCTGGCTCCAGCGGACAAGAAGAAGGCCGGCACGGTCTACGATCTGCCCATGCTGGTGGGGATCCTGGCCGCCATGGGGGAGATCAAAAAGCCCTCGGCGGACTGCGCCTTTTTGGGGGAGCTGTCTCTGACGGGAGAGCTGCGCCCGGTGACCGGCGCCCTGCCCATGGCCATCGCCGCCCGGCGTGAGGGGATCCGGACGCTCTTTGTGCCGGCGGAGAACGCCAGCGAGGCCGCCTTTGCCGAGGGCGTCTCCGTCTACCCGGTGGACACCGTGGCCCGGCTCCTGAAGCACCTGAAGGGGGAAGAGGAGCTGTCGCCAGCCGAGCCGCCCCGGCCGGAGGATTCCCGGATCGGTTTGCCGGACTTCGCCGACGTAAAGGGCCAGGAGAGCGTGAAGCGAGCCATGGAGATCGCAGCCGCCGGCGGGCACAACATCCTGCTGGTGGGGCCGCCCGGCGCGGGCAAAAGCATGATGGCGAAACGTCTGCCGGGGATCCTGCCGGACATGAGCCGACAGGAGATGATCGAGGCCACGGAGATCCACTCCGTCGCCGGGCTCACCAGCCGCAGGCGGCCCATCGTGGCCACCCGGCCCTTCTGCTCGCCCCACCACACCATCTCCATGGCGGGGCTGGCCGGCGGCGGGACTATCCCGAGACCCGGACAGCTGAGCATCGCCCATCTGGGGGTCTTGTTCCTGGACGAGCTGCCGGAGTTCCGCTCCGACGTGCTGGAGGTCATGCGTCAGCCCCTGGAGGACGGGGAAGTCACCGTCTCCCGGGCGGCGGGCACCGTCACCTTCCCCAGCCGCTTTATGCTGGTGTGCGCCATGAACCCCTGCAAATGCGGCTGGTACGGGCACCCCTCCGGCCGCTGCCACTGCTCGCCCCAGGAGGTCCGCCGCTACCAGAGCCGGATCTCCGGACCGCTGCTGGACCGGATCGACCTGATCGTGGAGGTGCCGGCCCTGGAATACGAGGAGCTGAAAAACCGGGCTCCCGCCGAGCCCTCCGGTGAGATCAAAAAACGGGTGGACGCCGCCCGGGCCGTCCAGAGAGACCGCTTCGGGGACGACAGCACCATCACCAACGCCCGCATGAGCGTCAGGGAGATGCGCGGCTGCTGCGCGCTGGACGAGGAGAGCGACAAGCTCATGAAGGACGCCTTTGACGCTTTGGGCCTCTCCGCCCGGAGCTATGACCGCATCCTCCGGGTGGCCCGGACCATCGCGGACCTGGCGGGCTGCGAGCTCATCGCCCCGGAGCACGTGGCTGAGGCCATCCAGTACCGGAGCTTTGAATTGGAAACAAACGGATAAACAGGAAAGAAAGAGAAAAATGAGAGAGAACCTGGGATACCGCGGAACCTTGACCCGTGACCTCATCCGGGAAAGGCTGAGGCCGAATAAAAAGAATGTAAAAATCACGCTCGGGGTCGGGATCGCCTGCGTGATCCCCTTTGTTCTGGCCGGGGCATGGATCCTTTACACCGGGTCTCTGATGGGACTTGCGTTCATGTTCGGTCCGGCGGCGATCATAGCGCTGTTTTATTATTTTCAGCGGCGGCAGTATGAGTGGGAAGTGAAATGCTTCAACAGCTTCGAACAGGGACGCTTTGATCTGAAGGAAATGACCCTGACCGATAAAGACAGCCGGACCAGCAGAGACTCCGACGGCGACAAAACCACGACCTATTATTTTCATCTGCAGCAGGAGGACGGCCGCTATTCCACCAGAGTTTCTGTGAGCTGGGAGGAGTATGAGCGGGCAAGCAAGGGAGATATCTACTACGTCCTGCTGATCAACGGCGTGTCCGTCCTGCAGTTTGAACAGAAGTACTACGAGCCCGACGCCGAGCTGCAGGCCATCCTCGACGGGCAAAAGCCCGCGGCAGACCCGACGAAAGCCGGGGAGCCGGAGCCTGCCGCGAAGGGGCCGGAGGCGGAGCAGACCTTCATCGACCCCAAGCAGATCCTGCTGGAGGAAGAACAAGCACGCGCAAAGGCGCGCCGCGCGATCTGGCTGTATCGGGGCCTGCTGGCCTATCTGGCGGTGTACGGGATCGCCGCCCTCCGCATCATGACCAATGGGGAGCTGCGGCTGCGCTTTGCCGCCCTGCCGGATAAAAACAGGATCCCGATCATCCTTGCCGCCTTCGCCCTCCTGTGGGCTGTGGTCTTTGTTTTCCGCGCCATCCTGCGCAAGTGCCTGAAGGGCATGAAGCTGAAGCGGGAGACGGACGGGGAGCTGGTTCAGGCGCTGCAGCGGGGCGAGAGGGTCAGTACGCTCCTGTTTTGGCTGGAGCACGCTCTCTTGTTCTTCCTGCTCTGGAGCTGGATGAAATAGCGATCGAAAAACGAGGCCTCCGGTCGGTAAAACGAAAGAAGCAAGGGAGGAAGCGCTTTGACGAATCTGGAAAAACGGAAGCAGGAGGAAGAACGCCTGCAGAAACAGAATCCGGCCCTGCGGAACAAAACGGAGATGGCCCGCTTCCAGGAACAGAAAGAAAAGAAGAACATGCGAGCTTCCGCGGTGGTCCTGGTTTTGGCTCTGGCCCTGGTGATGGGGGGGATGACCCTGGGGATGAAGGATGAAGAGCCCTGGCTCCGCAGCGGTATTCCGATGGGCTATTGGCTCGCCTGCCTGTTTGCCCTTGCCCTTTGTCTCGGGATCATATTTGCCCTGCGGTGGTTCGTCCGACAGCGAAGCGAGCGGGAAGAGAACGGCGAAACGCTTCTGACGGAGGAGACGCTGCTCCGGGACGGATGGAGGATCCCGCTGCGGACCGCGGCCGCCTATGCCCTGCTGCCGCTGCTGCTGACGCTGTGGCTGCATCGCAACCGTCTGCCCCCACCGGCAGCGGCCATGGCGCTGCCTTTCATTGTGCCGCTGCTGATTTTGCTCGTGGCGCTCACCCAGGCGCTGCCCATCGGGGCAGCCTTGGATTCCGCACGCCTGGCCCGGGCGATCCGGCGGGGAGACTACCGGATCACCGAGGAGCTGCTCTGCGACAAGGAGCATATCGTGGAGCGGGGCGGAACGGATGAAAAGGACAGCCATGAATATTATCTCTTCTACCGCTCCCGAAGCGGCGGCGGAGTGAAGCGGGAACGGGTCGGCGAAAGACTGTATGACGGCGCGAAGATCGGACAGAGCTATTACCGCTTCTGCCGGGGCGACCGGGTGCTGAAGTCCCTGCCCGGGAAGAGCTGCAGGCTGGACGCGGAGCTCGGCGCCCATCTGGAAAAGGGACGGACGCAGAGGGAAGGGCCGCTCAGCGAGGAGAGCGAGGAGATCCGCCAGCAGGTGGATCAGCTCCGCGTGGGCCAGGCGCCGGAGAAAGACCTCGAACCCGTGCCGCCCGATATGAACCCGGAAAAGGTGAAGAAAATGCAGGAGGCCGCGGCGCCCTGGCTGCGAAAATACGACGTCGCCCGGGGATGCATAGCCGGCGGCGTCCTGATGGACCTGTGCCTCATCGGCGTAAACCTGGTCCTGCGGCACCATGATCCCCGGGCAACGATGATGAGTTCACCGACGCTCCTGATGTGCTGTGGGGCGGCGATGCTGATCGCCATCACGGAAATTGCCCTGCTGATGAAAAGCATAAGGTATCTGGAGCAGGCAGAGAAGGCCTTCCCCTATGAAAATGAGGAATACCAAAGGCGGATCGCCAAATCCGGAAGGACGATATTGCTTGACATTGCAGGCTTCTTCCTGTTCTTCGGCGTGATATTCACCACAATATTCTGAGCGTCGGCCGGGAACGGGCCGGAATGCCGCGCCGGGAAGGACGATGCCCCCGGCCGACGACTCGCCGACGGAGGGAGATCGACCCGGCGGACTTCGACTGAGCGAAGGAGAGCATAAAAAACCGGACACGCCTCGTGTCCGGTTTTTATCCGCGCAGATACAGCTCTTCACACGCCTGCTGGGCCTGGACCAGCAGGCGTTTTGCCTCTTCGGGCCGCTCCGCGTCCAGGGCCTCCAGCGCGTCGGTGACGGCGTTGAACAGGCGCAGGTACATGCTTTGATAGACAACATGACAAGAGCTTTTTTCAGAAGACGGAACCAATGCCTTCGCCCTTCTTTCAAAAATGTATTTCGGAATGACATTTAGTGCGTGTCATATCGAAACACATGTTACCATACAATAACCCCAATGACAAGAACTGAATGTCAAAGGGGTGCTGAAACGTGTTTACAAACAAAACGGAGGACGGGAGAAACAACCTTTGCGGCCGCAAAGTTGCGGAGAAAAGAAAAGACATGGGGCTATCCCAGCGTGCGCTTGCCGACAGACTGCAGCGGGAGGGCTTGGACGTGGACAAGAACGCCGTGCAGCGGATCGAATCCGGGCAGCGCTTCGTGACGGATATTGAACTGAAGTACCTGAGCAAAGCGCTGGATATCACGCTGCAGGAGCTGCTGGACCCGGCGGAAATGGGGAATTGATTTTACTCGAAAAACATGGTAGGATAGGCCGATTCAGAGCCGCGGATCCGTAAGCATCGAGAAACGGTCCCTGCGGCGCGCAGACGGAAGGAACATACGCTATGAACGACATTTTGCTTCTCAAGCTGGGGGAGATCGTGCGGAAGGGTCTCAAACGCAAGAGCGATGAACAAAATCGCCGCAGCGCGCATGCTCAGGGATGAGGGCGACGCTGTCTCTTTGATCGTAATTGACGGAAAAACCAAGGCGAATGAGGAAAACCCATGGATAAACAGACAATTTGGAAGAGCGTTCTGTGGAAACGCTTGTCCCGCCCGCTCGTCTGGACGGCGGTTTGCTTCTTCCTGGGCGTTGTTCTGCCAGGCATCTTTAAAAACATTACATTTTATTACAGGTCCTCTTTGGATGAGTCCATGGGATGGTTTCTGGGAAGCATCTGCGGCGTGGCGCGTCTTGCTTTGATCCTTTACTGCCCGATCTCGCTGTTCCGGGCCTATAAGGCGGCCAAGCTGGATGTGGGGTCTCGAACGCTCATCGCCGAGATCACCGAGGTTCGGGAGAGCCATATCACTGTGAACGACGTACGGTCCCGCACGATCTACTGCAAGGCGGAGGGGCGTGAGTTTTCGGCGAAAACGAGCACGGAATACGGAAATGAGATCATCGGCTGGAAAGTGCCGGTCCGGGTATCTTCCTATGATTGGGGCGTGTATGAAGTGCTGCTGGATCGGATGTCGAAGGACTACGACCCGGATCTGAGCGGGATCTCTGCGTATACGCCGCCTGAGGAACTGATGAGGGATGGTATAGCGCCCTGGAACAGTTCCGACATGGAGAATCCCGATGAGGCAGACGCGTGGAATTACGACTGGAACTCGGACGGCGAGAAGAGAGAGGACAAGCGTCTGCGCTGATCCATAGACGATTATGAAAAGAATGAACAGGTGACAGAATGAACGACATTATCCTTCTCAAGCTGGGGGAGATCGTGCTGAAGGGTCTCAACCGCAAAAGCTTTGAACTGAAACTCATGGGCAATATCCGGCGCAGGCTGGTGCCCATCGGAAAATTTAAGGTGACGTGCATGCAGTCCACGGTCTATGTGGAGCCGCTGGAGGACGACGCGGATATGGACGCCGCTTTTGAGGCGGTGCAGAAGGTCTTCGGCGTGGTGAAGATCAGCCGGGCCGCCGCCTGCGAAAAGGACAAGGACGCCATCGCGCGTCTCGCCATCGACTACCTGCGGGACGACATGCTGCGGGCCAAGAGCTTCAAGGTGGAGTCCAAGCGCAGCGACAAGAGCTTCCCCATGACCTCCATCCAGCTGAGTCAGTACGTGGGCGGGGAGCTGGCGGAGGCCTATCCCAACTGCACCGTGGACGTGCACGAGCCGGAGCTGATCGTGAATCTGGAGATCCGGGACCTGGCGGCCTATGTCCACGCCCAGCCGGTGAACGGCGCCGGCGGCATGCCCGTGGGCTCCAACGGCGTGGCCGTGACTTTGCTCTCCGGCGGGATCGACAGTCCCGTGTCCACCTACATGATCGCAAGGCGGGGCGTGCGGCTGATCCCGGTGCACTTCTTCTCCTTCCCCTATACCTCTCAGCAGGCCAAGGAGAAGGTCATCGAGCTGACGAAGCTGCTCACCGCCTGGTGCGGGCGCATGACCCTGGAGGTGGTGCCCTTCACCCACATCCAGGAGGAGATCCGGGACAAGTGCCCGGAGGAGTACTTCACCCTCATCATGCGGCGCTTCATGATGCGCATTGCGGAGCGGATCGCTCTCTCCAACGGGGCCAAAGCCATAGTCACCGGGGAAAACCTGGGCCAGGTGGCAAGCCAGACCATGGAGGCCATGGCTACCACCCAGGCGGTGCTGTCTCTGCCCGTGCTGCAGCCGCTCATCGGCATGGACAAGGAGGAGATCGTGCAGATGTCGAGAAAGATCGGCACCTTCGACACCTCTATTTTGCCCTATGAGGACTGCTGCACGGTGTTCACCCCCCGGCATCCCAGGACCCGGCCCAGCGTGCAGGAGGTCGAGGCCGCCGAGAGCGCCCTGGACGTGGAGGCCCTGGTGGAGGAGGCCCTGCAGGGCATCGAGCGGATCCGGCTGGAAGAGGAGGAGTAAATGCGGGAGTATAACACCGAGATCCTCTCTGTGGGGACCGAGCTGCTGCTGGGGCACATCACCAACACCGATGCCCGGGATATCTCCGAGCTGCTGTCGAAGATCGGGGTGAACGTGCGCTGGCACACGGTGGTGGGGGATAACCCGGAGCGTCTTGCTTCCTGCGTGGAGATCGCCAAGGGCCGGGCGGATGTGATCATCACCACCGGCGGCCTGGGTCCCACCTGCGACGATTTGACCAAGCAGATCCTGGCGCAGAGCTTCGGCCTGCCCCTCACGGAGAACGCCGCCGAGCGGGAGGGACTCTATGAGTATATCCAGACGGGGAAGGACTTCACGCCGAATAATTACAGCCAGGCCCTGCTGCCGGAGGGCTGCACCGTGTTCCACAACCGCTGGGGCACCGCCCCCGGCTGCGCCTTCGAGGCGGAGGGCAAGCTGGTCCTCATGCTGCCGGGTCCGCCCAACGAGTGCGTGCCCATGTTCCGAGAGTACGCCGTCCCCTACCTGAAGAAGCTCTCCGAGGAGCAGATCGTTTCCCATTCCATCCGGATCTTCGGCCTGGGGGAGAGCGCGGTGGACCAGATCTTCGCCGAAGAGATGAACGCCATGCGCAATCCCAGCATGGCCCCCTACGCCAAGGAGTGCGACTGCCTGCTGCAGGTCACCGCCAAGGCGAGGAGCGAGGAGGAGGCCGAGGCCATGATGGCCCCGGTGATCGAACACGTGAAGGCGCGGCTGGGAGAATACGTCTACGGCATGGACGTGGAGAGCATCGAGGAGGCCGTGCTGCCGATTCTAAAGGAGAGGGGCCTCACCTTCGCCGCCGCCGAGAGCTGCACCGGGGGCGACGTGGCCCGGCGGATCACCGAGATCCCTGGGGCCAGCGCCGTCTTCGCCGGGGGCTGCGTGACCTACACCAACGAGGTCAAGGCCCGGCTCCTGGGCATCGACCGGGCGCTGATCGAAGAAAAGGGCGCCGTCAGCGAGCCGGTGGCGCGGCTCATGGCCCAGCGGGTCCGGGCTGTCACCGGGGCGGACATCGGCCTGGGGGTTACGGGCCTGGCCGGGCCGGACGGGGACGGGGTCCACGAGGTGGGCACGGTCTTCGTCTCCATGGCCGTGGAAGGGGAGACCTTCGTTCGGGAGCTGCACCTGGGGACCTTCCGCACCCGCAGCTTCATCCGCCGCATGGCGGGGAACCATCTCTACGACATGATGCGCCGCTGGCTCACGGGTCTGGCGGTGTGAGGATCGCGAGAGAAGCGAAGCGAAATACGCTTGATATGGATTCTGAAGAATTGCGCTGCTTGACTGCAGCGCAATTTTATGCTATTCTAACTGTACTAAGACGGTTAATACAGTGCGTTCGAGGAAAGGCGGAGCGTGAACGCGGGACGGCGGGCGGCCGAGAGCGTCGGCCCCTACGAGCGCAGGACGGGACGCGGGCGTGGGACGGCGGGCGACCGAGGGCGTCGGCCCCTACGGCGAGGACGGACGCGGACGCAGGACGGACCACGGGCCGCCGAGGGCGTCGGCCCCTACGGGCGCAGGACGGGACGCGGGCGTGGGACGGCGGGCGACCAAAGGTCGCCCCTACGGCGAGGACAAGACGTGGGTGCGGGACGGAGACCTCATCCGTCATCCGCCTCGTGGGAGATCGGCGGATGCCACCTGTCAGCCTTGCGGTACCCGAAAAAACCTTCGGGCTTGCGCTGATCCTCGGTTTTTTCGACCGCTGCGGTAAAAGCAAACCGCCTTCTTCTGCCGCTGGCAGCGTCGGCTTGCTTTTCCCCGTGCGCGGGGAAGGCATGGCGGGTGCGGATCGGCGGGAGGGGACAAGCCCCTCCCCTACGGCGGAGGACGGACGCGGACGCGGGACGAGACGACGCCGAGCGATGCTCGGCGCTACGGGCGCGGACGAGGCGCGGGCGTGGGACGGCGGGCGACCAAAGGTCGCCCCTACGGCACGGGACGAAACGCGTGCGCGGGAAGGACGGCGGCGGGGGACGGACGTGGACGCGGGACAGACCACGGGCCGCCGAGGGCGTCGGCCCCTACGGGCGAGAGACGGACGTCGGCGCGGAATGGCGGGCGGCCGCAAGGGCCGCCCCTACGGCGAGGACGGGGCGTTGGCGCGCCTTTGCCTCCCTCTCAGAGGGAGGTGTCATCCGGCGTCTCACGCAAGCCGGATGACGGAGGGAGTCTGCGGGCCGCCGAGGGCGTCGGCCCCTACGGGCGAGAGACGGACGTCGGCGCGGAATGGCGGGCGACCAAAGGTCGCCCCTACGGCGAGGACAAGACGTGGGTGCGGGACAGAGACCTCATCCGTCATCCGCCTCGCGTGAGATCGGCGGATGCCACCTGTCAGCCTTGCGGTACCCGAAAAAACCTTCGGGCTTGCGCTGATCCTCGGTTTTTTCGACCGCTGCGGTAAAAGCAAACCGCCTTCTTCTGCCGCTGGCAGCGGCGGCTTGCTTTTCCCCGTGCGCGGGGAAGGCATGGCGGGTGCGGAGATGGCAGTGTGTTCCTGCAATTCCGAATTCCGCATTCCGAATTGTTCCGTGCGGCGCGTTCATGCAATTCCGAATTCCGCATTCCGAATTGCGAATTCTTCAGAAAGGACGGTGGGCGGATGATCAACATCAATTTCCGGGATGCCCGGCCCATCTATGAGCAGGTGAGGGACGGCTTTCGCCAGCTGATCCTCACCGGGGCCCTGCCGGCGGACAGCAGGCTGCCCTCGGTGCGGGAGCTGGCCGGACAGCTGGCCATCAACCCCAACACCATCCAGCGGGCCTATCGGGAGCTGGAGCAGGAGGGCTATATCTGCTCGGCGCCTGGGCGGGGCAGCTTCGTGCGCCGGGGGGACGCCGCGGTCCTGGCCCGGCGGGCGGAGCTGCTGGAGCGCTGGGACGCGCTGAGCGGCGAATTGAAGCAGCTGGGGCTGACCGAGGAGGAGCTCTGCCGGCGGCTGAAAGGAGAAACACATGATTGAAGTACGGGATCTGGTAAAGAGCTTTGACGGCCTCCGGGCCCTGGACGGGCTGCGTCTCACGGTGCCCACCGGGGCGGTCTACGGTCTGGTGGGGCCCAACGGCGCGGGAAAAAGCACCCTGATCCGCCATCTGGCCGGGATCCTCCGGCAGGATAGCGGCAGCGTCACAGTGGACGGGGAGCCGGTCTATGAAAATCCGGCGGTGAAGCGCCGCATCGCATACATCCCCGATGAGCCTATGATCTATTCCCAGGCCAGCATCCGGGACATTCGGCGGCTCTATCGGGAGCTGTACCCGAGCTTTGATCCGGAACGCTGGGAGAAGCTGGCCCCGGCCTTCGGGCTGGACGAAAAGCGGCCCATCCGCAAGCTCTCCAAGGGGCAGCAGAAGCAGGCCGCCTTCTGGCTGGCCCTGGCCCTGACGCCGGAGCTGGTGATCCTGGACGAGCCGGTGGACGGGCTGGACCCGGTGATGCGCCGGCAGGTCTGGAGCCTGCTGCTCTCGGATGTGGCGGAGCGGGGCACCACGGTGCTGGTCTCCTCCCACAATCTGCGGGAGCTGGAGGACGTCTGCGATCACGTGGGTATCATGCACCGGGGAAAATTGCTGCTGGAGCGGAGCCTCTGCGAGCTGCAGGAAAACCTGGTGAAGGTCCAGCTGGCCCTGCCCGAGGGGGCGGAGCTGCCGGAGGGCCTGGACATCCTGCACGAGAGCAGAACCGGACGGCTGCGGCAGCTGATCCTGCGGGGCAAGAGCGAGGAGCTCACCGCGACGCTCCAGAAGGCGGGGCCCTTGTTTATGGACACACTGCCGCTGAATCTGGAGGAGATCTTTATCTATGAATTGGGAGGCGCTGACCATGAAGTCCAGAATATCCTGCTTTAACGGCGGCGTCTGCCGCAACCTTCTGCGCCGCTTCTGGCCCCTCTGGTCGGGCTATCTGGTGCTCTTGCTGTTCCTGCTGCCGGTGCAGCTTTCCAGAAGCAGTACCTGGGACAGCGGGATCAAGGCCGGCTTGCAGGGCCTGGTCCTGAGAAGCGGCTGCGACATGATCTTCGTCTCCTTTGCGATGGGGATCGTGACGGCCATGGCGGTCTTCGGCTATCTTTACAATTCCCGCAGCTGCGGCTTGATGCACAGCCTGCCGATCCGTCGGGAGACCCTGTTCCTCACGGTCTGGATCACGGGTTTTCTCCCCATGCTCGCCGCGGAGCTGCTGACGGCGCTGCTCACCGGCGCTCTGTACCTGGGAAGGGGCCTTCTGCTGCGGGACCTGCTCAGCTGGCTTTGGATCGCGTTCTGCTCGAACCTGATCTTTTACGGGCTGGCGGTATTCTGCGCCATGCTGACGGGGAGCCTGTGGATGCTGCCGGTGGCATATCTGGCCTTGAACCTGGCTGCCTGGGCTGCGGAGGAAGGCCTGCGCGAAGTGCTGCAGGACCTGGTTTACGGCGCCTACATCCGGGCGGACACCTGGTTCACCTGGCTCTCGCCGGCGGTCTGGCTCAACCGGCGGGTTTATGTGAGCAGGATCCTCGGCGAGGGCTGGGAGATCCTCGGCCTGGGCTGGCTGGCGATCTACGCCGGCGTGGGGCTGCTCCTCTCCCTGCTGGCGCTGCTGATGTACCGGAGGCGGCACATGGAGTGTGCGGGAGACACCGCAGCCTACCCGGTCCTAAAGCCCATTTTCCGCTGCGGTATGGCCATCGGCACCTCGCTGATCTTGGCCTCCTCGGTCAATTCCCTGCTGTTGGGCGGCAGCTTCCACGGGCGTACGGAGGCTTTCCTGCTTCTGGGACTGCTGCTCCTGGGGGCGGTCCTGGGCTGGATCGCTGCGGAGATGCTGCTGTCCCGCAGCGTTCGGATCTTTCCCGGAAAATGGAAGGGCCTGGCCCTGCTTTGCGCTGTGATCTGCCTGCTTACGCTCTCCGCGGAATTTGACCTGACGGGCTATGAGCGCCGGGTGCCGGACCCGGAGCAGGTGGAAACGGTGAACTGTTATGCCAAGGGGGACTGGACGGTTCGGGACCCCGAGAATATCCGGGAGCTCACGGCGCTCCACCGGGACCTGATCGAGCACAAGAGCCTGCACGAGGGGGAGATCCACAGCTTCGGCACCTGGGTGCTCCTGAAGTATGTGATGAAGGACGGAAGCGAGCTGGAGCGGGGCTACTATCTGGATTCCGCCACGCCCGAGGAAGCGACGGACCTGGAAAGCCTGGAGGACCTGATCAATCGCCCGGAGCTGCTGGCCCAGCGTAATCTGCTGCAGGAGGCTCCGACGGAGGAGAATTTCTACGCCGCTTATTTCGGTTATCATTGGGTGGACGGGGAGATCGATCATTACGAGACGGTGAAACTGAGCGCGGAGGAAGCGCTGGACTTCTATCGGACCGCCGTGCTGCCGGATCGGGAGGCCGGGACGCTCGGGCGCATTTGGCTGCTCTCGAATGGCCGGAAAATGGATCTGGACAGCAATGTGAGCTTCCACATGGAGCTGGTGCGGATCCTGCCCGGCGAGAGGGAGCGTAAAAACCTGTATCTCCTGGATCTGGTGATCGAGATGGATTCCGAGGCCTGCCTCGCCTGGATCAAGGAGCACACGGAGATCCCCGTTTTCCCGCAGCGTCAGCTCCAGCAGGAGGCGGCCCCGGCGCCTGCGGTTCCGGAGCTTGCTGCGCCCTGAGAGAAGGGCGGCGGATTCATTGATTCTTCCCGGAAAGTTCATAATCAATTTGGGCTTTGTTCATGCCAAAGTCATATTTCTGCGGTAGGATAGCACCATCAAAAAAGGAACAAGCAAGGTTCCCGGTTCGTCAAAAAAGAGGTCTTTCAGTATGTCAGAACCCAGAGAAGAGGAATGGACCGAAAACGATATTTTCAAGGATGTGTTTGCGGGAGAGGCCCCGGTCGAAGAGGCGGCCCCGATTGAGGAGGCTGCTCCGATCGAGGAGTCGGCCCCGATTGAAGAAGCGGCGCCCTATGAAGAGGCGGCCCCGGTCGAGGAGGCGGCTCCGGTGGAGGAAACTGCGCCCCAGCCGGACAACTGGTATCACAGCGGCGCGGAAAACCCCGCCGACGGCGGGCCGATCTATTCCGACGCCCATTATGAGCCTGCCGGCTCCACCACCACTCCGCCCCGCTACTATACGCCGCCGGTGCGGCAGGAGCGGGTGAAGCGGGAGAAGGCGCCCCGCCGGAATCGCAGATCGAGCATGAGCCTGAGCGGCGTGCTCTGGCTGTGCCTGGTGTGCGCCCTGCTGGGAGGCTGCATCGGCGCGGGGATCAACACCTGGCTGACCGAATCGCGTTTTGACGCCGTGGAGCGGGCCCTGGCCCAGAACGCCGCTGTCTCCGCGGAGAACGCCGCCGCCATCCAGGAAAACAGCGCGGCCATCGCCAGAAACAGCTCCAGCGGCAGTCTGCCTGCCTTGTCCGCGTCCGCGCAGCAGCCCACAGTGGTCATGCCGGTGGCTGACACCGGCAGCGCCAGACTGGAGCCCGCACAAATCTATGAGCTGGCCTGCAGCCAGGTGGTGGGCATCACCACCAGCTACTCCACCGCCGGCTACTTCGGAGGCGTTCGTTCCGGCACCATCTCCGGCTCCGGCTTTATCCTCACGGAGGACGGCTATATCGTCACCAACTACCATGTGATCCAGACGGCTGAGCAGGCCGATCTGCCCATCACAGTCGTGCTCTACGACGGCTCGGAGTATGAGGCCAGCATCGTGGGCAGCGAAGAGATCAACGACCTGGCCGTGCTGAAAATCGACGCTGCGGGGCTGAACCCCGTCAGCTTCGGCAACAGCGACGCGCTGAGCGTCGGCGAGGAGATCTACGTGGTGGGCAATCCCCTGGGTGAGCTGGAGTTTTCCATGAGCACCGGCCACGTCAGCGCTCTGAACCGGAAGATCTCCACCGAGGGAGCGGACAACATCTCCATGTTCCAGCTGGACGCCGCGGTGAACCCGGGCAATTCCGGCGGACCTGTGTATAACGCCAGGGGCGAGGTCGTGGGGGTCGTGACCGCCAAATACAGCGATACCGACGTGGAGGGCCTGGGCTTCGCCATCCCCAGCAGCGACGCGCTGCGGATCACCGAGGACCTGGTCAATCTGGGCTACGTTACCGGAAAGGCCTATCTGGGCATCAGCTATGACGGACGATACAACGCCATGGCCGCCCACTACTACGACATGCCCCTGGGCGTGTACGTGGTCTCGGTGGAGCCCGGCTCCGCCGCCGAGAAGGCCGGCCTGGAGAAGGGCGACATCATCACCTCCCTGGACGGCGAGAGCATAAAGAGCTACAGCGATCTGCGCAGTGTGATCCGGCAGCACAGTCCCGGAGACAGCGCGGAGCTGGGCTATTACCGGGCGGGCAAAAGCTGCAGCGTGCGCATCACCTTCGACGAGTATGCGCCGAAGAGCGACAGCCTGAACCCCTGAATCTGATACTTTTCACTCCTATATCCTCTCTTTTCTCCCAAACGAAGGACCGCAGGCCAAAAACCTGCGGTTCTTTGTTATTATTGAGACCTGAGAGGACGGGACGTCTGCGCGGGACGGCGGGCGATTCGTGAAGCGCCCCTACGCCGGAGGACGAACGTCGGCACAAATCTGCGGGAGGGGCAAGCCCCTCCCCTACGGCGTGGACGGAAGCTGGCCCGATCTTGCCTCCCCCCCTGTGGGGGAGGTGGCATCCGCCGATCCCCCGCGAGGCGGATGACGGAAGGGCTTGTTCGTGTCGGCGGACGCGAACGAGACCTCGGTACGGGAGGGCGGGCGACCAAAGGTCGCCCCTACGGCGGAGCGGGGGACGGGACGTCGGTGCGGGAGGGCGGGCGGCCGCAAGGGCCGCCCCTACGGGCACGGGACGTCGGGCGCGGGACAGACGGCAGGAGAAAGTGGATTGCCACGACAGTGTGCGCACTGTATCGCAATGACAGGACGGGGGAGGTGGAGGCGGGGATCCTGCGGAGCCGGGGAAAATCGGAATTGCCTCTTGATTTTTCCGCGTTTTCCTGTAAAATAGGAGAGTCTGAAAAACACGGGCAAGACCGCCCGATTCGGCTGCGGGCGTCGGAAGGATCCGGCGTGCGCCGATGCGGACGGATCCGCCCTAAACTCTCAGGAGGAAGTAAACCATGACTTATGAAATCGATATCTGCGGACTGAAGCGGGATCTGCCCCTCTGCAAGGTCACGGACGATCTTTACATCGGCGCCTTCGTCATGTTCGGCGACGTGGAGCTCACGGTCCACTGCGCCGCGGAGCTGCTGAAGAAGGCCCCCGACTATGACTATCTCCTGGCTCCCGAGGCCA
This sequence comes from Oscillospiraceae bacterium, assembly GCA_017545165.1. GTDB lineage: Bacteria > Bacillota > Clostridia > Oscillospirales > Oscillospiraceae > Limivicinus. Next base: position 32,068 of record JAFWQQ010000055.1, read on the forward strand.
AGTCCATCCCCTTGCTCTACGAGATGGCCCGCCAGAGCGGCGCGGAGAAGTATTTTGTCGCCCGCAAGGGCGCCAAGGCCTACATGTCCGACGTGTTTGAGGTCAGCGTGAAGTCCATCACCACCATGCACGTGCAGAAGCTGGTGCTGGATACCGCCGACGCCGAGATGATCCGCGGCAAGCGCATCCTGATCCTGGACGACGTGATCTCCACCGGCGAGAGCCTGCGGGCCACGGAGGAGCTGGTGCGCCAGGCCGGAGGCATCGTGGCCGGCAGGATGGCCGTTCTCGCCGAGGGCGAGGCCTATGACCGGGACGACATCATCGTTCTGGGAAAGCTGCCTCTGTTCAACCCCGACGGCACGGTGAAGGCCTGACTTCGGACAGAACAGCAAAAAAGGGACGCGGCTCCAGGTTCGGAACCGCGTCCCTGTTTCGTATCATGCGATAGTTCAGTATCCCAGGGTTTTCAAATGGACCAGCCAGATAATGGTCAGGTGCACCGGATAGAAGAGATAGAAGGCATATTTGAGCACGGGACCATGGATGTAGCCGCGCTTGCCGTTATAGAGATTCATGAGCGGATAAGCACAGGCAACCCCGCCGGGCCAGCTGAGCAGCGTGACGCCGGATAAGCACTGGACCATCGGATGCTCTCCCAGCAGATAGGTCAGCAGGATCAGCAGATAACCCTTCCAGTCATAGTCGCATTTCAAGAGAAGCGCGATGATCCCAAGACCGATGAGGATCAGGGCGCCGCGGAGAGGCGCGGACTCATGAATGAGCGCGGCGAAGAGCCCCAGGGCGATCAGAGCAACGGGGCCGTAGATGGGAATACCCGGCTGCAGGAGCAAGGCCAAGACGCCCAGCCCGGCGAGGCCCAGACAGGCGCTGCGGGGCACCTCCCGGATCCGGGAAATGACCCACATCCCCAAAAAGCCCAGCAGCAGGGTGAAGAACACGTTCTGATTGGGGTAGGCCAGCACTCCGTCGTGGACGATGTTGAAGGGAATCTCCGAGAGGATGGCGAAGATCAGCAGATTCAGCGCGTAGCGGGGCTTGCTCCGGGTGTGGCGGAAGCCCTCCGCCAGCAGAAAACAGAAGATGGGAAAGGCAATGCGCCCGACGCCGCGAAGCAGGATATAAGGCGTAAAGCGGATGTTGAACATGGTGAACAGGTATTGCTTCAGCAGTTTCTGAAAGCTGTGGGCGGTATGGTCGATCAGCATGGCCACCATGGCGATGGTTTTCAATCCGCTTCCGCTGAGGATGCGGAAGCGATCCGGAAAGAGCGAAGTCTGCATGGGATCAGCCTCCTGACTGGTTTTGTGCGGGTCTGAAATACTTTATACTCCATAATATATCACAGAGCTTCGAGAAAGAAAAGAGCAAAAATGGGGCGGGAAAGGCTTCCGAAAAACGATCCCGCGTCCGTGGAAAAAAACCTTGACAAACGGTTTTTCTCTGCTATAATAACCTTTGCCTTAAATGTGGCAGGCCAAGTAGGTGCAAACGGCTTTCAATGGAGTCGGAGCACCGGCTGTATGCGAGAGTGCTGGAACAGGTAGACAGGCACGTTTGAGGGGCGTGTGTCAACCGACGTGGGAGTTCAAGTCTCCTCTCTCGCACCAGAGAGCATCCGAAAGGATGCTCTCTTTTTCGTCTGCAGACAAAGCCATGCGGAAAGACTTGGATACGCATGGGGGGATTGTGAAGGGGGGAGGGTATGCCCCCCTTCACGTTCAATCTAGCAAAAATGGAAACTTTTTCGGAAGTTTCCATTTTTGCCTTTCAAGCTGTCGACACTTTGTCGACAGCTTGAGAGCATCCGAAAGGATGCTCTCTTTTTTCGTTTCGGGGGCCGGATGCCGTCCGCCTCGCGGGGGGGGGGCAAGATCCTTCGACTCCGCTTCGCTGCGTTCGGGCGAAGCTCCGGGGGGCCGGCGTGTGGCAGTCTCCCGGTTCGCCTGGAACATCTGTTTTTCGGTGTTGACCGCCGCCGCGGAACTTGCTAAAATATACCATATTGAGTGCCCGAGGGCGCGGTCGCGCCGCCGGGGGAAAAAGGAGGAAAACCCAATGTCGGAGCTTGACGATAGAAAACCTGTCCAGGTCACGCCGCCGGAGACGACCGGCCCGGAGGAGCCTGAAGCGGCCCGAAAGGCACAGTTTCAGAAATGGTTCCGGGAGGCCGTCCGCTACCTGAACGACGGGCAGACGGATCTGGCGAAAACCGCCCTGGAACGCGCCCTGAGCTGCAGCGTGGACGAGGACGACGCCAGATTCTTTTACGAGGCCTCGATCATCTACCGCAGCAACGGGGAGCTGGATACGGCGCTGGGCTTTATCAACCGTGCGATCGTAGCGAGGACGGACGTGCCGGAGCTGCTGCTCGAAAAAGGGCTGGTGCTGGAGGCGCTGCAAAATCGGGCGTACTGGAACCGGGCCGGGAACGCTCCGGCGCTGCTGCAGCAGACGCGGGAGACGCTGATGAAGGCGGTGGACCTGGCTGCCCAACGGCAGAACGATCAGGTCCGGGCCAAGGCCCTGGGGACCATGGCCGTCTCGCTGTTCTATGGGCAGCAAAAAGATCCGGACCGGGCGGAGGCCTTCGCGCAGGAGGCGGTCCGGCTGGGGGATCCCTGGGGAAAAGGCCGGCAGGTTTTGGATGCCCTCAGCAGAGCAGACAACAGCCAGGGGATGCCCCCGCGGGGCGCCTTTGCCGGTCGGCAGCAGGGCATGCAGGATGGCGCCGTGTTCTCCGAGGGGGCAAGGCGGGCGAAGAGACCCCGGAACAAGAAAAAAACACGCAGGATCCTCCTCGCCATTCTGGCGTTCCTGGTGATCTTCGCGCTGTTCTTCCTGGGCTCGCTGCGTTCGAATCTGACCGACATCGGCTCGCATTTCAGCTACCGCTTTGACAGCGCTACGGGAACGCTTCGCATCAGCGGAAAGGGCGAAATGCGGGATTTCCCCACCGGCCTCCTCCTGGGCCACGGGCTGAACTGGGCGCCGTGGGAACAGAGCCGCAACAGCTACAGCGATTACTGCGCCGTTCTCGCGCCGATCGGCTTTACCGCATCGGATGTGCGGCGGCTGGAGCTGGACGAGCGCATCACCTATATCGGCAGCGAGATCTTCAATTTCCCGAACCTGAGCGGGGAGCTGAGTATCCCTGAGGGGGTGCGGGCCATCGGCTCCTGCGCCTTCGAGGGTACCGGGGCCCTGGAAAAGGTCATGATCCCCGGAGACATCCAGGCTATCGCGACGGATGCCTTCTCGCGGAACACGACCCTGGTCTATGACGGCAGTCTGGAGGAGTGGTCCCGCATCGGCACCCGTTCGAGCCTCCGTGAGGACTACGGCAATGAGCCCGGCGGCTTCCGGCTCAGAAACGCAGGCAGGCTTGTCTGCTCCAATGCCGAGGTATTCCCGGACGAGCAGCAGAGCGGATACCGCTATTCCTACAGACAGTCGCTGCTCATCCGGTATGACGGCACGGTGGAAGAGTTTCGGTCCGCCTTCGGATGGATCGACCCGAATAGCTCTGCCGGCGAGGATGTGGCCAGGGTGGAGTGCCTGGACGGCACGATCGATCTGACCCAGGGACAGACCTGGTAAGAAAAGATGCGGCGGATTCGCAGCGACGGCGGATCCGCCGCATGGCTTTGCACTCCGGGCCCGATCCGCCGGGAGAGCCGAGAGCCTCTTCGGCGGGGACGGGACCTGGGCGCGGGGAGCGCAAGGGAGCGCCCCTTCGGCGGACGGCAAGGACGGAGCGGATCCGTGCTTTTTTTGTTTGCAATCTGCGTTCCGCTGTAATACAATAGAAAAAAACGGGCCCGTCCTTGCGGCGGGAGAAGGAGCGGAGCATGAGGATCGCGGTCGTCACCGGCGCCTCCGCCGGCATCGGGAGAGAATTTGTCTACGCGGTGGACAAAGAGATGGACTTCGATGAGATCTGGGTCATCGCCCGGCGGGAGGAACGGCTGCTGGAGCTCAAGGAGAAGTGCCGCCAGCCCATCCGGCCCATCCCCCTGGATCTGAGCGACACCGACAATGTGGAGCGCTACCGGGAGCTGCTGGAGCGGGAGAAGCCGGAGATCGGCCTGCTTGTGAACGCCGCGGGCTGCGGGGTCTTTGGCCCTTTTGCCGAGAAGGAGCTGGACAAGCTCCTGATGAGCGCCCGGCTCAATTCCCTGGCCCTCACCGCCATGTGCCATGTGAGCCTGCCCTATATGAAGGCGGGCTCCGCCATCGTCAACATGGGCTCCAACTCCGCCTGGCAGCCGGTGCCTCTCCAGGCCGTCTACGGCGCCAGCAAGAGCTATGTGCTGAGCCTCTCCCGGGCCATCGGACGGGAGCTGAAGCCGAAGGGCATCCACGTGATGTGCGTCTGCCCCGGCTGGATCAAAACGGAGTTCCAGCAGACCGCCCACCACGACGAGTATATCCGCTATGTGGACCGCTGGTACGGCCCGGAGGAGGTGGCGGAGCAGGCCATGAAGGACCTGAAAAAGAAAAAGACCGTCTCCATCCTGGGCCATCCGGTGCGCCGCCAGGTGCGTCTGGTGAAGCATCTGCCGGTGGACATGGTCATGGACATCTGGTGCCGGCAGCAGGGGATCGAGTGAGGGAGGAGGAAGAGAGATGGAAGAGTATGAACGGGAACACGCCCGGCGCATCCGCCGTCTGGGAGCGGAGTGCACGCTGTTTTTGAAGCGGAACGGGGACTTTCCCTTGACCGAAGCCGGGAACATCGCCCTCTTCGGCAGCGGGGCAAGACGCACCGTGAAGGGCGGCACCGGCTCCGGCGAGGTGAACTCCCGTTATTTCGTCACCGCGGAGCAGGGCCTGGAGGACGCGGGCTTCACCGTCACGACCAAATACTGGCTGGAGACCTATGACGCCCTGTACCGGGGCGCCCGGGAGCGTTTTGTCCGGGAGCTGAAGGAGAAGGCCCGGCGGGAGCACAAGATCGCCGCCGCGGAGTACTTCGGCGCGGTGATGCCGGAGCCGGAGTACAGCATCCCCCTCTACGGCGAGGGGGACACGGCGGTCTACGTTCTCGCCCGCATCTCCGGCGAGGGCTCGGACCGGGCGGCCGTGCCAGGGGATATCCTGCTCACCGAAGCCGAAAAGCGGGACATCCTGGCCCTGCGGAAGAAGTACAGGCGCTTCCTGCTGGTGCTGAACGTGGGCGGGCCGGTGGATCTCTCTCCGGTCCTGGAGGTGGAGAACATCCTGCTCCTGAGCCAGCTGGGGGCCGAGACCGGCAATATCCTGGCAGACATCCTGCTGGGCAAGAGCTTCCCCGCCGGCAAGCTCAGCACCACATGGGCCGCCTGGGGCGAGTACCCGGAGATCGGCGAGTTCGGCGGCCGGGACGAGACTCGTTACAGAGAGGGCGTCTTTGTGGGCTACCGCTACTTTGACAGCGTGGACAAAAAGCCCCTCTTCCCCTTCGGCTTCGGCCTGGGCTACACGGATTTTGAGATCAAGGCCGGCGCCCTTTACAGGGATGGGGAGGACATCCTCCTGCGGGCCTCGGTCCGCAACATCGGGGCTTTTCCGGGGAAGGAGACCGTGCAGCTCTACGTCTCCCAGCCGGGCAAGGAGATCCCCCAGCCCTGGCAGGTGCTGGCGGCCTTTGCCAAAACGAAGGAGCTGCAGCCGGGAGAGAGCTGCGAAGTGGCGCTGCGCTTCTGCCTGCGGGATCTGGCCTATTTTGACGAGGACGACAACACCTGGACCCTGGAAAAGGGCAGCTATCTGCTGCGCCTGGGCGACTCCAGCAGGGATACCCGCCCGGCGGGAAAGCTCAAAGTGAACAAGGACGCCGTCACCATGCAATGCCGCGCCTGCGGCGGAAAGCCGGACTTCAAGGACTGGAGCCCGGCGCCCCGTCAGCGGGAAAAGAGCGGGATGCTGCGCACCCTCCGCTTCCGCTCGAAAAAGATCAAGCGGGAGAAGATCGTTTACGGATGCAGGGAGCGCCCCACGCAGTTCACGGAGGAGCTCAGCGATGAAGAGCTGGCCCTGCTGGGCGTGGGCTGCTTTGAGGACAAGCCCGGCTTCCTGGGCTTCATCGGCGATTCCGGCCGCAGCGTGGCCGGCGCGGCGGGGGAGACCTGCCGCCTCCTGCGGGAAAAGGGCGTGCCTTCCCTGGTGATGGCCGACGGCCCCGCCGGGCTGCGGCTGAGCCGGAGCTATGTGCTGGATGAAAAGGGCGCCCACGCGGTGGGCGAGCTGCAGCTGGAGAGCAGCAGCGAGCTGATGCCCGGACCCGTGGCCTGGCTGATGAAAAAGCGGGGCGGCTCCAAGCCCAAGGGGGAGGTGCTGCACCAGTACGCCACGGCCATCCCCATCGGCACCGCCATCGCCCAGAGCTGGGACGTGGACTTGGCCCGGGCCTGCGGCGACGTGGTGGGGGCGGAGATGGAGCGCTTCGGCGTGCATCTCTGGCTGGCCCCGGCCCTGAACCTGCACCGGGACATCCGCTGCGGGCGGAACTTCGAGTATTTCTCCGAGGACCCGCTGCTCTCCGGCAGAATGGCCGCCGCCCTGACCCTGGGGGTCCAGAAGCACCCGGGCTGCGGTGTCACCATCAAGCACTTCGCCGCCAACAACCAGGAGCGCAACCGCTACAACAACAACAGCCAGCTCAGTCAGCGCACCCTGCGGGAGCTCTATCTCCGGGGCTTCGGGATCTGCGTGCGGGAGAGCTCACCCACGGCGGTGATGACCTCCTATAATCTGCTGAACGGGGAGCATAGCTCCCAGCGCCGGGATCTGATCGAGAAGATCCTGCGCAGCGAGTTCGGCTTCAAGGGCATCGTGATGAGCGACTGGATCCTGCCCATGGGACAGGGCAAGAGCAAGAAGTACAAGGCCCCCGACGCGGGGAAGATCGCCGCCGCCGGCGGGGATCTGACCATGCCGGGCAGCAAAAACGACCAGAAGGCCATCCTGAAGGCCCTGAGGCGCAAAAAGCTGACCCGGACCCAACTGCGGCTCAACGCCGGCCGGGTGATCCGCCTGGCCCGGGAGCTCACGGAAGAGCGGGCCGCGGCACAGAAAGAGGAATAAGGAGCCAAGGCGGATTCGACGGGGATCCGCCTTGCTTTTTCGCTTGAAACAGAGAGAAAACGCTCCGCAAGGGCGTTGACTTGGAGCGGGAGAAGTGCTACCATAAAACTACAAATTCCGGAACGATTTTATAGAAATGAGGTGTATCCATGAAAAGCAAAAGAAGCATAGCCCTGCTGCTGGCGCTGCTGATGATCGGCGCGCTGCTGGCACCCTGGAGCGGGACCGCCGCCTATGCGGAGGAGCCCGCAGCCGCCGGGGAGGCGGAGGAGGAATACTTCCTGGAAAAGGAAGAGGGCTGCAACCAGCTGACGATCTACTGGACCCGGCCGGACACGGATTACAGCAAGTGTGACGTGTGGATCTGGTTCCCGGGGAAGGACGGCAGCGGCCATCTCTTCTACCCCTGCGCCTACGGCGTCAAGTGCATGGTCAATGTGCCGGCGGACGTGAGCGAGGTGGGCTTCATCGTCCGGCGGGATTGCTCCGATCCCGGCGGCATGTCCTGGGGCGACGCCACCAAGGACTTTGATGGGGACCGCTACGCCGTCATCACCGGCGAGGACACGGTGATTTATCTGAAGCCCGGCGATGAGGAGCAGTATGTGAGCCAGGACGGCGGCCTGACCCTGATCCCCGTCGGGGAAGCCGCGCCCGCGGAGGAGCCGGCGGCGGAAGAGCCCGCGGCAGAAGAGCCCGCGGCGGAAGAGCCCGTGGCGGAAGAGGAAGCGGAAGCCCAGCCCGAGGAGGAGTACTTCCTGGAGAAGGAAGAGGGCTGCAATCAGCTGACCCTCTACTGGACCCGGCCGGACACGGATTACAGCAAGTGCGACGTGTGGATCTGGTTCCCGGGGAAGGATGGCAGCGGCCATCTCTTCCACCCCTGCGCCTACGGCGTGAAAGTCATGATCAATGTGCCGAAGGATGTGGAAGAGGTGGGCTTCATCGTCCGGCGCGACTGCTCCCAGCCCGGCGGCAAGTCCTGGGGCGACGCCACCAAGGACTATGAGGACGACCGCTATGTCACTATGACCGGAAAAGACACGGTGATCTATCTGAAGCCCGGCGACGGCATGCAGTACCTCAGCTCCGACGGGGGCCAGACCCTCAAGCCCATCCGGGTCTTCACACTGGCGGGCATCATCTCTCCCACAGAGATCCGCTATAGTCTGAGCCCCTCCACCAAGATCGAGAGCCTGGATCAGGTCCATGTGCGGCAGGACGGACGGGACGTGGAGATCGAAGCGCTCTCCAGCCTGAACAACACTGTTGTCACCGGCGTCATCACCGTCAAGGAGGAGTTGGACGTGTCCAAGGCCTATACCGTGGAGATCGAGGGCTATGGCGAGATCCCAGCCATTCCCACGGGTCTGTTTGACAGCGAGGAGTTTATCGAGAAGTACACCTACGACGGGGACGACCTGGGCGCTGTGATCCAGGGCGACACCACCGTTTTCAAGGTCTGGGCCCCCACCGCCTCCCGGGTGAAGCTGAACCTCTTCGAGGCCGGGGACGGCGGCGAGGCCTATGAGGTCCTGGACATGGTCAAGGGCGAGAAGGGCGTCTGGAGCGCGGAGGCCCCCTGCGGCCACGGGACCTACTACACCTACTCTGTCACCACCGCCCTGGGCGAGCAGGAGGCAGTGGATCCCTACGCCAGGGCTGTGGGCGTCAACGGAAACCGGGGCATGGTCATCGACCTGCGCAGCACCGACCCGGAGGGCTTCCGGGACAGCGGCTATTATGAGGACATGAGCTGCTACGGCGACGCCGTCGTCTGGGAGGTCCATGTGCGGGACTTCTCCAACACCATCGCCGACTCCCAGTACCCCGGCAAGTACCTGGCCTTTACGGAGACCGGTCTGACCAACGCCTCCGGCATCCCCGTGGGCGTGGATTACCTGAAGTGGCTGGGCGTCACTCACGTGCATCTGCAGCCGGTGTATGACTACGCCACTGTGGACGAGAGCAGCGACGAGCCGCAGTTCAACTGGGGCTATGATCCCAAGAATTACAACGCCCCCGAGGGCAGCTACTCCACCGACCCCTTCCACGGCGAGGTGCGGGTCAACGAGTTCAAGCAGATGGTCCAGAGCCTCCACGAGAACAACATGGCCGTGGTCATGGACGTGGTCTATAACCACACCTATTCTCTGGACTCCAACCTGAACCGGATCGTGCCCTATTACTACTATCGCTTCAGCTATGACGGCAGCCCCGCCAACGGCAGCGGCTGCGGCAACGAGACCGCCTCCGATCGGGCGATGTTCCGCAAGTATATGGTGGACAGCGTCTGCTATTGGGCGGAGGAATACAAGATCGACGGCTTCCGCTTTGACCTGATGGCGCTGCACGATGTCCAGACCATGCAGGAGATCGAGACGGCCCTGCATGAGATCAACCCCAAGGCCATCATCTACGGCGAGGGCTGGACCGGCGGCACCTCTCCGCTGATAGAGAACCAGAAGGCCAACCAGGCCAACATCTCCCAGATCAAGGCCAGCGGTGAGGCCATCGGCGCGGTGGCCGTGTTCAACGACGTGATCCGCGACGGTCTGAAGGGCAGCGTGTTCGACCAGAAAGGCAGCGGCTACGCCAACGGCACGGTGAACAAGGGCACCGCCCAGCAGGTGGCCTTCGGCATCAAGGGCGGCCTCCGCGACGGCACCGCCAGCTGGGGCGTGAACGACGCCATGGTCATCAACTACGTCTCCTGCCATGACAACAACACCCTCTGGGATAAGCTCCTGGCCACCAATCCCGACGCCTCTCAGGAGGAGCTGCTGCAGATGAACCGCTTCTGCGCAGAGATCGTGATGCTCTCCAAGGGCACGCCCTTCTTCCTGGCAGGCGAGGAGATGCTGCGCACCAAGGGCGGAGACCACAACAGCTACATGTCCCCCGACTCGGTGAACAACCTGGATTGGGAGGCCCTGACGCCGGACAGCGACGCCTATAAGATGGCGGACTTCTACCGGCAGCTCATCGCCATCCGCCAGGCCAACCCCTTCTTTACCCAGGCGGAGGTCAGCACCGTTGTGGAGAACAGCGGCGTGATCCAGGTCTCCTGGACCATGGACGGCGAGCTCGTGGCCTATGCGGTCATCAATCCTCTCGACGGCGAGCTGAATCTGGAGCCTTCCCCGGACGACGACAGCAAGGTGCTGCTGCTGGGCGACAGCCTCTGGGTCGTTCCCCCCAGGAGCGTGCTGATCATCGGCAAGTAATTCGGATACGCAAATGATCCCCCGCGCCGCGGAGCATTGCTTCGCGGCGCGGTTTTGCCTTCCGGGATCGGGACCGAAAACATTCACAAAAGAAGGCCGGAATCTTTGTGCAAGCTCACGAAATGAAGGGCAAAGAGCCCGGATGAATTGACTTTTTCCCTTCAAAAAACTATATTATTTGTTGGTTTCATTCGGTGTTCCTATTGCCGCCGGGGCGAAAAGCGCCTTTCCCGACGCGCTGCTCGCTTCTGCGGGAATATCAACATAAAACTATGAGTAAAGGAGAAAACCCATGAAAAAACTGCTCGCACTTGTGCTTGCCCTGACGATGATCTTCGCCCTGAGCTCCTTCTCGACGGCCATGGCTGAGGATTACTCCGGCTACACCATCCGCATCTACTCCAACTCCAACTCCACCGAGCGCGTGGACTGGCTTGTGGAAGAGGCCGCCAAGGCCGGCTTCACCATCAGCCTGGACACCAATGAAGTCATCTCCGGCGACACTGCCGCCATCCAGGCCGCCAACGAGAACAAGGACGGCGACCTGATCTTCGGCCTGAACGAGACCCGCTGGAGCCAGCTGGTCAACGGCCAGTACGAGAACTTGAAGGTCATGGACTGGACCCCCTCCTGGGCTGACGAGGTCGGCGAGTACAAGTATGACGGCAAGGCCTACGGCATCGTGATCCAGAACGTGCTGATGCTCTACCGTACCGACGAGTTCGGCACCAACGGCGAGGAGCTGCACTTCGATCACTGGGCCGACGTGGTGGATTCCGGCTACACCTGGTACCGCCAGAACAAGGTCGGCGGCACCACCAACGCCAACATCAACTCCGCCATCCTCTATCCCTTCGCGGATCCCGAATCTCCTGCCGGCGGCATCACCGTTGACGGCTGGAAGACCCTGTGGAAGTTCTGCGCCGATGGCAAGTTCGGCGGCGACGACTGGAAGTACGGCATTGAGCCTCTGAACCGCGGCGACGTGCAGATCACCGAGTTCTACTCCTCCTCCCTGTACGGCTCCATCGACTTTGCTGCCGACACCAGCGATCACCCCCTGCTTGGCACCCTGAACCCGGAGAACTGGCAGCTGGTCGACATTGCCGACGGCACCTACTACATCGCCGAGTACCTGGGCATCCTGGACCGCGAGGGCCGCACCGAGGAAGAGACCGAGGCTGTCAAGGCCTTCGCCGAGTGGTTCGGCTCTGCCGAAGTGCAGGCTGCCTGGGGCGAACAGTTCGACTCCTTCCCCTGCAACACCGTTGCTGCTGAGGAGCTCTACCCCGACGGCATCCCCGCCATCTACCAGATCCCCAACTTTGCTCTGACCACCGTTGAGGGCACCGAGCTGACCTATGCCGAGTATGTGGCCGCCCACAGCGCTGAGTGGACCAACATCCTCACCAACCTGGGCTTCTACTGGAAGGACGCTTCCGCCGCTCCCGCCGAGCCCGATTGGGACAATCTGGATTGGGCTGTCCTGACCCAGAAGGCCGAGTAATTCATTCTCATCAATTCTATATGGCGAGCCGGCAAGCCCGGCTCGCCATGTGTATATAGCCGCAATGTGCATCCGGAAGCGCCTCCGCGCCGGAGACCTTTCCGGATGCCCATTTTTCGGAAAAGGAGAAATGCCTAATGATCGAACTGAAGGATATCGTAGTGAAATTCGGGGATTTTACAGCCCTGCATGACATCAATGTCTTTGTCAAGGAGGGGGAGTTCTTCACCTTCCTGGGCCCCTCCGGCTGCGGCAAGACTACGACGCTGCGGACCATCACCGGCTTCATCGAGCCCGTGGAGGGCACGGTGATCGTGAACGAGCAGGACATCACCCATGTTCCGGTGGAGAAGCGCAACATCGGCATCGTTTTCCAGAGCTACGCCCTGTTTCCCACCATGACGGTCTATGACAACATCGCCTTCGGCCTGAAGGTGAAGAAGATGAACAAGCTCGAGATCGACAAGAAGGTGAAGGAGATCGCAAGGAAGGTGGATCTCAGCGACGAGCAGCTGCAGAAGGCCGTCTCCCAGCTCTCCGGCGGCCAGCAGCAGCGCGTGGCCATCGCCCGCGCCCTGGTGACCGAGCCTGCCATTATCTGCATGGACGAGCCCCTCTCGAACCTGGATGCCAAGCTGCGCGTTCAGCTGCGCAACGAGCTGAAGAAGATGCAGAAGGAATTCGGCATCACCACCATCTATGTCACCCACGACCAGGAGGAGGCCCTGACCCTGTCGGACCGGATCGCCGTGTTCAACAAGGGCTATATCGAGCAGATCGGCACTCCCAACGAGGTGTATAACTTCTCCAGGACCGAGTTCGTGTGCAACTTCATCGGCGACATCAACCGCCTGGGCGATGAGCTGGTGGGCATGCTCACAGCCGCGGGAGCGGATTTGGACGCGGGCAAGCACAATTACATCCGGCTGGAGCGCCTGCATGTGAACGCGGAGGTCCAGCCAGGCCAGTATTCCCTGGACGGGACGGTTATCATGCGGGAGTACTACGGCCTGTACATCAAGTATTACATCGACATGGGCAGCCAGACCCTCAAGGTCATTGAGAAGAACGACGGCGTTCGGATCTACGAGGAGGGCCAGCGGGTGCAGGTGATCCTGGATCCCCGGGACATCATGGCCTATGAGCCCGAAGAGGAAGAAGAGGTGGAGAAATGAGCCAGATACAGCGAGAGAAGGATCTGACTCTGGATATCCTGTTTCGCGTGTTCGGCGTGGCCTTTTTCGCGTATCTCTTCTTCGGATTCATGCTCCTGCCCTGCCTGAACACCCTGACGAGCATTTTCCGCACGAAAAACGCCGCCGGCGAGGCGGATCCCTTTGCCGTCATCAGGTTCTTCATGGCCGGCAAGATGGGCAGCTTTGTCTGGAACTCCCTGAAGCTGGCCCTGTGCCTGGTGGTGACGGTGAACGTGGTGGGCACCTCTCTGGTGCTGCTGACGGAGTATTTTGACATCAAGGGCGCCAAGATCCTGCGCCTGGGCTACATGACCACCCTGATCTATTCCGGCGTGGCCCTGGTCACCGGCTATATGTTCCTCTATGCCGGCGACGGCGTGGTGACCACCCTGCTGAAGAACGCCTTTCCCAACATCAACAAGGACTGGTTTTCCGGCTTCAATGCGGTGCTCTTCACCATGACCTTCGCCTGCACCTCCAACCACATGCTTTTCCTGCGCAACGCCATCCGCAACATCGACTACAACACCGTGGAGGCGGCGCGCAACATGGGCGGCAAGCCATTCTATGTGTTGCGAAAGGTGGTGCTGCCCACCCTGCTGCCCACGCTCTTCTCCCTGACGGTCATGACCTTCATCACGGGCCTGTGCGCCATGTCCGCGCCAACCGTCATCGGCTATGACTCCATCAACCCCGAGATCGTCCGCCTGGCCGGCTCCTCCTCCGCGGAGGAGTTCTTCCCCCAGGCCAGAGCGGCCCTGCTGTCCATCATTCTGGCCATGTTCACCATCGTCCTGCTGACGGTGCTGTCCCTCTATGAGCGAAAAGGTCACTACCTCTCGGTCTCCAAGACCAAGGCAAAGCTCCAGAAGCAGAAGATCACCAATCCCGTCGCCAATGTCCTGGCGCACATCTATGCTTACGTCCTCTTTCTCATCTACATGACCCCCGTGGTGATGATCATCCTCTTCTCCTTCCAGACCCACAGCGCCATCCGCGCCAAGAAGCTGGATCTCAACAACTGGACCCTCATCAATTTCATCGGCAAGCAGGATTACAGCTATGTGAACGACCGCGGCAGGACAAAGACGGTGGCCAACGCCATGACCGGCGTGTTCTCCAATGACAACACCCTGAACGGCATCAAGCTGAGCGGCTGGATGTCCGCCGCAGCGGCGGCCCTGGCCTGTGTGATCGTGGTCGTTGCCTGCAACTACATCTTCAAGAAGAAAAAGAGCAAGATCTCCGGCGTCGTGCTGGAGTACTCCCTGCTCTTCCCCTGGCTGCTGCCCACCATCCTGATCTGCTACTCCTACCGGATCTACTTCAATTCCGATACCGTGTGGTACGTGGGCAATCAGAACCTGATGTACAAGGACAATGTCAAGCTGTTGATCGTCCTGGCCTATACGGTGACGAAGCTGCCATTCTCCCTGCGCATGATCAAGGCCTCGTTCTACGCCATTGACGACGAGCTGCAGGACGCGGCCAGGAACCTGGGCTCCGGCGGCCTGCGGACCTTCCTGAAGGTGAAGCTGCCCATCATCCTGCCCAGCGTCCTGGCGGTCTTTGCCCTGAACTTCAACGCCCTCTTCACCGAATACGATATGTCGTATACCTTCCACAGATCCGACGCAACGACCTACGCCATGGTCATCCAGGGCATGCTGCTGGACGCCTCCCGCGGCGCCAACATGAACGCCCTGGGCCGCCGATGTGCCTCTACGGTGTTCATCATGATCGTCTCGGGGGTCGTCCTGTACCTGGTCTACGGCGTGGGCTCCCGGGATCTGGGCGAGCGATTGGAGATCCGGAAGAGACGGCGGGAGCGCTGGGAGAAGATCACCGGTGCTTTTAAGAAAAAGAAGGCGGAAGAGGAAAAAAGCCTATGATCCGGAACCTGATCTTTGACATGGGCGGCGTCCTGATCGCCTGGGATCCTCCCCGCATGGTCGAGCGGCTGGCGCTGCCCGAGGAGGACGGGCGTCTCCTGCGCCGGGAGGTTTTCGGCAGCGTGGAATGGGTGCGCCTGGACCGGGGCAGCCTCTCCGAGCAGGAGGCGCTGGAGCGCTTTAGGAGGAGGCTGCCGGAGCGACTCTACGCTGCGGCGGAGCGCTGCGTGTTCTGGTGGAGGGAGCCCCTCTGGCCCGTCCCCGGCATGGCGGAGCTGATCCGGGAGCTGGACGGCCTTGGCTATGGGATCTATCTGCTCTCCAACGCCACCTCCGCCCTCCACGAGTATTTCCCCCGGATCCCCGGTTCGGAATACTTCCAGGGAGGGATCGTCTCGGCGGACTGGAAGCTGCTGAAGCCCCAGCGGGAGATCTATGAGAAGCTCTTCGCAGAGTGGGGCCTGAGAGCGGAGGACTGCCTCTTTATCGACGACAATCCCTCCAATGTGGAGGCCGCCTGCCTCTGCGGCATGGACGGGCTGGCCTTCTATCAGGACATGGAAAAGCTGCGGAGCGATCTGCGGAGCAAGGGCGTCCGGGTCCGGGAGGGCGAGGCGTGAGCGCCTTGATGCCGCTGTTCTCCGCCGCCGCGGCGGGGGAGAGCCTGTGGCTGCCCGATCTGCGGGATGCTCTGGGGAAGGACCCGGCGGCGCTGCCGCTTCGGATCCGCCTGCGCACAGCCGGGACGGAACAGCGGGAGCATTGCCTGCCTCTGGTCCCGCCGGAGAGCGGGGAAGAGGCGGCCTTCCTCCGGAATGTGCTCCGGGCCTTCTTGCTGAATCTGCTCTCCGCCTGCGGCGGGAGCGACCTGCGGCTCTATTTGCCGGAGGCCGCCCCCGCCTCCCTTTGGGAGCTGACGGCCTCTGCCCTGGAGGCTCTGGAGGAGCCGGGCTATGACAAGGCCCTGCGGGTGTCCGCCAGACTCTGCGCCGCGGCGGGTCTTCCGCCCTTTCGCCGGGAGCTGCTGCCCCTGAGCGCCTGGACGCCGCCGCCCACAAAGGAGAGCGCCGCCCCGGCGGAGCTGGGAGCGCGGCTTCGGAGGGCTTCCGGACTGGGAGCGCGTGGCCTGCGCTGCGGCCTGGACGTGGGCGGCACGGATATCAAGCTGGTGCTTTCCCGGGACGGGGAGCTGCTGCTGGCAGAGGAATACGACTGGGACCCCTCCCGCCTGCCGACGGCGGAGGCGCTGATGGAGCCGATCCTGGCCTTTCTGAAAAGGGGACTGGCGAAGGCCTGCCCGGGCGAGGACGCGCGGCCCCATTCCCTGGGACTGAGCTTCCCGGACGTGGTGATCCGCGATCGGATCCTGGGCGGGGAGACTCCCAAGACCAAGGGCATCCGGGAGCACGACCCGGCAAACTATGAAAACGAGCTCCGCCGTCTGGCGGGGCTGAACGATGGCCTGGCGAGGCTCTGCCGCCCGGGGGTTCGGGTGCGGGCCCTGAACGACGGCAGCATGGCCGCCTTCACCGCCGCCCTGGAGCTGGCCTGCGCGGGAGAGGACGGAGCCGTCGCCTGCGGGGTCTTTGCCCACAGCCTGGGCACGGACCTGGGCAGCGGCTGGCTCCGGGCGGACGGCAGGGTGCCGGAAATGCCGCTGGAGCTCTATGATCTGCTGATCGACCTGGGTAGCGCCCCCCAGGCGGCCCTGCCGGCGGAGGATCTGCGCAGCACGCGAAACGAGAATTCCGGCCTGCCGGGAGCACGGCGCTATCTGGGCCAGGCCGCCGCCTTTCGCCTGGCCTGGGAGCTGGAGCCCGGGCTGCTGGAGGGCTTTGTGGAGGAGAAGGACGGGATCCTGCGCGTCCGCAGCGAGCCCGAGGACCTGCGCAAGCCCTGTCTGGAGCATCTGATGACCCTGGCGGAGAAAGAGGAGCCGGCGGCGGAGGAGATCTTCCGGCGCATCGGCGTCCATTTGGGGCAGATCAGCCGGGAGATCCAGGCCCTGCTGCAGCCGGAGACGGAGGAGCGCTTTCTGTTTGGCCGCTTCGTGCGCCATCCCCGCTGCTTCGCCCTGATCCGGGAGGGCTGCGCCTCCGTTTTGCCGGAGCTGCGGCTCGTCGCGGCGGACAGGGATCTGGCGGCCTCGCCTCTGATGCGCTCCCTGGCCCCCCGGGGCGAGGGCATGGCGGCCCGCTTCGGCCAGGCCGTTGGGGCGCTGTATTATGGAATCGAGGAGGAAGAAGCATGAAACGGAGTCAGATCAACGCCGCCCTGCGGGAGATGGAGCAGTTCATCCGGGACTATCGGATCAGCCTGCCGCCCTTCTGCGGCTTTCCGCCGGAGCAGTGGCAGAGCCTTGGCCATGAGTACGACGAGATCCGGGACTGCATGCTGGGCTGGGACATCACGGACTACGGCCTGGGAGACTTTGATCGGGTGGGCTTTTCCCTCATCACCCTGCGCAACGGGAACCGGGCCATGGCGGAGCGCTATCCCAAGGTCTACGCGGAAAAGCTGCTGTACCTGAAGGAGGGCCAGTATTCGCCCATGCACTTCCACTGGTACAAGACCGAGGACATCATCAACCGGGCCGGGGGCAAAGTGCTCATCCGGGTATACAACTCTCTTCCCGACGAGGAGATCGACCGGGAGAGCCCGGTGACCGTCAAGTGCGACGGGCGCTGCTGGACCGTGCCCGCGGGAAGCCAGGTGAAGATTGCCCCCGGGGAGAGCATCCACATCTACCAGGGGCTCTACCACGACTTCGAGGTGGAGCCGGGCACCGGGCCGGTGCTGCTGGGCGAGGTGAGCCAGTGCAACGACGACAAGAGCGACAACCGCTTTAACCCGCCGGTGGGCCGCTTCCCGAAGATCGAGGAGGACGAGCCCCCCTATCGGCTGCTCTGCAGCGAGTACCCCAAAGCAAAAGACGCGCCCTAACGCGCGATCCGCGCCGCGGCTCTGCCGCGGCGCGGCTTTTTCTGCGGAAAAACTTGAAAAAATTGAAAGAAAAGGTCTTGTAAAGAAGAAACGGCTTTGCTAAAATCAAAATATTAAGGGGCAGGCGCTGCCTGCCAGGAATCCCATCAGATATCGACGGAAGGAGAAGATCAGTATGAAGAAAACTCTGAGCCTTATCCTGGCCTTGACTATGATCGTGAGCCTGTTCGCCGGGCTGACGGTCACCGCCAGCGCCGATGACGACGGCTTCGTCATCACGACAGCCAGCGCCGTCTGGGAGCTGATCGGCGGAGCGGAGGCCATCGACAGCGCCGCGGGCGTCGGACCGGTCGTCATCACCATGACGAATTCGGAGGAGACCTACGCCCTGACCAACGACCACGGTACCGGCACCGCCCCCAGCGCCAAGGAGGTCACCGTATCCAACGGCGTTCTGTCGGCGGATGACGATGACAGCAATATGATCTGGTATCTCGAGGCGCTGGAGGACGGCGGATACGTCCTCTATGCCGACGAGGCCAAGAGCACCTGGCTGTACTGCACGAATACCAACAACGGCGTCCGCGTGGGCACCAACGAGAACAATTCCTTTTCCATTGTCAGCGACTATCTGAAAAACGATACCACCGGCCGTTACGTGGGCGTCTATAACAGCGCGGACTGGCGCTGCTACACCAGCATCAACAACAACATCAAGGAGCAGACCCTCCAATTCTGGAAGCGCTCCGCCGACGCCCCTGTTCATGAGCACGACTGGAGCGGCTGGACGCCCAACGACGACGGCACCCACAGCCGGACCTGCCAGGCGGCGGACTGCCCCATCGGCACCCAGACCGAGGGCTGCAGCTTTGAGGACAGCGTGGCGACCGAGCCCAGCTGCGTGGACGAGGGCGAACTGCTGCATACCTGCACTGTCTGCGGATACATGTGCTCCGAGGCGATCCCCGCCACCGGCCAGCACGCGGACGAGGACGGGGACGGCTTCTGCGACGTCTGCGGCCAGGAGATGCCCGAGATCGTGGTCTATACCCTGGGCACCGAGCTGCACGAGGGCGACCGGGTGGTCATTTTCTCTCCGTACGCCTCGCTGGCCCTGTCCACCACCGCCAGCGGACGTTCTCTGAAGGGCGTTGCGGCCAGCATCAGCGGCGAGGAGCTGACCGTGATGTCCGACGACGAAGAAACCGCGGTGATGACCGTGGAATATGACGACGCGACGAATTTCCGCCTGAAGCTCGACAACGGCGAATATCTCACCAGCCCCGCTACCGGCGACGGCCTGAGCTTTGCGGCTGAGGCCAGCGATTACACCCTCTGGAATCTGAGCCTGGCCAACGAGAACGGCAAGACCGTTTTTATCACCAACGCCAACGCCAAGTATAACGGTAATTATCAGAGGCTGGAATACTACGGCGCGTTTACGGCCTATGGCTACAGGACCGCCGCCCCCTATCAGTTCCAGCTCTACATCCTGGCGAATCCCGACGCCCATGTCCATGACTGGGACGAGGGCACCGTCACCGCCGAGCCCAGCTGCACCGCCAAGGGCGTGAGGACCTTTGCCTGCAGCGGCTGCGATGAGACCTATACCGAGGAGATCCCCATGGTCCCCCATGCGGATCAGGACGAGGACGGCTCTTGCGATAGCTGCGGCGGCACGATCTATCATGAGGCCGAGGGACTCAACGACGGCGACAGGCTGATCCTGGTCACAGGCGCCTTCGGCAAGGCCCTGACCGGCACCGCCTCCGGCAACTACATGGCTTCCGCCGACGTGAACGCGCAGGGGGGCGTCACCGTTCCTGTGGGCGACGACAACGTCTGGACCGTCAAGACCGCGGAGGGCGGCTTCTATCTCGTGAACAGCGAGGGACAGTACCTCTGCGAGAACAGCAGCAACAAGCTGGCTCTTGGCGACGAGAACAGCGTCAACATCCTCTGGACGGAAGTCGTGCCGGGAGAGGGCTTCAGCGTTGACGGCGCATTCCTCCGCAACGCCGGCACCCAACGCTTCGTTGAGTTCAGCCCGAGCTACAACAATTACCAGACCTACAGCGATCCTACCGCCGACTACGAGACCTGGTACGCCTTTAGCTTCTACACCCTGCCCGCCGAGCCTCTGCCGGAGGCCAGCTTCACTCTGTCTCCCACTGAAATCAACCTGGAAGGCTTTGATGAGAATGGTGATCTGCTTCTTCCCTTCACCGCCGAGACCCTGGTCCTGGGCACCTTCGTGAACATTCTTGGTCAAACGGAAGTGGCTACTGATCTCGAAGTCAAGTTTTACGCAGGTACCCTGAGCAAGGGAGACGACAGCATCGCGTTCCAGATCTACCAAGGCGACTTGGGCGAGCACTGGGGCAATGGGGACGACTATGGCATCGGCTTCTCTGAGCAGAGCAGGGAAGGGAGCATCCTGTTTTACATCGACCCCGTCGTGCTGGAGTCCGCCGCTGCCGGTACCTATACCGGTACGATGCGCTATACGAGCGACTGGATCAATAATCATGCAGCGGTTTCTTTAGATGGTCCCGGCCCGTCCGGTGAGATTGCCCTGACCCTGGTGGTGCCCGAGAAGGAGACCATCGCCGACGGCTACTACCTGCTGGTCGCCCACGGGGATGACGACTGGGTCATCGGCAGCGTCGATCCCGCCAACAAGTTCGAGCCCAACGGCAACGCCCAGGACGAGTGGCTGCTGAGCACCACCCTGGCGGTGGAAGACCAGATCAAGGTCGTCCGCGTTGAGAACAACGCCATCACCGGCTGGTGGCCCAACGGGGAGCACACCCAGTACCATGTGGACCAGGCCCACTCCGGCAACGTGACCATCTACTTCAAGACGAACTATGTGGACGCCTGGCGGGAGTTCGGCGGCTACTTCTACATTGGCTCCCTGCTGAAGCCCGATAACTTCGCGGACGTGTACGGCTGCAGCGTGAGCCTGAAGGGCAACATCGCCCTGAACTTCTACGTGATCCCCTCGGAGCAGCTGCTGGCGGACGATGACGCCTATGTCACCCTGGGCGACAAGCAGATCAAGTTCTCCGAGGCCGGGAGCCGCGAGGTGGGCGAGGACACTCTGTACCAGTTCAGCGTCAGCCTCCACGCCAAGCAGATGAACGACGTGGTGACCCTGCAGGTCTTTGACGGCCAGGGCAATCCCGCGGCCCTGTACCGGCACTCCAACAACGAGGATCTGACCGAGAGCGGTTACAGCTACTCCGTGCAGGATTACATTCAGAAGACCCGGGAGACCAGCACGGACGAGAAGCTGATCGCCCTGGTGAACGCCATGGCCGACTATGGCATCCTGGCCCAGCGCCACTTCGGCTATAACACCGAGGGCCTGCCGGAGGTGCAGGGCGACCTGGACAGCGTGACTGCGGAGACGGTGGAAAGCTTCCGATCCGTGGTGACCGAGGGCGCGGCCACAGGCCTGAGCTACAAGGGCGGCAGCCTGGCGCTGCAGTCCGCCACGGCGATCCGCCTGTACTTCAGCCTGGACGAGGGCGAGATCGGCGACTACACCTTCAAGCAGGGCACCAGGAAGGTGACGCCGAAGGAGACGGAGGACGGCTGGATGGTCGAGATCCCGAACATCGCGGCCAAGGATCTGGACAAGACCTACACGGTGAAGGTGACGAGCAGCGCCGGCACCGTGGTGACGGTACAGTACAGCGCCCTGAGCTATGCCTACGGCGTGCTGAGCGGCGACAGCAAGGCGGAAACCCTGATCGACCTGGTGAAGGGCATCGTGCTCTACAACCAGGCGGCCAACGCTTACTTCGGCTGAGAGGAGGGAAAGGCATGCGGTACACAAGACCTGAGCTGGAATGGATCCGCTTCGAGAACGGAGACATCCTGACGGAGAGCAGCGAGCTGCCCATCATCCCGTCGGAGCTGGGCGACGAGACAGAGAGCCTGACGCCCGGCGGCGACTTCTGAGGCGGAAGAGCCCAAAAGCATAGAAACAGAAAAGAAACCATTGAGCCCCGTTTCGGCTAGTCCGAAACGGGGCTCAATGGATAGAAATATGGACAAAGCATTTTTTCGTGAAGCCTGCGGTCAATGAACTCTGCGCGGCGATCCGCGCAAGGTCCCGCCCGCGCCGTAGGGGCGACCTTTGGTCGCCCGCCGCCATGCGCCGACGTTCCGTCCCCGTCGTAGGGGAGGGGCTTGCCCCTCCCGCGATTCGCACCGACCTCCCGTCCCCCGCCCGCAGCGCTTGGCATCGCACTGCGTCTTGCTTCCCCCACCGGGGGAAGTCCCCAGTGCGCACACTGGGGAATAGGGGGCGGACCCCTTCCGTCACCCGGCTTGCGTGAGACGCCGGGCGACACCTCCCCCGAAGGGGGAGGCAGATAACGCCCCGTTCCGCGCCCGCCGATGCGCCGAGGCCTCGTTTCTTGCCGTAGGGGTCGACGCCCTCGGCGACCCGCCGCGCCTATCTTGCGACGGCACAAAAAAGGCGGATCCGCATCCCGCAGAATATGGATTCGCCCTTTGTTATTCAGAAAACAGCGCTGTCCCGCCGGGCCATCCAGGGGGTCGGCCCCTACAAGCGCCTCTTCCCCCCCGCGCCCGTAGGGGCGCTTCAAGAAGCGCCCGCCGTCTCGCGCCGACGTTCCATCCAGCGCCCGTAGCGCCGAGCATCGCTCGGCGATCCTACGTTCTGCCGCTTCGTTCGGTTTTCGCCGAGCGATGCTCGGCGCTACGGAGATAAGATCCTTCGACTCGCTTCGCTCGCTCAGGATGACAGGGGAGAGGCGCGCAGGATGACAGGCTCAAGTGCTCAAATTCTGTCTGCCTTATTTCGTCTCCTCCCGCTCGGGGGAGCAGCGCTGGACGCCGTAAATGCCCAGCAGGATCAGCAGGCAGCAGAGCCCGCCCAGGAGGGAAAAGGGCTCGTGCAGGAAGACCGCTCCGGCGAAGACGGAGACGGCGGTGGTGAGGTTGGCAAAGACAGTCTCCCGGGCCACGCTCAGATGGGTGATGGCGTAGGCCGACAGGAAGTAGCTTACAATGGAGCAGCACAGGGCCAGAAACAGCAGAGAGAGCACATAGCCCGGCGTCTCCAGGGGACGCAGGTAGGCGCCCGGGTCGCCGCGGCAGCTCAGCAGGGCCAGGGCGGTGAAGACGGCGGCGCCCACGCCCATCATGAAATAGGTGCGCTCAAAGGGACTGAAGCGCCCCGAGATGCCCCGGCTCAGCAGGGTATAGGCCACGGCGGAGAACACCGCCACCAGCAGCCCGAGAACGCCGATCCAGTCCAGGGCGCCGGAGCTTTTGGACAGGAGCCCCACGCCGATGACGCCGCCCACGGACAGCTGGCTGAACAGCAGTTGCCCGGCGCTGGGCTTTTCCTTCAGGATCGGGGCGGCGGCCAGAGTGGACACGATGGGGATCATGGCGATCATGACCCCGGAGAAGATGGTGTTGGAGTGCAGCAGCCCGTACTGCTCACCGAAGAAATAGACCACCGGCTCCGCCAGGCCCAGGGCCAGCAGCGGCAGCACCCGTTTGCCCCGCAGCCGCAGCGAGCCCAGGGGCGTGAGCAGCAGCAGGTTCATGCCCAGAAAGGCCAGCAGGAAGCGGTGGCTCAGCAGCACCAGAACCGGGGCGGCGTCCAGCGCCCTCCGGGAGGCCAGGAAGCTGAAGCCCCAGAACACATGGCAGACCGTGGCCGCCAGGAAGATCTTCACTTGTTTGCTTTTCATGGGGCCAGAGCCTCCTTTCCGCGCGTTTGGCCCATGATAGCACGCACCGCCCGCTTTTGCAAGCGCTTGCCTTTCGCCGCGCTTTCGTGTAGAATACAGGCGGGGGTGAGAGCAATGACCCTTTTGCAGATGCGCTATATCCTGGAGATCGACCGCTGCGGCTCCATCAACAAGGCCGCCCAGCGGCTGTTCCTGTCCCAGTCGGCCCTGTCCAGCGCCATCGTGGAGGTGGAGCAGGAGCTGGGGATCACGGTGTTCCACCGGTCCAACCGGGGCGTCAGCCTGACGGAGGAGGGCCGCTCCCTGGTGGGGCAGATCGCGCCCATCGTGGAGCAGAGCCGCAAGCTCAGCCGTTATTACACCTCCCGCCGGGCGGGGGACTGGGTGCAGCTGTCCGTTGCGTCCCAGCGCTATCCCTTCTGCGCCAAGGCCTTTGTGGAGCTGCTGCGGGAGCTGCCGGAGAGCCCCATGCAGCTGAGTCTCAAGGAGCTGGACATGGCGGACGTGATCCGGGAGGTGGCCCTGGGGGAGAGTGAGCTGGGGGTCCTGTTCATCTCGGATCTCACTGAGCACGCGGTGCTCCGGACCCTGGAGGAAAAGCAGCTGGACTTTGAGCCCCTGGTGACCCTGAAGCCCCATGTGTTCCTGCGCCGGGGCCATCCCCTGGCCGGGGAGCGCTCCGTGAGCCTGGAGCAGCTGCGGCCCTACCCCCATATCGTGTTTACCCGCTCCGAGGGGGACCTGAACTTTGCCGAGGAGGCGGTGGCGGGCTCCGGCGTGGACTTTCCCCGGATGGTCTGCGTCAGCGACCGGGCCACCATCTACAACATCATGGCCCACACGGACTGCGTGTCCACCGGCAGCGGCGTGCTGCCGCCGGGCTATGCCGACGCGGGCCTCACCGCCATCCCCCTGGCCGGGCAGCGGGACATGCGCCTGGGCTATATTCACCGGCGGGAGCCGCTGAACCGGCTGCAGGCGCGCTTTGTGGAGCTGCTGAAAGAGATCACAGCCGATATGTAAAAACCGAGGCGGGCCGCCGGCCCGCCTCTCAAGCTGTCGACAAAGTGTCGACAGCTTGAGAGGCAAAAATGGAAACTTCCGAAAAAGTTTCCATTTTTGCATGATTGAACGTGAAGGGGGGCATACCCTCCCCCCTTCACAATCCCCCCATGCGTGTCGACACGCTGTCTTGGGGCTTTGTCTACACATTGAGGCGGGTCGCCGGCCCGCCTCGATTTTTTATCTAAAAACTACGAACTAAAAACTACGAACTACGAACTACGAACTACGAACTACGAACTGCCTCACAGCTCCGCCATGGCCTGCTCCAGGTCGGCGATCAGGTCCTCCGCATTCTCCAGACCGGCGGACAGGCGGATCAGACCCGGGGCGATGCCGGCTTCCTTAAGCTCCTCCTCGCTGTAGGTGGAGTGGGTCATGGAGGCGGGATGCTCGATCAGGCTCTCCGCATCGCCCAGGGAGACGGCCACGGTGATGAGCCGCAGAGCGTTCACCAGCTTCATGCCCGCTGCCTTGCCGCCCCGGACCTCAAAGCTCAGCATGCCGCCGAAATCCTTCATCTGCCGGGCGGCCACGTCGTGCCCCTTGTGGGTGGCGAGGCCGGGGTAGTTCACCTTCTCCACCGCCGGATGGGCGGCCAGGAAGGCGGCGATCTTCCCGGCGTTCTCGCAGTGCCGGGCCATGCGCAGCTCCAGGGTCTTGAGACCCCGCAGCAGCAGCCAGGCGGCGAAGGGATCCATCACCGCGCCGGTCATGTCCTTCAGACCGAAGAGGCGCACCTGGCTGATAAAGTCCGCCTTGCCCACCACGAAGCCCGCGACCACGTCCCCGTGGCCGTTGAGGTACTTGGTGGCGGAGTGCACCACCACGTCCGCCCCCAGGGACAGGGGGTTCTGCAGGGCGGGGGAGGCAAAGGTGTTGTCGCAGATCACCTTGATGGCCGGGTTGAAGCCGTGGGCTTCCCGGGCCACGGCGGCGATGTCCGTGATCTTCAGAGTGGGATTGGCCGGGGTTTCCAGATACACGGCCACGGTGTTCTCCTTCAGATGGGCGCGCAGGGCGTCCAGATCCGAGGTGTCGATGAAGTCCACCTCCACGCCGTAGCGGGTGATGCCGTGGTTCAGCAGAGCGAAGGTGCAGCCGTAGAGGGTCCCGTCGGCAATGATGTGCTTGCCGGCCCCGGCAACGGTCCAGAGGGTGGAGGAGATGGCGCCCATGCCGGAGGCGGTGGCCAGGCAGGCTTCGCCCCCCTCCAGGGCGGCGATCTTGTTCTCCAGCACCGTGGTGGTGGGGTTGCCCAGACGGGTATAGATATAGCCGTTCTCCGCCCCGGCAAAGCGGCGCCCGCCCTGCTCGCAGCTGTCAAACACAAAGGTGGAGGACTGATAAATGGGGGTGGAAAGCGCGCCGTACTGCGCGTCCTTCACGTTCCCCGCGTGGATCGCCTTGGTTCCGAATCCGCAAGTGTCGTGCTTCATGACTGCCCCTCCTGCATTCTATTTTTATTCATTCTAGCCAAAATGTGCGGAAAATACTCCCTCTATAATCTAACATAATCCACAAGCGGCGGGTAGCTTGCAAATTCCATGGCCTGCTATCGATTTTTCTTATAACTGAGGCGGAGCCCCGCTTGCACAGGGGACCGGAACTGTGGTAAAGTGAAGAAAAAACGGGAAGAGGGATGAAGCATGCAGACTCTGATCGAGCTATACGATGAGCGGCCCCTGGAAAACGTGCTGGGCGTGGAAATGTTCCGCCCGGAGAGGGCGGTCTTCATCTGCCCGGAGAATGTGGCCGGGGACAAGCGCATCCAGCGCCAGCTGCGGGACTACTTCAGCCATCGGGGCATCGCGGTGGAGCTGTCCTTCTCCGGAGCCAATATCTACGACGCCCAGTCCATCCTGAATCTGCTGCGCCGCACGGTGGAGCGCTGGCCGGACTGCGCCGTGGATATCACCGGCGGCACCGACGCGGTGCTCTTCGCCGCCGGGCTTCTCAGCGCCGAGCGGGAGGTGCCGGTGTTTACCTACAGCCGCAAGCGGAACCGGTTCTATAATATCCGGGGCGCCTCCTTTGCGGCGGATCTGCCCTGCGACGTGCGCTTCAGCGTGGAGGACTGCTTCCGCATGGCCGGCGGCTCCATGCGCCCCGGCCGGGTGGACAACGGCATCCTGAACCGGTACATGGACGATTACGAGCCCTTCTTCCGCGTCTATATGAAGCACCGGCGGGACTGGATCCGGATCGTCACCTTTGTCCAGCGCGTCTCCCAGACCGCGCCGGAGGCGCCCATCCCCCTGGAGGTCGAGGGGCCTTATGTGGTGAAAGGGGAGCGGGCTGCCCGGATCCCCGCCCCGGAGGAGGCGCTCCGGGATCTGGTGGAGATCGGCTTTCTCCGGGATCTGCAGATCGTGCCGGAGCAGAGCGTGTCCTTCGTCTTCCGGGACCGGCAGATCCGCGCCTGGCTGCGGGACGTGGGCAGCGTGCTGGAGCTCTATGTCTACAAAGCCTGCCTGGACACGGGGAAGTTTGACGATGTGCGCACCAGCGCCGTGGTGGACTGGGAGGAGGACAGGCGGGACAACGCCGTGTCCAACGAGCTGGACGTGATGTGTACCCGGGGTGTGACGCCGGTGTTCATCAGCTGCAAGACCTGCGACGTGAAGACCGAAGCCCTCAATGAGCTGGCCGTGCTGCGGGACCGCTTCGGCGGCCAGATCGCCAAGGCCGCCATCGTCACCGCCGAGCGGGGCCGCACCGTCATGCGCAACCGGGCCTCTGAGCTGAACATCCGGGTCATCGACCTGAACGACCTGCTGGCAGGTCGGCTCCGGGAGCGGCTGGAGAGTATGATGAGGACGTAGAAAAAGAGTGAACAGTGAATAATGAATAATGAATAATGAATAATTATGGTATCCCCTTCGGGGATGATTGAAAAAGGCTTCGCCGTTACGGGCGATGCGCATTGGCGTCTCCCGTAGCGCCGAGCAATGCTCGGCGTCGTCTTGCGTGGGGTTCGCCGAGCAATGCTCGGCGCCACGGGGACCTTGTCCCATGATACAAAACGCCGCAGGATACGCAAGGCTAAGGGAGAGCGGAGGGGAGGGAGAAGGCCGCGATCAAAGGTCGGGCTCTTGTCCATCGCGCTCCCTCATCTGTCGTCTGCCTCGCGTGAGATCGGCAGACGCCACCTGTCCGCCTTGCGGTGCCCGAAAAACCGTTCGGGCTTCGCTGTTCCTCCGTTTTTTCGACCGCTGCGGAAATTGCGCCCTCGCTTCTTCTGCCACCGGCAGCGCGAGGCCGCAATCCCCCCGCTGGGGGAAGGACCCGCTGGGCGGCCCGCCGTCTCCATCCGTTTACTACGGACTACGAACTACGAACTACGAACTACGAACTACTCACTAGCAACTAACAGCATCTTTACACTTTTCCCTTTTCCCTGTTCGCCGGTTTGTGGTATACTGATGTCGAAAAACAACGCGCAAAGGGGAGAGTCCATGAAATTCCTGCATGTTTCGGACCTGCACCTGGGCAAGATGCTCCACGGCGTGTCTCTGCTGGAAAACGGAGACCAGCCGGCCTGGGTGGCGGACTTTTTGAAGCTGGCGGAGGAGCAGAAGCCCGACGCGGTGCTCATCGCCGGGGACGTGTACGACCGCAGCGCCCCCTCCGGGGACGCGGTGGAGCTGTTGTCCGTCCTCATGAAGGGCCTGGCGTCTCAGCGGATCCCCGTCCTGGTGGTGGCGGGCAACCACGATTCCGGCCAGCGCCTGGCCTTTCTGGACGAGCTGCTGGCCAGGGAGGGGGTCCACATCGCCGGCGTGCCGGGACCCGGGGGCAAACTGGAGAAGGTGACCCTGCGGGACGCATACGGCCCGGTGCACTTCTGGCTGCTGCCCTATGTATTCCCGGCGCTGGCCGCCAAGGCCCTGGGGGACGAGAGCATCCGGGACTATGAGACCGCCGTGCGGAGGATCCTGGAAGCCCAGGACATCGATTTCAGCCAGCGCAACGTCCTCGTTGCCCACCAGAACGTGACCCACGCCGGCGCCGAGGCGGAGCGGGGCGGCTCCGAGACCATGGTGGGCGGCTTGGGCCAGGTGGACGACAGCGTGTTCGAGGGCTTCAGCTATGTGGCTCTGGGCCACATCCACGCCGCCGGGGCCCTGGGGCGCAGAGAAGTCCGCTACGCGGGCTCCCCGCTGTGTTACCATTTCAACGAGATCAAGCAGCCGAAAAAGGGCGCGGTGCTGGTGGAGCTGGGCGCGCCCGGGACCGAGGCTCGGATCGAGACCCTTGTGATCCCGCCGCTGCACCCCCTGCGGGAGCTGCGGGGCGGCTGGCAGGAGCTGCGGGACGGGGAGCTTCAGCGGGAGCGCCGGGGCGAGTACCTGCGGGTGGTGCTGACGGACAGCCGGGTCACCCCGGAGATCGGCGACTACTTCCGGAGCCTGGCCCAGGCCAGGGACAGCCGGATCCTGGAGCTGGTCAGCGAATACGACCCTTTTACCGGCCAGACTGGGGAGGCGCGGGGGCAGCAGGAGAAGAGCGTGGAGGAGCTGTTTGCCGATTTCTACGCCGAGCGCTGCGGCGGGGACGATCCCTCGGAGAAGGACCTGGCCCTGCTGCGCTTTGCCGGGGAGCGGCTGCGGCACCGGGAGCACACGGAAGCCACGGAGCAGCAGGACGTCGATGCGCTGCTGCAATTCGTGCTGGAACAGGAGGCTGAGGCATGAGACCGCTGTCCTTGGAGATGACCGCTTTCGGCTCTTACGCCGAGACTACCTGCGTGCCCTTCGAGCAGCTGCGCCACGGGCTGTATCTTGTGGCGGGGGACACCGGCGCGGGCAAAACCACCATCTTTGACGCGGTGGTCTTCGCTCTCTTCGGCCGGCCCAGCGGAAAAGACCGGAGCGTGGACATGCTCCACTGCGACTATGTGGAAAAGTCCGTGGACACGGTGGTGAAGCTGCGCTTTGAGCAGGGCGGGAAGGAGTATACGGTCCTGCGCAGCATCCACTTCCCCAAAAAGCGGGGCGAGGAGCGGACCTTCGGCGACCAGCAGATCGCCGCGACCCTGCTGGAGCCGGACCGGAACCCCACCGAGGGGGCCGGGAATGTGACCCGGCGGGTGGAGGAACTGCTGGGGCTGAACGCCGACCAGTTCTGCAAGATCGTGATGCTGGCCCAGGGGGAGTTTCGGGAATTCCTGAAGGCGGACAGCGACAGGAAAAACGAGATCCTGGGCAAGCTCTTTGACAACAGCAGCTATCTGCGCTATCAGAATCTGCTCTCCGGGGCCAGAGACGAGCTGGGCCGCCGCCGGAGCGCCAGGAGCGAGGAGCTGCGGCAGCTGATGCAGGGGGCCTTTCGCCGGCCCGAGGGCATGACGGAGGAGGAAGCTCTGGGCTTTCTGCCGTCAAACCCGGTGCTGCTGGAAAACCTGAGCGCCCTGGTACAGCGGGAGGACCAGCGTCTGCGGGAGCTGAGCGAAGAGCGGGAGCGGCTGCGGCAGCAGATCAGCGCTCTGGACAGCCGCAAGGGCGCGGCGGAGGCGCTGAACGCCCAGTTCGAGGCCCTGGAAAAGACGGAACGGGAGCTGGAGGAGCTGCTGGGACGGACAGAGGAGATGGAGCGGCGGAAGCTGCGCCTGGAGCGCAGCGAGACCGCTTACCACCAGGTCCGGCCCTTCCTGGAGGAACAGGAGCGGGCCGAGCGAAGTCTGCGCCAGAGCCTTGCGGAGCTGCAGCAGCGGCGCCGGGAGGCGGAGGAGGCCGCGGCCGGCCTGGAAAAGGCCCGGAAAGCGGCGGAGGAGGATCCGGAGAAGGAGCAGAGGCTGGCGGAGCTGGAGCTTTTGCTGCAGCTGACGGCCAAGGAGCTGACGGCCCTTCAGGAATTGGATAAAAAACGCGGAGAGCTGCTGGAGCTCAGCGCCCAGGTACAGGAGGCCGAGAGGAGACAGACGGCCCTGGAGCAGGACTGCGCCCAAAAGCAGGCGCTGCTGCTGGCCCTGCGGGGCCGGCTGGAGGAGCTGGAGAGCGCCGGGGCCCTGGCCCTGCAGCGCAAGGGCGAGTATGAGCGGGCCCGGGAACGGGAGGATGCCCTGGCAGAGCTCCGGAGGGAGCTGGAGCAGATCCGCCTCTCCCGACAGGAGCTGGAGAAGGAAGGGGAAACCCTGAACGCTCTGACTGCCGCCGCTCTGGCGGCGGAGGGAGAGTATCACCGGTTGTACCGGCGCTTTCTGGCCGGCCAGGCGGGGCTCATGGCCCGGGACCTGCGGCAGGAGATCGGGGAAAAGGGCGAGGCCGCCTGCCCGGTCTGCGGCAGCAGGGTGGACAGCGCCTCCCTGGAGCGTTTTGCGCCCCTGGAGGAGGACATGCCGGATCAGACCCGGGTGGACGGAGCCAGGGAGCGGATGAACAAGGCCGAGCGGGAGCGGGCCGAGCAGGACAAGCGCCGGGAGAGACTCTCCGCCCGCCTGCAGAGCCAGAAAGAAACTGCGCTGCAGGAGGCGGTCAAGCTGCTGCCGGGCTGCGAGAGCTGGGAGCAGCTGGAGGACGGCAGGCTTGCCGCCGAGAGCGGGGAGAGCCGACGGCGGACGACCGAAGCCCTGGCTGCCATGCAGACGGCTCAGGCATTGGAGCAGGAGCGCCTTGGCCTCCGGGAGGAGCTGCCGGAGAAGGAACAGGCCCTTCGGACGGCGGAGGAAAACCGGGAAGCGCTGCGGGACCGGCTGCAGGAGCTGCGCAGCCGGGAGAGCGCCATGAGGACCCTGGTGCGGGAGAAGGCCGCAGAGCTGTCCTATCCCGGCGCGGCGGAGGCTCGGGCCGCCCAGGTCAGGATGCAGACGGAGCAGACCGGGCTGCGGAGGGCCCTGGAGCTGAGCAGAGCCGCCCTGGAGACGGCAAGGACCCGCCGGGACACCGCCCTGGGCGGCCTCCGGGAGAAGGAGGAGCTGACGAGGACCAGAGAGCAGGAACGGCAGGAGGCCGGCCTGGCCCTGGAGCTGGCCCTGCAAAAGACGGGCTTTGCCGACGTGCAGGCAGTCCGCGCCGCTCTGCCCCCCGCGCAGGAGCGGGATCCCTTGAGCTGGCTGCGCATGGAGGGCCAGCGCTGCAGCGACTGGGCAAACGACTGCGCGAACAAGAGGCGGCAGGCGGAGGAGCAGCGGCAGCGTCTCGCGGGAAAGGAGCCCGTGGAGACGGCGGCGCTGCTGCTGGAGCTGGAGGAGGCCGGCGCAGAGGCCGCCCGCTGCGCCGAAGCCTGGGGACGGCAGGAGAATCTGCTGGCCAACCACAGGCAGGTGCTGACGCGGGCGGCAGAAGCAAAAGAGGAGCTGCGGCGCAGCGACAGGGCCTGGGAGCGTCTGGAGCGGCTGGGCAGCCTGGCCGCCGGCGTCAACAGCGAGACGGGCAGACTGAGCTTCGACCGTTATGTGATGGGCGCGGTGTTCCGGGAGATCCTGGAGATGGCCAACCGCCGCATGGACGTTATGAGCGGCGGACGCTATCAGCTGATCCACCGCAGCGGCGCCGACCGGCGCAACGCCAGGGCCGGCCTGGAGATCCAGGTGCTGGACCTGAGCACGGGACAGCTCAGATCCTCGGAGAGCCTTTCCGGCGGCGAGGGCTTCTTCACCTCTCTGGCCCTGGCCCTGGGCCTGGCGGACACGGTGCAGAACCGCTCCGGCGGCAGGAGGCTGGACGCCCTGTTTATCGACGAGGGCTTCGGCTCCCTCAGCGGCGGCGTGCTGGACAAGGCCCTGGAGGTGCTCAACCAGCTCTCCGAGGGCAGGCGGCTGGTGGGCGTCATCTCCCACGTGGACCAGCTGGAGGAGAGCATCCCCCAGAAGATCCGGGTGAGGAGCGGGCCCAGAGGCAGCAGCCTGCGTCTGGAGCTGGCGTGAGCGCGGATAACAGTTCGTAGTTCGCAGTTCGTAGTATTTTGTTTTTGGAAAAAACCGGCCGGCGCGTCCTCACGCGCCGGCCGGTTTTTCGGAAACGGCGGGGACCTGGCGGGGAAAACTGACGGAACAACGAAAAAATAACACTTGCACATCTGATAGTGTTCGATTATAATCTAAATTTAAGGGGAGTATTGCCCGATGCCGGTCAACACTTTAACGATGTGCTGAAAACCAGCGCCGGACAGGTGCTTTCACTGATCGAGCGAGGAGATGGATCCCGCTCCATGAGGGAGGAAAACGAATGAGCAAGACCTGGAAACGTTTTCTGTCTCTGCTGCTGGCCCTGACGATGATCCTGTCCCTGGGTATCACCGGCTTTGCAGACGATGAAGAGACGGAAGAGGAAGCGACCGTGACCGAGGAAGAGGAGTTCTATGAGGATCTCCCCGAGGAAACGATCCTGGAAACAGAGCCCATCAGCCCGGACAAGCTGAATGTCCGGAAGCTGGGCGTGGAGGAACAGCTGGAAGAGGATGAGGAGCTCATCCCCGTGGATGAGGAGGATCTGGATCAGATCGTCCGCGTCTCCATCTTCCTGGACAAGCCCTCTACCCTGGCCGCCGGTTATGCTGCCGACGGCGTGGGCACCAACAGCGCAGCCATGGCCTACCGCGACGGCCTGCGCGGCGATCAGGAGCGCCTGACCGCTCAGATCGAGAGCGTGCTGGGTCATCCGCTGGACGTCCAGTGGAACATCACCCTGGCCGCCAACGCCATCTCCGCCAACGTCACCCTGGGCGATATGGTGAAGATCCGCGAGGTCCCCGGCGTCAAGGCCGTGCAGCGCGAGAATCAGTACCTCCCCATGGAGGGCACGGAGGGCGACGATCCCAATACCGCCAACACCAGTGAAAACATGGTGGGCGCTACCGAAGCCTGGGCCAACGGCTTCACCGGCGCGGGCAGCCGCATCGCCATCGTCGATACCGGTATCGACACCGCCCACCAGTCCTTTGCCGAGGCACCCTTCCTCCATTCTGTGGACCTGGCAAACGCCAGAAATGAGCTGATGACTCAGGCCGATATCAGCGCCGTGCTCTCCGAGCTCAACGCCAGGCAGAAGATGAGCAGCGTCACCGCGGCGGAGCTCAACAAAAACGGCTCCAAGATCGTCTACGGCTTCAACTACATAGACGGCGACCTCACCATCGACCACAACAGCGACACCGCTGGCAACCACGGCTCTCACGTGGCCGGCATCGCTGCGGCCAACCGCTACATCGGTACGAACTTCGACGACTCCGCCGCGACGGTGGGCGCCGTCGGCATGGCTCCCGACGCCCAGCTGCTGGTCATGAAGGTCTTCGGCGCCGGCGGCGGGGCCTACGACTCGGACTACTTCGTGGCCATCGAGGACGCCATCCTCCTGGGCGCGGACGCCTGCAACCTGTCCCTGGGCTCCGGCGCTCCCGGCTGGACCTTTGACAACGAATATCAGGGCCTGCTGAACAACTGGGCCAACGGCGAGCACAACGGCAAGATGGTGCTGAGCATCTCCGCCGGCAACTCCTATGCCGCCGCTGACTTCACCGCTGCCAAGCACCCCTACATCGAGGACGCCTATACCCACACCGGCGGCAGCCCCGGCTCCTTCGTGAACAGCCTCTGCGTGGCCGCCGCCCAGAACACGCTCACCACCGGCAAGCCCCTGAAGTTCAACGGCCAGAGCATTTTCTACACCGAGGCCACCGAGGGGGATAGCGGCGAGTACACCAACCCCGCCATCAGCACCGTCGCCGGCACCTATGACCTGGTTTACATCGACGCCAAGGGCGAGTCCGGGGACTTCAGCGCCGTCAACAGCGCGCTGAGCCTGTCCGGCAAGGTCGTCATCGTCAACCGCGGTGAGATCTCCTTCTCCGAGAAGGGCAACAACGCCATCAGCTACAGTCCTAAAGCCCTGATCGTCGCCAACAATGATGAGGGCACGATCAGGATGGACCTGTCGGACTATACCGGCACCTTCCCCATGGTGTCCATCAGCCTGAAGGACGCCAACACCATCAAGACCGGCTGCACCGCGCATACCGCCGGTGACGTGACCTACTACACCGGCTCCATCACGATCACCGAAACGGAGGAGTCCCAGCTCCTGGATCGGTCTGAGGCCACCATCACCGACTTCAGCTCCTGGGGCGTGCCCGGCTCTCTGCTGATGAAGCCGGAGATCACCGCCCCCGGCGGCAATATCTACTCCGTTTTCGGCACCGCCAAGACCAACAGCGGCTCCGAGGGCGGCACGGACCAGTATGTGAGCTACGACGGCACCTCCATGGCCGCTCCCCATATCGCGGGCCTGGCCGCTGTGCTGGCCGAGCGCTGCCGGGAGGACGACATCTCCAGCCTGAACCCGGATCTGAGCGGCTACAGCGTCCGCGCCATCACCCAGAGCTTGCTGATGTCCACCGCCACGCCCATGGCCCCCGGCGGTGAATACCTGTCCATCCTGCAGCAGGGCGCGGGCCTGGCGGACGTGAGCCTGGCCACCGCCGCCAACTCCGTGGTCATGATCGACCCGAACAACAGCTACCTCACCGGTCTCACCGGCGCGGCGGCCGACGGCAAGGTCAAGGTGGAGCTGGGCGACGACCCGGCGCGCAAGGGCGACTACCAGTTCGGCTTCACCGTCTATAACCTGACGGACGATCCCATGACCTTCGACGTGGAGACCGAGATCTTCACCCAGGCCAGCGACGGCGAGCATATGCTGCCCGGCACCGTGGTCATCCCCGCCGGCACCTCCTTCCTCTGGGAGGGCGACAACCCGGTCACCAGCGGCCACGACGTGAACAAGGACGGCGTGACCAACAGCAACGACGCCCAGGCCATCCTGGATTATCTGAGCGGCGTGAACGACGGCGAGAACCTGGATCTGGAAGCCGGCGAGATGGATGGCGACGACATGCTCACCACCTATGACGCCTACCTGCTTCTCGGCTGGGAGGGCGACGAGGACGAGCCGGCGAACACCGGCGTGATCGCAGCCCACAGCAGCCGCTACTGCAGCGTGCGCGTCACCCTGAGCGCCGATCTGATGGACGTGCTGGACGCCGAGTATCCCGGCGGCGCCTTCCTGGAGGGCTTCACCTACATCACCCAGGTCGGCACCACCAAGGACGGCGCCAAGTATGAGGATGAGCACAGCATCCCCATCCTGGGCTACTTCGGCTCCTGGACCGACGCCAACATGTTTGAGACCACCTCCTACGCGGAGGCCCTCTACGGCAGCACGCAGCTGCCCTACTCCGGCAATACCGATACCAACTCCCTGACTCTGACCATGAACGGGGCCAATGTGAAGTTCAGCGGCAACCCCTACATGGTGGAGGACAGCTTCCCCACGGATCGGCTTGCCATCAACGGCAGCACCAACATGGTCCGCATTGCCTACAACCTGATCCGCTGCGCCGGCACCACCGGCTTTGCCGTCAGCAAGCTGAACGAGGACGGCCTGGTGGACGAGGTGTTGAGCTCCAGCGTCACCGGCAATGAAGTCACCGGCCTGTGGTACTATGTGAACCAGGGCAGCTGGCAGAACACCACCACCAAGTTCTACAGCATCGGCAAGACCCCCGGCGAATACGGTCTCCAGGAAGGCGACCTGTTCCGCGTGGGCTTCTACGCCGTCCCCGAGTATAACGGCATGCTGGTGAACGAGGACTACACCAGCGAAAGTGCGGGCCTGCTGGACGACGAGGGCTTCCGGACGCTGCTGGAGAGCGGCGACCTGGGCAAGGGCGCCTTCGTGGGCTATGATTTCGTGGTGGACAACACCGATCCCATGATCGGCCTGGCCACCCTGGAGGGCAGCACCCTCACCGTGGCCGCCACCGACAACCAGGCCCTGGCCTATGTGGCCGTCATGAGCCTGGACGGCGAGACCGTCTACAAAGAGGTCGCCCCCGGCGTGGACGAGTATGAGATCAGCCTGGACGCCTCCGACGCCATCGCCAACGCCTACGGCTACGTGGCCGTGTTCGTCGGCGACTACGCGGGCAACGAGGCCGCCGTGGCCGTCAAGGTCAACGACAATACCCATGTGGAGAAGACGGTCTATGTGCTCACCAACAGCGTCACCGCCGGCGAGGACTACCTGATCGTCAACAGCAACAGCACCGGCGCCGCCTATGCGATGAATTACACCCTGAACGGCTCCGGCACTACCGCCACAGTCGCCACCAACGCCGTGACCATCAACGGCGGCACCGCTGATACGCAGAACAAGGCCTACATCGACACCAAGGACGTGTCCTCCACCGCTCCCTGGACCGCCGGCAGCGGCAGTACCAGCGGCACCTGGACCTTCAACAACAACGGCTGGTACCTGCGCCGCAGCGGGACCAACAATCTGACGATCACCAAGGACACCAGCCGCAGAGACTGGACCTGGGACGGCAGCAACAACCGCCTGAGCATCAACAGCAGATATCTGAGGTACTATAACAGCACCTTCAGTCTGAACACCGCCACCAGCAGCGTGTACCTGTTCCAGAAGACCGTGATCAGCTACGAGGTGGATCCCTACGGCGTCACCTCCGTCACCGTCACGCCGGAGGAGCTGGACCTCTACAAGGGCAGCACCGCGGATCTGACCGCTAAGGTCCTGCCCCTGACCGCCACGGACCGGACGGTCACCTGGACCAGCGGCAACACCAGCGTCGCCACGGTGGACGAGCTCGGCAAGGTCACCGCTGTGGGCGCGGGCAGCACCACCATCCGCGCCACCGCCAACGGTGATCCCAGCAAGTATGCCGAGATCCCCGTGAAGGTCACTGTGATCAACAAGGCCCTGAACGGCATCGTTTGGGACGAGGAGGGCCAGGTCTACTTCTCCAGCTTCAATTCCAACAGCCTGCCCACCTGGAACAAGCTCAGCGGCAGCGTGGAGCTCAACGGTTCGCCGCTCTACCTGTCCAACGCCTTCATGTACAATGCCAGCACCCTCTATGCCGGCACGCTGGACATGAGCGACGCCAGCACCACCTGGTACACGGTCAACCGCACCACTTACGCGCTGAGCGAGTTTGGCCAGAACTACGTGGGCGCCTTCGGCGTTGCCAGAGGCCCCACGGGCTTTACCAGCTACGGCTTGAAATGCATGGTGTACGGCTTTGCCGGCTACCTGATCATGGGCAATGTGGACCCGGACCACGAGGATCCCGACGATTCCAGCAGCGCCATGTATTCCGGCCTGCCCTACGGTCTGCTGAATCTGAGCGAGACCGCCGTGGGCGACGCCTATGTGGCCGGCGTCTGCGCCAAGACTGTGGGCGCCCAGTCCTGCACCTACTACTTCCTGGACGAGACCGGCAAGATCTGGCTGACGACGCTGAATTACAGCAGCAGCGACGGCTTCACCTTCACCGATCCGGTCCTGCAGATCGACACCGGCATCAGCGCCGGCCTGACCTACCAGTCCCTGTACTACGACGGCACCTACCTCTACTGGTCGCACCAGGTGGACAACATTGCCGAGCTGATCATCTACGTGCCCAGCACCGGCAAGCTCTACCACGCCGGCAACTTCGGCGAGGGCGTGTGGCCCGCCGCCGGCATCTATGTCAACGGCTCCGCCGCACCCGCCTCCGTGGAGGACGAGATCATGGGCGGCCCGATCCAGCTGCAGCCTCTGGCCACCCGTGCCGACCTGCTGACCGAAGACGTGCTGGCCCACTTCGCCCGCTACGGCTTTGACCTGTCCAATCTGCTGCCCGAGCAGTTCGAGGAGGATGAGGACATCCTTGACGAGGAGCCCGTCGACGACGAGGAGCCTGTGGAGGAGCCCGCTCCCACCGAGGAGCCCGCTCCCACCGAGGAGCCTGAACCCACCGAGGAGCCCGAACCCACCGAGGAGCCCGAACCCACCGAGGAGCCCGAACCCACCGAGGAGCCCGAGCCCATTGAGGAGCCTGCGCCCGACGGCGATGGCAACGCTTACCTGGGCGGCCTGACCTGCTTCCGCGGCGCCGCTCCCAGCATCTCCACCGTGGATCCCCAGACGATCCCCGATGAAGAGTACAACGAGGACCACGACAAAGAGATCAGCATCGAGATCGCCGAGGATGAGGACAGCCACAACGGCCAGTTCGCCGTGATCTACGATCCCGAAGCCGTCACGCTGACCGGCTATGAGGTCAACGAGGACATCAGCGCCATCTCGGTGTTCGTGGACGAGGAGAAGTGCATCGTCACCGTGGCCTACGCCAACGTGGCCGACGAAGATCCTGAGCTGCCCATCACCAGCGTAGGCAGCCGCGGCGGCGTCACCGACAATATCCTGGCGGGCGATCCCATCATCACCCTGAACTTCACCGTGAACTGCGACGACTCCGAGATCGAGGTCGACACCCTGGAGCGCAACCAGGAGTTCGAGCTGGACGAGATCTCCACGCTGACCGTCTACGGCGCCGGCCATGACTGGGGCGAGCCCACCTGGGAGTGGGCGGAGGATTACAGCACCGCCGCCGCCACCTTTGTGTGCGCCAAGGATGAGACCCATACCCAGACCCTGGAGGCCGTCATCACCAGCGAGACCGACGAGGCTACCTGCGAACTGGCCGGTCTGACCACCTACACCGCCACGGTGGAGCTGGACGGCGAGACCTACACCGACACCCGGACGGAGGAGATCCCGGCCACCGGCCACGACTGGGGCGAACCCAGCTGGGAGTGGGCGGAGGACTACAGCACCGCCGCCGCGACCTTCGTCTGCGCCAAGGATGAGACCCATACCCAGACCCTGGAGGCCATCATCACCAGCGAGACCGACGAGGCTACTTGCGAACTGGCCGGCCTGACCACCTACACCGCCACGGTGGAGCTGGAGGGCGAGACCTACACCGACACCCGGACGGAGGAGATCCCGGCCACCGGCCATGACTGGGGCGAACCCACCTGGGAGTGGGCGGAGGACTACAGCACCGCCGCCGCGACCTTCGTCTGCGCCAAGGATGAGACCCATACCCAGACCCTGGAGGCTGCGATCAGCTCTGAGGAAGTGGAAAACGGTATCCTCTACACCGCCACCGTGGAGCTGGACGGCGAGACCTATACCGACCAGAAGCTGCAGGAGATCACCACCATCACCGTGGTCTTTGACGCGGGCGAGGGCACGGTGGATCCCGTGACCGTGGAGGTCAATGTCGGCGGCAGCATCGAGACCCTTCCCGAGCCCGTTCTGGAGGGCTGGAAGTTCCTGGGCTGGTTCACCGAGCCGATGGAGAGTTATCTGCTGGCCGGCCAGGGCACTCAGGTGACGACCGAGACCACCTTTGACGAAGACACCGTGGTATACGCTCACTGGCGTCTGCCCGGCGACATCAACGGCGACGGCAAGGTGAACAACAAGGACGTGACCCGTCTGCAGAAGTATCTGAATGGCGACGAGGTGGAGGTTATGACCTTCAACCTGGACACCAAC
>JAFWQQ010000111.1 GCA_017545165.1 Oscillospiraceae bacterium
CCAGGCAGCAGCCAGGCTGCGGCCTCGGCTTGCTAAAGCATAGAGATTGGCACTGGCAAAGAGCGCATACAGCCGGTTTTCGTTCTTGGCCAGTCCTCTGTAGGCAACCTTCTTGTAGCCGAACAGACATTTGACAATATGGAAAGGATGCTCTACCTTGCAGCGAACAGAAGACTTCGCATGTTCCATCATGCGATCCCAGTCGAAAGAATTATCTGACACTTTCTGCAAACTGCTGGGGCGACGGTTAATGCGATAGTCGATGGATGAAAGATGCTCGTCTGAGACTACTTCTTCACGCTTGTCAATTCCAAGATATCCGGAATCGCCGTAAACGACCTCATCGTCTTCTCGGATGAGCTTGGCGGCAACACTCACATCATGGACATTGGCTGATGTAACCTCTATCGTATGCACAAGACCGCTGAAAGCATCGACTCCGATGTGACACTTCATACCAAAGCGCCATTCGTTTCCCTTCTTCGTCTGATGCATCTCGGGATCTCTCTGCTTTTCTGCATTCTTGGTAGACGGTGAGGCGTTGATGATGGCGGCATCGACTACCGTGCCGCCTTTCAGCATGTGCCCTGTTTCTATCATTACGCGGTTAATGGCCTCAAAGAACAGCTTATTGATCCCATGCTGCTCAAGCAGGCGGCGGAACTTCAAGAGCGTGGTAGCGTCCGGCGCATCCTCTTCCAGAAAGTTGATCCCCACGAACTTCCGCATCGCATAGCTGTCGTAGATTGCATCCTCTGTTCCTTCGTCGGACAGGTTAAACCATACCTGCAGCAGATACATCCGCAGCATCTTCTCGATTCCCTTGGGTGGACGACCGCGCTTCCCGACGGGGTAAAATGGTACAATTGCGCTCACCCATTCGTCCCATGGGATGATTTCATCCATGAGTTCAAGAAACTCTTCCCGCTTCGTCTTCCGCTTCCGGCTGCTGTATTCAATGTCGCTGAATGTCTGCTGCTTCATCTTCGGCACCGCCTTTTTCTTGGTGCCTTTATTCTACCATATCCGTCCCTATATGGATAGGCCGGATTAAATCAGTGTTTCCCTATATCGCCGAGTATCGGGCCGGCGTGGTCACCGACGGTCTTCCCGGCAACGGCACGGCGGCGAACTTCACATGTGATATCAGCAATTACCTGGTTGGCCTGCACTCAAGCGGCGAGGCTTTCCTGGGCCCGCCGGCGACCGTTTCCTTCGCATCCGGCGACGACAGCGCCACCGGAACGATGGACAATGTTCCCGCCGCCAGAGGCAGCGTGTACACCTTGCCGGCTTGCGGATTTGCCGTGGTCGGAAAGCTCTTCAAGGGCTGGCAGGTCGGCAGTAATACCGGAAACCTGAAGCAGCCCGGCGATACGTTCACCGTCTCGGGCAATACCACCGTGAAGGCGGTGTGGGAAGACGATCCGACGACCGTCGTCGTGAGCTTTGACGCCTGCGGCGGAACGGTGGAGCCTGCGAAAGCAGAGATCGGAGTAGGCGCGGCCATCGGCGCGCTGCCCACGCCAACCCGCGAGGGCGGCTGGGTCTTCCTGGGCTGGTTCACCGAGCCCGCGGAGACGGCTTTCGCAGCTGGAGAGGGCACGCCCGTGACGGCGGAGACCACCTTTGACGAGGACGCCACGGTATATGCCCACTGGCGCCTGCCCGGAGACATCAACGGGGACGGCAGCGTGAACAACAAGGACCTGACCCGTCTGCAGCGGTATCTCAAGGGCGCCGAGGTGGAGGTGGTGGTACAGAACCAGGACGTCAACGGAGACGGCGGCGTGAGCAACAAGGACCTGACCCGCCTGCAGCGCTGGCTTAAGGGCGCGAACGTGGAAATACACTGAGGCAATTCGGAGTTCGAAATTGCGATAAAGACAGAGCGATACATGAACAGGGACGCGGGGGATTCGCCGCGTCCTTGTTCGTTTGGGGCGCTGCGGGCGAGGGACGGGATGTGGTTGCGGATCGGCGGGTGACCGGAGGTCGCCCCTGCGGGCGGATATCAGCGGGTGCGTATTCTGCGGGCGGCCGCAAGGGTACGAAGCGCCCCCTTTCACAATTCCCCCATGCTTGTCGATTCGCTGTCTTGGGGCTTTGTCTACAGCCTGAGCTGTCGTTCTGACCGGCTCCTTCCTGGCGCTGTGCATGGTCACTTGGCCCACTGGCGGCCGGTGTTGTCGATACGGGTTTTGCCCTGCAGCAGCAGCTCCGGGACGGGGACGATGGTGCAGCCCTCGGCCTGGAGCGCTTCGGTGATCCCCGACATGGCCTCCGGCGTGTGGATG
This sequence comes from Oscillospiraceae bacterium, assembly GCA_017545165.1. Lineage (GTDB taxonomy): Bacteria > Bacillota > Clostridia > Oscillospirales > Oscillospiraceae > Limivicinus. The sequence continues at coordinate 2,298 of JAFWQQ010000111.1, forward strand.
GCCGCGTTATGGAAGAGGACGATGCTGCCCGAGCGCACGTTTTTCAGCACCCGCCGGGTGATTTCCTCCGCCGAAATGCCCTTCCGGTCCAGACTGTCGCAGTCCCATAGAGCTGAAACCAATGGCGATACCGCACGCAATGGTGCTGCCCCCCATAAATTCCACAAGTCTGCTGTTGAAGAAACCAAACTGCCATGCTATAATCTCTTTGCAGGATTCGAGCAGTGCGCGGCTTTATACTAATATCCAATAGAAAAGTTCACATCTTTCCGGGAGACTTTGCGCCATGCTGCGTTGCTTTCCTTGCAAATATATTTCCATTCTTCGCTGCGGAAAGCGCCTTGCCTGACACAAATTCTCCTCGGAAATCTGTTGAACTCTCTTATTGGATATTCGTATTATTCCGCAGGATCGAGCCGCCGCAGCAACCAGAGATGAGGATAACAAAATGAAATCGATCAGAGACATCTATAAAATCGGCCGTGGTCCCTCCAGCTCTCACACCATGGGGCCGGAGACCGCTTCCCGTACCTTCAAGGGAGAACACCCGGAGGCTGACCGCTTCCAGGTCACGCTCTACGGCTCCCTGTCCAAAACCGGCAAGGGGCACGGCACGGACCGGGCTATTCTTGCCGCCATGGAGCCGGTCCCTACGGAGGTGATCTTTGCCAAGGAAGATCCCGCCGACATGAAGCACCCCAACACCATGGATCTGGTGGCCTATCGTGATGGGGAGGAGAGCGGCCGTATGCGGGTATACAGCATCGGCGGCGGAGATATTTCCATCGAAGGCCGGGAGAATACCAGTAAGGGCGAAGACGAAATCTATCTGGAGAACTCCTTTGCCGAGATCCGTCAGTTTTGCGAGTATCGCTATATTGATCTGGTGGAGTACATCAGCATCAACGAGGGCGAAGAGATTTGGGATTACCTTGCAACCGTGTGGGAGACCATGAAGCATGCTGTGGAAACCGGCTTGAGCAAAGAGGGCGTCCTTCCCGGCGGACTGAAGATCCAGCGCAAGGCGAAGCTCCTGTACAACAAGGTGCTGGAGACTGCCCATCCCGAGGTTCTGGAATGCCAGAAGGTCTGTTCCTATGCCTTTGCCGTCGGCGAAGAAAACGCAGATAACGGCATCATCGTCACCGCCCCCACCTGCGGCGCCAGCGGCGTGCTGCCCGCGGTGCTCTACTATCTGCGGCAAAAGCGGAAGGTCACCGACCAGCACATCATCCACGCGCTGGGTGTGGCCGGCCTTTTCGGAGAGCTTGCCAAGAAGAATGCCTCTGTCTCCGGCGCCGAGTGCGGCTGTCAGGCGGAGGTGGGCGTGGCCTGCTCCATGGCAGCCGCCGCAGCAGGCCATGTCTTTGGCTATGACCTGAGCCAGATCGAATATTCTGCCGAAATCGCCCTGGAGCACCACTTGGGTCTGACTTGCGACCCGATCTGCGGCCTTGTCCAGGTCCCCTGCATTGAGCGTAATGCCGTTGCGGCAATGCGCGCGCTGAACTCCGCAAACCTGGCCTTCTTCCTGGAGGGGACCCGCCGCATTAGTTATGATATGGTGCTCAAAAGTATGTACCGCACAGGTATCGACATGAACCAACGCTATCGCGAAACCTCCGAGGGCGGCATCGCCGCGGCCTATATGCGCCGCGGGGGACGAAAATAAGGGATCACGCTCCCTTGAACACTTTTGAAGATACAGGACACGCAGGGCTCCGCACTTTACTGATGCGAGGCCCTGCGTGTTTTTTTGTTTGTGTTATCCTTACTTGGCCCACTGGCGGCCGGTGTTGTCGATGCGGGTGTCGCCCTGCAGCAGGAGCTCTGAGATGGGGACGATGGTGTAGCCCTCGGCCTGGAGGGCCTCGATGATCCCCGGCAGCGCCTCCGGCGTGTGGATGGCCGCGTTGTGAAAGAGGACGATGCTGCCGGAGCGCACGTTTTTCAGCACCCGCTGGCTGATCTCGTCCGCGGAGATGCCCTTCCAGTCCAGACTGTCCACATCCCACTGGATAGCGGTCATGCCCAGGGACTCTACCGCCTGGATCACATGGTCGTCATACTCTCCGTAGGGACAGCGGAACAGGCTCGGCGTGACGCCGGTGAGCGCGGCAATTTTGTCGTTGCAGGCGCTGAGATCGGCGCAGATCTGCTCGGAACTGAGCGAGGAGAAGTGGGCATGGTTGGATGAGTGGTTCATGACCTCGTTGCCTGCCTCCGCCAGCGCCTTCACCGAGTCCGGATACCGGTCGACCCAGTCGCCCACTACAAAGAAAGTGGCCCTGAGGCCGTAGCGCTTCAGGATATCGATGAGGGTTTGGGTGTCCTCGTTGCCCCAGGCCGCGTCGAAGGAAATCGCGATCCGCTTGTCGGCGCGTTCTACGGAATAGACCGGCAGACTCCGATTGGCGGCGGAAACGCCGACGATCGCCGGACTGCTGACGGCCCAAAAGATCAGACCGATCACCAGAAGCAGAAACAAGCGCGAAACCAGGCGTCGATTGGCGCGTACAAAGGAACGGATATCTATCATACACAAGCCTCCTTTTGTCTCCAGCCTATGTGAAATCAGAGGGAAAAATGCACGGCCCTTTTTGGCGTTTTCGGTTGAGAGCGGGGGAGAGCTGTGCTATACTGGACACAAGAAATCTGCGCAAGGAGGCATACTATGGCAGTTGTAGGCTTTATCGGTACCGGCAATATGGGCGGCGCCCTGGCCAGAGCCGCGGCGAAAAGCGGTCTGGCGGAGGAGCTGCTGCTTTCAAACCGCAGCCCGGAAAAGGCACGTCGCTTGGCGGAGGAACTGGGAGGACGCTTTGTAAGCAATCAGGAGGCTGCAGAACGCGCGGACCTGCTGTTCCTGGGGGTGAAGCCCCAAATGCTTGAGGATATGCTGGAGAGCGTTCAGGAGGCTCTGGCGGCGCGAAGGGAGCGGCAGCTTATCATCTCCATGATCGCGGGCAAGGACCTGGCCGTTCTCGGGAAACTGTTGGGAGAGGACCGACCCGTCATCCGCATCATGCCCAACATCCCCGTGGCGGTGGGCGCAGGCGTCACGCTGTTTTGCTGCTCCGATGCGGTGACGGCAGAGGAGAAGGAATTATTCCGAAGGCTCATGTCCGCCTCCGGCATGGTGGCGGAGCTTCCGGAGAGACAGCTGGACGCGGCCTCCGGCGTCACCGGCTGCGGACCGGCCTTCGCGGCCATGTTTGTTGAGGCTCTCGCGGACGGCGCCGTAGCCTGCGGGCTGCCCCGCAAAGAGGCAATCGCCTTCAGCGCCCAGATGCTGCTGGGATCTGCCAGGATGCTGCTGGAGAGCGGAGAACACCCCGGCGTTTTGAAGGACCGGGTCTGCTCCCCGGCGGGCAGTACCATCCAAGGCGTGCGTACCCTGGAGGAACGGGCCTTCCGCGCCGCCGTCACCGACGCGGTGATCGCAACCTATGAGAAGAAATTTTGAATCCCTTGATTCTTCCAGAGGGCTGTGCTAAACTGAGGCACAGCAGCCAGTTCAATTTCGGGAAGGAGAGAAAACGAGATGAACAATCCCAAGGGGATCGAGATCGCCGATCTGCATAAACGCTACATTCTGCAGTCCTGGGGCAAGGCCGGGCAGGACGTTCTGCCCGTGGAGCGGGCCGAGGGCATCTATTTCTGGGACTACGACGGAAACAGGTACGCGGACATGTCCTCCCTGCTGGTGTGCTCCAACCTTGGCCACGGTCTGCCGGAGATCGTGAACGCCATCCGGGACCAGGCGGAGAAGATGTGCTTCATGGCCCCGGCCTATGCCTCCGAGCCCAAGAGCCGCCTGGCCCAGAAGCTGGTGCAGGCCGCCGGAGAGGAGCGCTTCGCCCGGGTCTTCTTCACCAACGGCGGCGCGGAGTCCAACGAGAACGCCATCAAGATGGCCCGGATGTTCACCGGCCGGACCAAGATCTTCTCCTGCTACCGCAGCTATCACGGGGCCACCCTGGGTGCCTCCAACGCCTCCGGCGACTGGCGGCGTTTTGCCGCGGAGTTGGGCGGGGCCAACGGCTTTGTGAAGTTCATGAACCCCCACATGTACCGGGACGGCTATACCCGCGGCGTGGACGACGAGATCGTCACCAGGCGGGCTCTCCACGATCTGGAGCAGCAGCTCTGCTATGAGGGGCCGGGCAACGTGGCCGCCATCCTGATGGAGAGCATCGTGGGCGCCAACGGCGTGCTCCTCCCGCCCAAGGGCTATATGGAGGGCATCCGCGCCCTCTGCGACAAGTATGGCATCCTGATGATTTGCGACGAGGTCATGAGCGGCTTTTACCGGACGGGCAAGTGCTTCGCCTGGCAGAATTTCGACTTCGTGCCCGACATGATCACCTTTGCCAAGGGCGTCACCTGCGGCTATGTGCAGCTGGGCGGCGTCATTGTCAGCAAGCCCATCGCCCACTATTTCGAGGAGCATGTGCTCCAGTGCGGCCTGACCTACTCCGGTCACACCCTGGCCTGCGCCGCTGGCCTGGCCACGCTGCGGTATTACGAGGAGCACGACATCGCCGGCCACGTGGCCGAGATGCATGAGATTTTGAACGCGTTCCTGCAGAAGATGGTGGAGAAACACGCCTGTGTGGGCGAGGCTCGCTGCATCGGCCTCTTCTCCTGCCTGGAGATCGTGAAGAACAAGCAGACCCGGGAGCCCATGCAGGAGTACAACACCCCCGGACCCGTGATGCCCTGGATCTTCGCAGAGCTCAAAAAGCGGGGCTTCGCCACCTTCGGCCGGGAGAACAATGTGGAGGTCTGCCCGCCGCTGACCATTACCCGGGAGGAGCTGGAGACCTGGCTGCCCGTGCTGGACGAGGTGCTGACGCTGGTGGACGAGAAGTTTACGGACTGATCCCGGACAGGATCGGACAGGGAGGAGATCGGAATGAAACTTGGTATTGTTGGCCTTCCCAACGTGGGGAAGACGACGCTCTTTAACGCGCTGACCGGCTCCAACGCGGAGACCGGCAGCTATACCAACGCCGCGGCCAAGCCCAACATCGGCACGGCCAAGGTGCCCGACGAGCGGCTGGACTGGCTGGCGGAATACTACCACCCGAAGAAATACAGCCCCGCCACCATCGACTTCGTGGATGTGCCGGGTGTCGCCTCCGGCGGCAAGGGCAACGAGGTCTTCCAGGCCATCCGCCAGGTGGACGCTCTGGTGGAGGTGGTGCGCTGCTTTGACGACGAGGGCATTTTCCTGGAGCCGGCCGACGCGGTGCGGGACGCGGAGAGCTTCGATCTGGAGCTGATCCTGGCGGACATCGAGATCGTGGAGCGGCGCCTGGAGCGGGCGAAGAAAAACGCCAAGGGCGGCGACAAGAAGTATAAGCGCGAGTGTGAGATGTGCGAGGCGCTGATCGCCCACCTGGAGGAGGAGAAGCCTGCAAGAGACTTCCCCTTCACCGAGGAGGACAAGGACATCCTGGCCGACGGCGGCCTCATGTCCGTCAAGCCCGTAATCTACGCCGCCAACCTGGATGAGGACGGCATGAGCCATTATGCCGAGAACCCCAATTTCAAGGCGCTGACGGAATTCGCCAAGGCCAAGGGCGCGGCGGTGCTGCCGGTGGCGGCCAAATTCGAGGAGGATCTGGCACAGCTGGAGCCGGAGGAGGCGGAGATGTTCATGCAGGACCTGGGCCTCACCGAGACCGGGCTCAACCGCCTGATCCGTACCAGCTATGATCTCTTGGGCTACATCTCCTTCCTCACCGCCGGCGAGGACGACGTGCACGCCTGGACCATCGTGAAGGGCACCAAGGCTCCCCGGGCCGCCGGCAAGATCCACACCGACATCGAGCGGGGCTTCATCCGGGCGGAGATCGTGGCCTTCGAGGATCTGAAGGCCTGCGGCTCCATGGCCGCCGTGAAGGAAAAGGGCCTGTTCCGCCTGGAGGGCAAGGACTATGTCATGCAGGACGGCGACGTGACCATGTTCCGCTTCAACGTGTAAACAAGGACGGCGTTTCCGGGAACAATCCTCCGGGGATTCCGTCTTTTCCAAAAACCTTGCGAGATGGGGCAGATCAATGAAATACTATGCTGAAGAAAAAGAAGCGGTGCTTCGGGCTGTAGACAGTACGGAAAGCGGTTTGAGCAGCACCGTTGCCAAGGAGCGCCTGGAGAAGGAAGGGCCGAACAAGCTGCGGGCGGCGAAGGGAAAGAGCCTGGTCCGCCGTTTTTTGGAACAGCTTGCAGATCCCATGATCCTGATCCTGCTGGCGGCGGCTGCGGTCAGCGGTGTGCTGGCTTATCTGGAAAACGACAGTTATACCGACGTGTTCATCATTTTGGCAGTGGTGCTTCTGAACGCGATCCTGGGCGTCTATCAGGAGAGCAAGGCGGAAAAGGCCATCGAGGCCCTGCAGAAGATGTCCGCCGCCACCTCCAAGGTCCTGCGGGACGGGATGCTGACCGTGCTGCCCAGCGAGGAGCTTGTGCCCGGAGACGTGGTGCTGCTGGAAGCAGGAGACGCGGTGCCCGCGGACGGGCGGCTTCTCCAGGCGGCCAGCCTTAAGATCGAGGAGGCGGCCCTGACCGGCGAGTCCGTCCCGGCGGAGAAGACAGAGAACGCTCTGCAAATTGCCGCAGGGGAGAAGGACGTGCCCCTGGGAGACCGGCGGAACATGATCTATGCGGGCAGCACCGTAGTCTATGGCCGCGGCGTTGCCGTGCTCACCGGCACCGGGATGAACACGGAGATGGGCAAGATCGCCGACGCTCTGGCCCAGGCGGAGGAGGGAGAGACGCCTCTGCAGGTGAAGCTCGGCCAGTTGTCCAAGGTCCTGACCTGGCTGGTGCTGGGGATCTGCGCGGTGATCTTCGCGGTGCAGATGCTCCGCTCCGGCGGATTGAGTCTGCGCACCACCATGGACTCGCTGATGATCGCGGTGTCCCTGGCGGTGGCGGCCATCCCCGAGGGCCTGGCCGCGGTTGTGACGGTGGTGCTGAGCCTGGGCGTGACCCACATGGCCAAGCGCAACGCCATCATTCGCCGCCTCTCCGCGGTGGAGACTCTTGGCTGCGCGCAGATCATCTGCTCGGACAAGACCGGCACCCTGACCCAGAACAAGATGACGGTAGTGGACTTCTTCGGGGACAGTGAAGCGGACACGGCTGCCGCCATGGCCCTCTGCTCCGACGCGGAGCTGGGCGAGCATGGAGAGGTGAAGGGCGAACCCACCGAGGCGGCGCTGGTGGTATGGGCCAACAAGCTGGGGAGAGATAAGAACCAGCTGAAGGCCCGGTATATCCGCTGCGCAGAAGCGCCCTTCGATTCTCTGCGGAAGATGATGAGCACCGTCCACCCGGCGGGGGAGGGCTACGTCCAGTTCACCAAGGGCGCTCCGGACGTGGTGCTGAGCCTCTGCACCCACTATCTGGAAAACGGTCAGGTCCTGCCTATGACGGAGACCTATCGGGAGCAGGTCCTGAAAGCCAACAAGGCCATGGCGGACCGGGCTCTCCGGGTACTGGCCTGCGCCAGGCGGGATTGGGACAGCCTGCCGAAGAATACGGATCCGGCCCGGTTGGAGAAGGATCTGTGCTTCATGGGCCTGTGCGGAATGATCGACCCGGTGCGGCCTGAGGTGGCCGAGGCCATCGTCCGCTGCCGCACGGCGGGCATCCGCCCCATCATGATCACCGGGGACCATGTGGACACCGCTTCCGCCATCGCCCGGGAGCTGGGGATCCTCAGCGGAGACGCCAAGGCTGTTACCGGTTCCCAGCTCAGCCGTATGGACGACGAGACCTTTGAGAAGGAATTCCGGAATATCAGCGTTTACGCCCGGGTGCAGCCCGAGCACAAGACCCGGATCGTCAAGGCCTGGCAGAAGGCGGGCTATATCACCGCCATGACCGGCGACGGCGTCAACGACGCCCCCAGCATCAAGGCCGCCGATATCGGCGTGGGCATGGGCATCACCGGCACCGACGTGACCAAGAGCGCCGCCGACATGGTGCTGGCGGATGACAACTTTGCCACCATCGTGGGCGCGGTAGAGGAGGGCCGGCGGATCTATGACAACATCCGCAAGGCGATCCAGTTCCTTCTGGGCGCCAACATGAGCGAGGTCATCGCCATCTTCGCGGCAACGCTCCTGGGCTTCACCATTCTGAAGCCCGTCCACCTGCTCTGGGTGAATCTGATCACCGACAGCTTCCCCGCGCTGGCACTGGGCGTGGAGAGGGGAGAGGCGGACATCATGCGCCGCCCGCCCCGGGAGGCCAAGGCCGGCATCTTTGCCGGAGGAATGGGCTGGGATATCTTGTATCAGGGCCTGCTGGTGGCAGCGCTGACGCTGACGTCCTATCTCATCGGCGCCCATGCCGAGAGCGGCGCCTGGCAGCTTGGCAACAGCGGCCTGGGAACCACTATGGCCTTCATCACCATGTCCATGGCGGAGATCTTCCACGCCTTCAACATGCGCTCTCAGCGCCGCAGCATCTTCCGCCTGGGAGGCGTGAACGGACTTCTGCTGGCGGCTGGCGTGCTATCGCTGCTGCTTACTACCGCCGTTTGCGAGCTGCCCCCCCTGGCCGCGGCTTTTGAGTTTACCAGAGTCAGCCTTGAACAGTACGGCATCGCCATCGGACTGGGTCTCTGCGTGATCCCGGTGGTGGAATTGGTTAAAGTCTTCCAGCGCGCGGCGGAAAAGAGAAGAAAGTAACACCGGAGAGAAACCGGGAATTCAACCAGAGGTCGTTTTACAAGAAACGGCCTCTGTGCTATGTTTAGGTGGGAGGGGATGGAATGGAGCCAGTCAAATTCGGACCGTTTCTGCGAGAGGAACGGACTGCTCGTCAGTTGACACAGACCCAGCTGGCGGAGCTCCTGCATGTTACCCCGGCTGCCGTGAGCAAGTGGGAGCGCGGAAAGTGTCTCCCGGACCTGAGCAAGCTGGAAGAACTTGCGGAGATCCTGCAGCTCAGCGTGCTGGAGCTTTTGCGCTGCGAGAGGATTTCCGAGCCGGAAGAAGCGCAGCAGGAGCAGATACAGATTTACCGGGAAACGCTGCAGACGGAACAGCGGCAGGAAAGGGAGAAGAACCGGAGAAGAAGGCGGATCGGCCTGTTGATCCTTTCGGCCGCGGTTTTGGCCCTGCTTCTGTACCGCTTCCCGATCTACTATGCTCTGCGGGTCTGGCAGCCCAGTTATTTCGAAACCGGCGAGATCCAGCTGCTGCTCTCTCGCGGTTCCCCGCGGGACCTGCGTCTGGCGCGGGAAACCATGGAACTGGCGGAAGAGGCCTTTTCCACGCTTCAAATCTCCAGCGCGGAGGCGGAGGAGCGCTTCGGCCTGCTTGCCCGTTATTGCAGCGACAGGGACCACTATCCCGAGGCGGTGGAGGAGCGGCACAGTCTTGCGCTCTGGACGGCGCACTTTCCCGAAAACGGCGACAGCGTGGACGGCTACAGCGGCTCGGCCTATATCTGGGTTTTCTACACGCAAAAGGCCTTGGATCGGGAGGGGAAAACGGTTTGCGGCTCTATGAACATTCCCGCGCTGTGGAGACTGGAGAGAAGCTCCGGCGGCGAGTGGGTCCTTGCCGGAATCAAGGAACATCCGTGATTTTCCCTGTTGACAGAAAGCAAATTGGGTGATACTATACCCGCATACAAAGGCTTTGACGGAGAACAGCGTCGTTTTTCCGCACAGAGAGGGCAGGCCCAGGCTGCAAGCCGCCCCGACGAAAACGACGGACTGACCGCTCCCGAGCCGGGCGGAGGAAATGCCGCCCCGGGCTGACCCCGTTATCCGGTCGCAATGAGTGAAACACCAAGGTGGAACCGTGTATTTTCATGCACCCTTGGCGGCAAAATGCCGCTGAGGGTGTTTTTTGTTGGGAGGGTATGAAAATGAAGATCATCTACAAGGACGGAACCGTCGGCGAATGCCCGCAGGAGGAGGAACTGCACGTCCTGCGCCACACCGCCGCGCACATCATGGCCCAGGCCATCAAGCGCCTGTTTCCCCAGGCGGACTTTGCCTACGGCCCCGCCACCCAGAACGGCTTTTTCTATGACGTGGATCTGGGTGATACCAAGCTGACCCAGGAGGATCTGGAGAACATCGAGAAGGAAATGAAGAAGATCGTCAAGGCGAATCTTCCTATCAAGTCCTTCGTGCTCAATCGGGAGGACTCCAAAAAGCTCATGGAGGAGCGGGGCGAGAAGTTCAAGTTGGAGCATATGGAGGACCTGTCCGAGGAGACGGAGTTCAGCTTCTATCAGCAGGGCGAGTATGTGGATATGTGCCTGGGACCCCACCTGACCTACACCAAGGCGCTGAAGGCCTTCAAGGTCACCCAGCAGTCCGGCGCATACTGGAAGAACGACTCCTCCCGCCAGATGCTCACCCGCATCAACGGCGTGGCCTTCCGTACCAACGAGGAGCTGGCCGAGTGGGAGAAGCAGCAGCAGGAGGCCCGGGAGCGGGATCATCGCAAGATCGGCCGGGAAATGCAGCTGTTCATGACCGACGATCTGGTGGGCCGCGGCCTGCCCATGTTCCTGCCCAACGGCGCCATCATCTGGGAGGAGCTGCAGAACTATATCGTCCAGAAGGAGCGCCGTCTGGGCTATCAGCATGTGATGACCCCCTGCGTGGGCTCCGTGGAGCTCTACAAGACCTCCGGCCACTGGGAGCACTACAAGGACAACATGTTCCCCGCCATGGAGCTGGAGAACGAGGCATACGTGCTGCGTCCCATGAACTGCCCCCACCACATGCGCATTTACGCCAGCCGTCCCCGGTCTTACCGGAACCTGCCCCTGCGCATCGGCGAGATCGCCCACGACTTCCGCTTTGAGTCCTCCGGCACCCTGAAGGGCATCGAGCGGGCCCGGCACTTCTGCCAGAACGACGCCCATCTCTTCTGCACCCCGGACCAGATCAAGGACGAGGTCAGCAAGGTCTGCGATCTGATCTTCGACGCCTATAAGGACTTCGGCATTACCGACTATCGCTGTGTCCTGTCCCTGCGCGATCCGGCAGACAAGAAGAAATATCACGATGACGACCAGATGTGGAACACCGCCGAGGAGGCCCTGCGCCAGGTGCTGACGGAGCTTGGCATCCACTTTACCGAGGAGATCGGCGAGGCCGCCTTCTACGGCCCCAAGCTGGACGTGAACGTGAAGCCCGCCGTGGGCGCGGAGTACACCCTCTCCACCTGCCAGCTGGACTTCTGCCTGCCCGCCAAGTTCGATCTGCGCTATATCGACTCCGACGGCACGGAGAAGTGCCCCGTGGTCATCCACCGGGCCATCCTGGGCTCGCTTGACCGCTTCATGGCCTACCTCATCGAGGAGACCAAGGGCCGCTTCCCCCTGTGGCTGGCGCCTCTGCAGGTCAAGGTTCTGCCCGTCAGCGAAAAGACCCTGGACTACGCCCGGGAGGTCTACGACAAGCTGGCCGACGCCGGCGTGCGCGTGCAGCTGGACGAGTCGAACGAGAAGATCGGCTATAAGATCCGTCTGGCCCAGCAGGAGGACCGGGTGCCTTACATGCTCATCATCGGCGCCAAGGAGGCGGAGGCCGGCAACATCTCCGTCCGCACCCGCGCCGGCGAGGACCTGGGCGCCATGAGCCTGGAGGACTTCACGGCGAAGATCCTGGAGGAGATCCGCAGCAAGGCAAAGTAAACAACTGAATAAAAATCGATCCCCCTCACAAACTAAGCAAAAAGCTTGTGAGGGGGATTTCCTATGTCTGCGGAACGGAAACGGCTGCTTCTGGCCCTGGCGATCCTTTTTGCCGTCAACATTTTCATCATCGCCCTGGCCCAGAGTGCCTCGGCAGATTTATATAAGAAGGGGAGCAGCGGACAGGTCGTTACAGAGATCCAGACAAGACTGAAAAACTGGGGATATTACGACGGCATTGTGGACGGCGTTTTCGGCAGCCGCACCGAGGCGGCTGTGCGCTGGTTTCAGCAGAAAAACGGCCTAAGTGCGGACGGACATGTGGGGAATCAGACCCTGGCGGCCCTGGGGATCAGTCCCAGCGGCGGGGGAGGAGGCGCGTCAAAAAGCCAGTCGGGGGATCTGTATCTGTTGGCCAGACTCATCTCCGCCGAGGCGAGAGGGGAGCCCTATGTGGGCCAGGTGGCTGTAGGCGCGGTAGTTCTCAACCGGGTGGAGCACCCCTCCTTTCCTAACAGCGTTTCCGGCGTGGTCTATCAGCCGGGGGCCTTTTCCTGCCTGGACGACGGCCAGTTTGACCAGCCCATCGCCGAGAGCGCCTGGCGGGCCGCGCAGGAGGCGCTGAACGGCTATGATCCCTGTTACGGCGCCATCTACTATTTTAACCCTGCTACAGCCACCAGCCGCTGGATCTGGTCCCGGCCTCTGATCGTTCAGATCGGAAGCCATAGATTCTGCGCATAAATGCTTGAAAAGCGAGGCATCAGGGCGTATAATAAAAAAACAAGCCTTTGGAGGGAGGAATCCTCATGCCCTATTGCAAAAGCTGCGGAGCGTATATTCCGGACGGTTTGAGCGCTTGCCTGGCCTGCGGATATGACGAATCGGCACAAAGCGCTGCCGCTGCCGCGAAAAAGGCCGAGCAGGAGGCAGCCGAACAGAAAAGGACCCAACACGAGCAGGAGGAGTATGCCCGGCAGGAAATGGAACGGCAGCGCCGGATCCAGCAAGAGAAAAACAGAAAATGGGCCGAGGAGGAAAAGGCGCGTCGGGATCGGCAGGCGGAGAATCGCAAATGGGCGCGTGAGGAATATGCCCGCCGCCAGACAGAGCAAGGGACAAGGCATGAGCAGCAGGACCGCGTGCATCGGAGCGAAACGGATACCGGCAAAACGGGAGATCAGCAAGCCGGTGCAAAAAGCGGCAATTACGCCCTTGCGGCCCTGAGCTATCTCGACGCATTGTTTGTGCTGCCGTATTTTCTGACGCCGAATGACGACTATACAAAATATCATGCCAAGCAGGGCTTCAAGCTCTTCCTCTTTACGCTTGTGACCAGAGTGCTGAAATACTTCACCGCCTTTGGCTGGATCTTTACCCTCCTCCATTTTTACCTTATCTATAAGGGAATCACAAACGCGCTCGGTGGAAAGAAGGCGCCCCTGCCGTACATAGGGACGATCGGGGACAAGTGAGCGCCCTTGTGCTGCGAAAGCCTTGGAAATACTACATTTTGGGGTTAAAACAATTTCTGCAAAAGATCGAAAATAGAGTATTGACAAAGGCCCTGATGAAGTGCTATATTATCAATCACCGCACCACAAGCTTTCCGGCGTCGACTTGTTTCTAAAAAATTTTTCTGAAAAATGAAAAAAGTAGTTGACAAGTGATAATGCCTGTGCTATTATAATCAGGCTGACGCCGATGAGGCGGGAGCGAGGATGTACCTTGAAAATTGAACAATGTAAGAAAAAAGCTTATGCTAAATAAGCACCAGAGAAGGGTTCTTACACGACTGAAAAGTCGTAAAAAATTCTTTTGAGAGCTTGAGAAAGCTTCAATAAGATTTTAGAGCCGAGAGGCTTCCCCGGAATACTTATATTGATTTTTC
>JAFWQQ010000112.1 GCA_017545165.1 Oscillospiraceae bacterium
GGTCAGCATGGTATAATAGAAGCATCAAACACAAGAGGGTGCGGAGATGCTGAAGATCAAGGAAAAGCAGTTGAGCTTCTATAGTGTGTTGTACGAGAAAATACCGGAAAACCATCTTCTTAAGCGGATTGACCGCGCGGTTGACTTCAGCTTCATTATCGAGCTCCTGGCAGACAGCTACTGCAAGGACTTCGGACGTCCGGCCAAGGAGCCGGAAATGATGATGAAACTGAATATGCTGGAATATCTTTACGGCTTCTCAGACGAACGAGTGATCGAAGAATCTACGTACAATCTTGCCTTTCTGTGGTTTCTTGGCCTGAACCCCGAAGATAAACTCCCAAATCCAAGTTTGCTGGCAAAATTCCGAACGCAGCGCATGAAAGATACGACGCTTGATGATGTGATGTCAGAGATCGTACGCCAATGTGTAGAGAAAGGAATCATAAAAGGCACAGATTTAAGCATTGACAGCACTCATATTTCCGCTAACTGCAAAAAGCAGGTGCCGGAACGAATTATGAAGCATCTGGCAAAGCGGATATTTAAGGGGCTTGAAAAGGATTGCAGAGGTGTTCCAGATTCCATTGACACGCAGATCCCAGAGTACAAGGAAATAGAAGATCCGCAGGAATCCAAAGCAACCATGCGAGCTTATTTGGAAGGCTTAATGGACCAAGCCGAAGCATACGCTGGAGATCATACATCGGCTGTTCTGGAGGAATGCCGAGAAATCCTCTCTGATGAGAAGTTTATTCTGCAAAAAGGACTCCGATCTTTGGCGGATAAAGATGCCCGCGTAGGAAGCAAATCCCAGACCGACCGTTTTTTCGGCTACAAAACAGAATACACAATGACTGCGGAAGAACGCATCATCACAGCGATGGATGTTCACAGCGGAGAATACGTTGACGGAAAAGAGTTTGGCCCTTTACTCCGCAGAACGGCAGACGCCGGAGTAACGGTTCACGGGATGCTGGGTGACAAGGCCTATTTTCGCCCTGACATACTCAAAAAGCTGGAAGAACAAAAGATCAAGGGATACATACCGGTAAGCGCGTCTGTCTACAAGGTTGATGAGCAGTTGTATTCTTACAACAAGGACAGCGATCAGTGGTTCTGCTTTATGGGAAACTATACCGTTAGCAAGAAGAAAAGAACCAGGTTGAAAAACGGAAGAGAATACAGGCTGCTGGTATATCTGTTCTCCAAACAACAATGTGCGAATTGCCCACATAGGGCAACTTGCATCGGGAAGACAAAATCTACCGCAAAAAAGCTTGAGGTGTCCGAGTCGGTTCCTCTCTTTTTTGAAAAGAGCAAAGAACAACAGACGGAGGAGTTCAAGGAGCATTACAAAAAGCGTGCTTCTCACGAATGGAAGAACGCAGAAATGAAGTGCCTGCATGGTTTAGCCCGAGCCAGAGGCTGGGGCTTGCGAAGCGTTGCCTTCCAAGCAAAGCTTACCGGAATTGCGGTAAATCTGAAGAGAATTGCCGCCCTCACAGGCGCTTTTTCTGCACCATTTTGGGACCATTTTGAAATCTTTCCTCTTGCTGTGGCATAAGTGACCTGGGATAGGCAATGTCTTGGCACAAAAACCCCTGTTTTTCAGTGGTTTCGGACCCCTTCCGTCGTCCGCCTCGCGGGGGACCGGCGGACGCCACCTCCCCCTATGGGGGAGGCAAGAGCGCGGGCGACCAAAGGTCGCCCCTACGGGGTGGGCGTTGCCGCAGGACAGCGGGCGTCAGGCTCCGTCCCAGTCCGCCAGCAGCACTTCGGCCAGACCGCCGGGCTTGACGCGGGAGCGGGCCTCCTTCGCCGGGACCCATTCCCAGCCGTCCACCTCGGCGTTTGGCCGGGCCTCGTCCTCGGCGGCGACGGCCAGGAAGTTCAGCATCAGGGTCTCAGAGGGGGCGTAGTAGTGGCTGCCCAGGAAGCGGGGGGACAGGGCGGTCATGCCCAGCTCCTCCCGGATCTCCCGGACCACGGCGGCCTCGGCGGTCTCGCCCTTGTCCACATAGCCCGCCGGGAGCACCGGGTCCGGCTCCCCGTACTGGCGGATCAGCAGCATCCGCTCCCTGGACTGATCCAGCAGGATCACGCTGACGGCGGCGCTGAACAGGGGAAAGCGCCAGTCCTCGCAGCGCCGGCACCAGAGGGTGGGCGGCTCCGTCGGGTGGGGCCGCAGGGACAGCTTCTCCCCGCAGACGGGGCAATAGCTCATTTGCATGCTGGCTCCTCCTTTTCCGGCAGCGCGCCCTCCAGGCGCAGCAGGGCTTCCTTGCGGGCAAGGCCCCCGGCATAACCGGTGAGCCGGCCTCCGGTCCCCAGCACCCGGTGGCAGGGGATCAGCAGGGAGATGGGGTTGCGGCCCACGGCCTGGCCCACTGCCCGGGCGGAAGCACAGCCCAGCTCCCGGGCCAGGTCCCCGTAGGACAGGGTTTGCCCGTAGGGGATGCGCCGCAGCCGGTCCCAGACCCGCTTCTGAAAGGCGCTGCCCCGGGGGGCCAGGGGCGGCGTGAAGTCCGGCTCCCGCCCGGCAAAGTACGATGCCAGCCAGCGGCGGGTCTCGGCGAAAACCGGCAGCTCCCGCGTCTCGGTCTCGGCGGAGAGCCCGGCTCCTTCGTGCTTTTGTCCCCGGAACCAGAGCCCGGTCAGGGCCAGGCCGTCGGAGGCCAGGATCAGCTCACCCAGGGGCGAATCAAGGGTAGTAAGGTAGTCCACGGCTCGCACCTCGCTTTGTTCTTGGAAGAATTGTACCAAATCCGGCGCCTTGGCGCAAGAGGCTGTGCGGATCGGCGGAGGGATCGGGAGCGTGCGTTTTCGTGCGCCGGGGACGCCAGAGCAAGCAAAAGCTGCGAGCAGGCGGGAATTCAACTTAAACTAGAATCTTTTCAATTTTCTAGTTATTTACGGCGGGCTCCTTTTGCGGTAGTATGATCTCGCGGGCCGCGAAATACACAACATAAGGAGCAAACTCATGGACACTTTGAAAATCGGACAATACATCCAGCACCTGCGGAAGGCAGCCGGCATGACCCAGAAGGAGCTGGCGGAAAAGCTGAACATCTCCTTCCAGGCCGTCTCCAAATGGGAAAACGGCGACACCCTCCCCGACACGGGGATCCTGCTGGAGCTCTGCGATCTTCTGAACACCACGGCGGACAAGCTGCTCAACGGCGGGATCCTGGCCGCCAGGGAGCGCAGGCTGATGCGCCTGGAGGACGTGGTCACCGGCTTTCGGTATATGGAGAGCATCGGTAAGCTCTTCGGCGAGGACTGCTGCTTCTTCACCGGCATGGTGGAGGGGATCAATCAGAAGATGAATATGGACCTGCTCAGCCACCTGAAGGACCCCATGACACGGGAGGTGCTCTACGCCGAGGTGCTGATCCAGGGGATCCTCTCCGGCCGGACCGTGGATATGGAGGAGATCGAGGCCGGCTTTGAAAACAAGAGGATGGTGGAGGTCATCCGCCGCTATCTCGCCAAGGCCGGCCAGGAGCCGCAGGCAGAGGCGTGAAAAAGCAAAAAACAACGACCCGACCAAAAGCCGGAAGGCCGCAGGGCGAGTCATTGTTTTATACTAATATTCAATTAAAAGGATTGAACCAAGGCGGTTATTGTGGTAAAATAGTTCCGGTGATGCAAGGTGAAGAAATACACATTCACAGAAGAAGAAAAAGAGGAACTTCAGAGGTACAGAAAGCAAAACCGGGATA
>JAFWQQ010000006.1 GCA_017545165.1 Oscillospiraceae bacterium
TTCGCGGTGCAACGAGGAATCCTCGTGTCAATTTAGTATTCGGGCTTCTTGCCCAGTTACCTTTCGACCTTTGCCGTATACCCAGTATACCACATTGGTTTTATTTATGGTGGTGCTGTTTTTCAGCATGCCTATTTAGTTAGGATCCGGATCAATTTCTTTTCATGGTGGAACACAGGCTTATGAGTGGGAGAAAAAAACTGTTTTGGTCCCTGTTTTCCCTGGGACTGGCCGCTCTGTCCATTTGGGCGGTGATGTCACAGAGCAAAAAGTGGTCGCTGGCAGACATTGTGGACAGTCTTAGCCAGGCGGACCCGCTGTGGCTGCTGGCTGCGGTGGGCTGTACGGTGCTCTTTGTGGTGCTGGAAGCGATCGCGCTGTCCGCTCTGCTCAAGGGGATCGGATACCGTCAGCCTCTCTCCCGCTGTATCATCTACAGCACCTCGGATATCTATTTCTCCGCCATTACCCCCTCGGCCACCGGCGGTCAGCCCGCCAGCGCCTATTTTATGGTGAAGGACGGGGTCCCCGCCGGCGCCGCCACCGTGACCCTGCTGGTGAACCTGATCCTCTATACCCTGTCGCTGATCATCCTGGGCCTGGCTTCGGTGATCTTCTGGCCGGGACTCTTCTTTGACCTGAGCACGGTTTCCCAGGTCCTCATCGCCCTGGGCTTTATCATCCAGGTGGGGCTCACGATCCTTTTCTTCGTTCTGCTGGGCAAGGGGCCTACGGTCTTTGACCTGCTGCGGCGCTTCGTCCGCTTCCTGCACGGCAAGAAGCTGATCCACCGCCTGGATCACCGGCTGAAGAAGCTGGATACCGCCCAGGCGGAGTACGAGACCTGCGCCCGGATCATGAAGGGTAAGAGCAGCGTTTTTCTGCGGGCGCTGGTCTGGAACACCCTTCAGCGGGGCCTGCAGCTGGCGGTGCCCATGTGCATCTACCTGGCCCTGGGCGGGGAACTGAAATATGCGGGCATGCTCTTTGCGTCCCAGTGTCTGGTGGTGCTGGGCTACGCGCCGGTGCCCATCCCGGGCGCCATGGGCGTGGCCGACTATCTGATGCTGGATGCGTTCTCCTGCCTGGGCTTTATCGCGATCGAAGAGGCGATCCGGCTGGAGATGCTCAGCCGTGGGCTGATGTTCTATATCTGTGTTGCCACCAGCGGCATCATTACCCTGCTGGGCTACATGCTGCTGCACAAGAAAGAGAAAGGAGAGACACAGACATGATCGGCGTATACGATTATACGGTGATCCTCACCTATATGTCCCTGTTGGCCGGCTGCACCGGCACCATCATCGCCATGAGCGGCGTGGGACATCCCTACATAGGCATGTTTCTGATGCTCTTTGCCGGCCTCTGCGACGGCTTTGACGGGCGTGTGGCCCGCACGAAAAAGAACCGCAGTCCCCTGGAGCTGAAGTTCGGCGTGCAGATCGATTCCTTCTCGGACCTGATCTCCTTCGGCGTGCTGCCCGCGGCCATCGGCATGTCCATGCTGCGGCACAACCAGCGCCTGTCGGACCTGCACGAGCTGCCGGAGAGCTGGCTGGATCCGGAGACTGCCGCGGCCCACTCGGACCTGTACCGGGCAGCGCTGATCCTCATTGCGCTCCTTTACATCCTGGCGGCCATGATCCGCCTGGCCTATTTCAACGCCACCGAAGACGAGCGGGAGCAGGAAATCCGGGAAAACGGCGTGGCCTATTTCACCGGCCTGCCCGTGACCACCGCGGCTCTGGTTTTCCCCATGGTGCTGCTGCTGCACTACATCCCCCGCTTTGACCTGAGCGTGCCCTATTTCGTCGTGATGCTGATCATGGCCTTCCTCTTTGTGGGCCGTTTCAAGATCCGCAAGCCCGGCCGAAAGGGCGTGCTGATCATGGTGGGCATCGGCTTCCTGGAGTTTCTGGCCTTCCTGATTCTGAGCCGGGTGACGCCCTGATGGAGGCGCTGGACTTTCTGTACGGCACCGTTCCCGGACGGGCGCTGCTGCGGCCCCTGGTGAGCCGCCCGGTCTCCGCGGCTGCGGGCCGCTTTCTGGAGACCCGGGCCTCCAAGGCGCTGATAAAGCCCTTCGTCCGCTCCGCCGGCATCGAGCTGGAGGACTACGACCTGCGGGACATTGCCTGCTTCAACGACTTTTTCTGCCGCCCGATAAAGCCGGGCCGCCGCCCGGTGGATCCGGATCCGGCGGCGCTGATCTCTCCCTGCGACGGGCTGCTGACCCTGGTGCCCGTGGAGGAGGACACGGTGCTGCCCGTGAAGCAGAGCCGCTGGTCTCTGGAGCGCCTTCTGGGAGACAAGGATCTGGCCCGGCGCTTTCAGGGCGGGATCTGCCTGGTGTTTCGCCTCTGCGTGGAGCACTACCACCGCTATTGCTACTTTGAGAGCGGCCGGAAAGGGGAAAACGTGTTTCTCCCCGGGCTGCTGCACACCGTGCGGCCCGTGGCTCTGGCAGACGTGCCGGTCTTCACCGAAAACTGCCGGGAATACACCTTGATCGAGACGGAGCGCTTCGGCCCCGCCATCCAGATGGAGGTGGGGGCCCTGCTGGTGGGGAAGATCGTGAATGACCATCTCTGGCCCAGGCAGGTCGCCCGCGGCGAGGAAAAGGGCCATTTCGCCTTCGGCGGCTCCACCATTATTCTGCTGCTGCAGAAGGACGCGGCCGAGCTGCTGCCCGAGATCCTGGACGCTTCCGCCCGGGGGGAGGAGACTCCCGTCCGCCTGGGCCAAAGGATCGGAAAAGCGAGAGAGAAATGAAGAAATGAAGACGCGTTGCTAATGAAGGAATTATGGTGTCGCTGCGCGACGGATTGTAATTCCCCCTATTCCCCAGTGTGCGCACTGGGGACTTCCCCCGAAGGGGGAAGCAAGGCCGCATCTTGGCTCCCCCTCCGGGGGAGCTGTCGAGCGAGCGCAGCGAACGAGACTGAAGGGGTCATTTCTTCATTTCTTCATTTCTTCATTTCTTCATTTCTTCATTTCTTCATTTCTTCATTTCTTCATTTCTTCATTTCTTCATTTCTTCATTTCTTCATTTCTTCATTTCTTCATTTCTTCATTTCTTCATTTCTTCATTGCTTCATTTCTTCATTTCTTCATTTCTTCATTTCTTCATTTCTTCATTTCTTCATTCTATCTGCCGCCGGGGTCGGCGGCGTTCTTATCGTGAAAGTAAAGGATGTTTCTGTATGAGTATCGTCTATGACGCCGCGGCCCGGACCATCACGCTGAACACCCGGGAGAGCAGCTATCAGATGCAGATCGGCCCCCTGGGGCATCTGCTGCATACCTACTACGGCCGCCGGGCGGAGGGGAACTTCGGCGCGCTGCACCTGAAAAAAGACGTGGGCTTCTCTCCCAATCCTCACGCGCTGGCCGCCGTGACCCGGGGCTGGTCTCTGGACACCCTGCCCCAGGAGCTCAGCGGCGCCAACAGCGGGGATTTCCGCACGCCCTCGGTCTGCGCGGTCACGGAGGACGGGCGCCGCGGCGCGGAACTGCGCTATGTGCGCCACGAGATCCGCCCGGGGAAGTACGCCCTCAACGGTCTGCCCGCGGCCTTCGACCCCGCAGGGGAGGCGGAGACTCTGTCCGTCACCCTGGCGGACGAGGTTCTGGGCCTGGAGGCGGAGCTCCTGTACGCCGTGTACGAGAGCCGGGACCTGATCACCCGGGCCCTCCGTCTGCGCAACACGGGCAAGGGAGCGCTGCGCCTGGAAAAGACCGCCTCCTGCTGCCTGGACCTGCCCTTCGGGGACTGGGACCTGCTGCACTTCCACGGCCGCCACGCCATGGAGCGCCAACCGGAGCGCCTGCCGATGATGAACGGCGTCATGCGCCTGGGCTCCCGGCGGGTCGCCTCCAGTCATCAGCACAATCCCTTTGCCATCCTCTGCAACCGCCATGCCACCGAGGACGCCGGGGACTGCTATGGGCTCATGCTGGTCTACTCCGGCAGCTTCGAGCTGGAGGCGGAGAAGGACCAGATGGGTTCCGTGCGCCTCACCGCCGGGCTGCTGTCCGAGGGCTTTTCCTGGACTCTGCAGCCCGGGGAGAGCTTTGATACCCCGGAGGCCCTGCTCTGCTTCCGGCACGACGGACTCAACGCCCTGTCCCAGCGTTACCACCGCTTTCTCCGCCGCTGCCTCTGCCGCAGTCCCTTCAGCACGGCAGAGCGGCCGGTGCTGCTCAACAACTGGGAGGCCACCTACTTCAACTTTGACCGGGACAAGATCCTGACCATCGCCCGGGAGGCCAGGGACCTGGGAGCGGAGCTCTTCGTGCTGGACGACGGCTGGTTCGGCCGCCGGAACGACGACCGCAGCAGCCTGGGGGACTGGTTCGTGAACGAGGAGAAGCTCCCCGGCGGCCTGGAGCCGTTGATCCGGGGCGTGAAGGAGCTGGGACTGCAGTTCGGCCTCTGGGTGGAACCGGAGATGGTCAGCGAGGATTCGGAGCTCTACCGCGCTCATCCGGACTGGGCCTTGGGCGTGCCCGGACGGGAGCCGGCCCTCAGCCGCAGCCAGCTGGCCCTGGACCTGAGCCGCAGCGAGGTCACGGACTGGATCTATGAGACCGTGGCGGGGCTTCTTCGCCGCTACGACATCGACTATATCAAGTGGGATTTCAACCGCAGTCTCACCGATCTTTACAGTCCCGCCCTGCCCCCCGAGCGCCAGGGCGAGCTGGCTCACCGCTGCACGCTGGGGCTCTATAGCGTCCTGGAGCGGCTGACGGCGGAGTTTCCCCATGTGCTTTTCGAGGGCTGTGCCGGCGGCGGCGGCCGCTTCGACGCGGGGATGCTGGCCTATTTCCCCCAGATCTGGTGCAGCGACGACACGGATCCCATCGAGCGCCTGACGATCCAGCGGGGCAGCTGCTACGGCTACCCGCTCTCCGCCGTGGGAGCCCACGTTTCCGCCTCTCCCAACCACCAGACCGGCCGGCGCACGCCCCTGGACACCCGGGCCATGGCGGCCATGGCCAGCGGCTTCGGCTATGAGCTGGACCCCGGCAGGCTCAGCGAGGAGGAAAAGGAGCGCATCCGCGGCCAGATCCGCCGCTTCCGGGAGCTGGAGGACTTCGCCCGGGAGGGAGACCTGTATCGCCTGACCGAGCTGGACGATAAGCGGGACTACGAGGCCTGGCAGATCGTATCGGAGACGAAGGACGAGAGCCTGGTGAACCTGATCGTGACCCATCCCCGGGCCAATCCCCGGCCCCTGCACCTGCGCCTGAAGGGTCTGGACCCGGCGGCCCGCTACCGGCTGGAGGGCCTGGAGACCTTCGCGGCCTATCTGCCTGAGCCCCCGGAGCCCCTGCCCGAGATCTTCAGCGGCGCGGCCCTGCTCTACGCGGGCCTGACCCTGCCCCGGATGATGGGGGACTACCCCTGCGTACAGATCCATCTGAAACGTGCGGAGGACTGAGCCATGCTGCCGAAAGACCCCTTCGTTCTTCTGAGTTATGTAAACCAAAAGCTCCGGGACGACTATGCTTCCCTGGAGGATCTCTGCGAGGATCTGGAGCTGGATCGGGAGGCCCTGGAGCGCCAGCTGGACGCAGCGGGCTTTATTTACGACAAAGAGCGCAACTGCTTTCGCTGAGGAGGAAAGACCGTGGGCTATATCGAAGATCTCCGGAAGCTGGTGGGTCATCGGCGTGTGATCCTCTGCGGCAGCAGCGTGGTGATCCGCAACGACAGGGGCGAGCTCCTGCTGCAGGAGCGCCGCCACCCCGCGGGCCGCTGGGCCTTCCCCGGCGGGCTGATGGAGTTGGGCGAGTCCACCGAGGACACCGCCCGCCGGGAGGTCCGGGAGGAGACGGCCCTGGAGCTGGGCAGGCTCCGGCTCATCGGGGTCTATTCCGGGCCGGACGCCCTCTGCTCCGCCCCCAACGGGGACGAGTGGTATGTGGTGAACTGCGCCTACGCCTGCGACGAACCCCTGGGCGAGGCGAAAGTCAACGACGGCGAGTCCGTGTGTCTCCGCTGGTTCAAGCCGGAGGACATCCCTGATGGCCTGGTAAGGAGCCACAAGGAAATCTTGGCGGACTATCTGCGGAGTGAAGGAATGAAGAAATGAAGAAATGAAGAAATGAAGGAATGAAGGAATGACCCCTTCAATCTCGTTCGCTGCGCTCGCTCGACAGCTGTCCGCCTTGCGGTGCCCGAAAAATGCTGCGGGCGTACGCTCTTCCTTGCATTTTTCGACCGCTGCGGAAATTCCGGGCTCGCTTCATCTGCTACCGGCAGCGCGAGCCCGCAATTCCCCCAGAGGGGGAGCCAAGACGCGGCCTTGCTTCCCCCTTTGGGGGAAGTCCCCAGTGCGCACACTGGGGAATAGGGGGAATTTCGATCCATCGCCGAAGGCGATACCACAATTTCTTCATGCGGCGAAGCCGCTCTTCATTCCTTCATTAGGTGAAGCCGTCTTCATTTCGCCTCTCCGGTGGGAACATCGTGCTGCCGATATCGTCCAAAGCCCGAAAGGAGTGGATATGATGGAAAAGTTCATCCCCTACGAAAAACTCTCCAAAAAGCAGAAGCGGAAGCTGGACGCCGCCCGGCGGAACACCTGGGGCGGGCTGAGTCCCGTGACCCGCCGGCCGGAGAACCCGAAAGCCTACAAGCGCAAAAAGCGGATCGAGGAAAAGGACCTCGATCCGCTTTTTTCACCCGGCTTTGAATCGGCTTCTCACCAACCGCGTCCTGTTTGCTTTTTTCTTGAATCCCTCGTTCCGCTGTGGTAAAGTGGAGAAAACGAAGAGAGGAGGAGGGGCATGAAAAGAGCACAGGAACTGATCATCGCTTACGGCCTGCAGCCGCATCCCGAAGGGGGCTGGTTCGCAGAGGACTACACCTGCCCCTGGGACATGGATGGGCGGCCTCTGGCCGGGAGCATCTTCTTTCTTCTGGACGGGGAAGAAGTGTCTCACTTCCACCAGATCGACTGTGACGAGCTCTGGTATTATCATGAGGGCTGCGGGCTGAAAATCACGGTGCTGTTTCAGGGTGAGCTGCGGACGATGCTGCTGGGCCGGGACCCGGCGGCAGGCGAACGGGCCTGCGTGCTCCTGCCGGCAGGCGCGGTTTTTGCGGCGGAAAACCTGGACAAGACGGGCTGCACCTTCCTTTCCTGCGCCACGGCGCCGGCGTTTCGATATGAGGGCTTCCGCCTGATCTCTGCGGAGGAGCTGGAAAAGCTGATCCCGCAGGAAGCGGCAGGCCTTCGCAGACTGGCGATAAAGTAAACGATGAAGAAATCATCGTTTACTAAAGGAGAGAGACCATGAAACAGACATTTGAACGCTTCGACATGAAGGCGCCTCCGGTTTCCACCAAGTGGTACCTCCGGCCCCTGACCATCGCCCTGAGCCTGCCGGACACCTTCAAGCACCGGGCGAAGATCACCCGGATCGGCACCGAAGGACTGAAACCGCCCTACGTAATGCTCTGCAATCACAACGCCTTTCTGGACTTCAAGGTGGCCACCCGGACCATCTTTCCGGACAAGGCCAATTACGTGGTGGCCATCGACGGCTTCATCGGCCGGGAAAAACTGCTGCGGGACGTGGGCTGCATCTGCAAGCGCAAATTCACCAACGACCTGACCCTGGTGCGTCAGCTCAAGCAGGTGATCCAGAACGGGGACGTGGCCATGATCTACCCCGAGGCCCGCTACTCCCTCTGCGGCACCACGGCGGTGCTGCCGGCCTCCCTGGGCAAGCTCTGCAAGCTCCTGGGCGCCCCGGTGGTGACCCTCATCTGCCACGGTCACCACGTGAACTCCCCCTTCTGGAACCTGCACGACCGGGGCGTCAAGCCCACGGAGGCGGAATTCACGCTGCTCTTCACCCCGGAGCAGCTCAAAGAGCTCAGCGCCGACGAAATCAATGAAAAACTGGTGGCGGCCTTTCAATATGACGACTTTGCCTGGCAGAAGGAACGGGGCATCCGCACGCCCTACAAGGGCCGGGCCGAGGGTCTGCACAAGGTGCTCTACCAGTGTCCCGCCTGCAAAACGGAGTTCCGGATGGACTCCGAGGGCACCCGGCTCTTCTGCAAAGCCTGCGGCAAGCGCTGGGAGATGAGCGAGCTGGGGGAGCTCTCCGCTCTGGAGGGCGAGACCGAGTTTTCCCACATCCCGGACTGGTACGAGTGGGAGCGCTCCAACGTCCGCCGGGAGGTGGAGGCCGGGACCTACTCCTCCGGCGAGCTGCAGGTGCATGTGGATACCCTTCCCAACGCGAAAAAGTTCATCCGCCTGGGTGAAGGGACCCTGGTCCATGACATGAAGGGCTTCACCGTCCGGGGCACGGACGTGGACGGGGACCCCTTCGAGATGCTCAAGCCCGTCCCCAGTCTCTACTCCTGCCACATCGAATACGAGTACCTGGGCAAGTTCGGGGACTGCGTGGACCTGAACACCCTGGAGGACACCTGGTACGTCTACCCTCACGGGACGGACTTTTCCGTCACCAAGATGGCCCTGGCCACCGAGGAGCTGTACTTCGCCCACCGGCGCGCCATCGGACGGCCCTGCAAACCGGGCCTGGCGTGAGAAAGTGAAAAATGAAAAATGAATAATGAATAATTGTGGAGTCGCGCGGAGCGCGACGGATTGAAGTCCGTGCCGCTTCGCGGCACACCGTAATTGTTCATTGTTCAATATTCACTATTCATTCGTTATTTTCTGAGGAGCAATCTATGGAACTGAAACCCCTGTTGGAAACCAACGTCTACTCCCTCCGGGGGCGGGTGCTGATCGCAGGCGCCTGTCTGCCGGAGGTCTGGCCGGAGGCCTTCGCGGTGCTGGCGGCGGAGGCGGACCAGGTATATAGCCTCTGTCTGGAGGCGAGCCACCTCAACCTGGCCGTCACCAAGCTGACGGCGGTGCTGGGCACGGGGCAGGTAGAGAGCCTGCGCTTTGCCACGGTGGACCGCTCCCCCCACTGCACCCAGATGCACTACATCCGCCACGAGATCGAGCGGGTGCTGCCGGAGCATGTGCCCATGGAGAGCTTTGTCTGCACGGAAGAGGGCCCGGTCCCGGTGAGCGAGGAGGCGGCGGAGCTGTCCAAATCCCTGGCCCGGCTCAGCAGATTGGGGGAAGCGCTGCACGGACAAACTGCGGAGTCCGGTTTCTCCCTCATCACCCGCTTCGCGGGAGCTTCCCCCGCTGGGGGAAGCACAAAGGAGGCTATGCCATGATCCGTATCTACGGCACCCTGGGCCCCGCCTGCGACCGGGCGGAGACCCTGGAGGCAATGCTGAAGCTGGGCATGACCGGCCTGCGGCTGAATCTGTCCCACGGGAGCCTGGAGCAGGCTGCCGGGGAGCTGGAGCAGCTGCGCCGGGCGGAGGAAAAAGCCGGGCGCCTGGCGGAGCTGCTCATTGACATGCAGGGCCCGGAGCTGCGCATCGGCGCGCTGAAAACGCCACGGCTGCTGCAGAATGGAGAGACGCTGGAGCTGGACGCGCTGCCCTTTCCCGAGCCGGTGCGCGCCGCCCTCACCTCAGGTCAGGAGCTGCTGCTGGACGACGGGAAGCTGCTGCTGACCGTGCTTCGGGGCGGCAGAGCCCACGTGAACCGGGGCGGTCTGCTTCTGAGCCGCAAGAGCGTGGCTCTGCCCGGGCAGGAGATCCGCCTGCCGGCTCTCACGGAGGAGGATCTGCGCAACATCGCCGCGGCCAGGGCCTGCGGCGTCAGCGCCCTGATGCAGCCCTTCGTCCGCTCCCGCCGGGACCTGGAGGAGGTCCGCGCCGCTCTGGACGCCGCGGGCTGCTCCCATGTGCGCCTGCTGGCCAAGATCGAGAACCGGGAGGGCCTGGCCCATCTGCCGGAGCTCCTCCCCGCCTGCGACGAGATCGTCATCGCCCGGGGGGACCTGGGCAACGCCATGCCCCTCTGGGAATTGCCCGCCGCCCAGAAGCACATCGCCGCCCAGTGCCGGGCGGCGGGGCGGGACTTCATGGTAGTCACCCAGATGCTCTCCTCCATGGAGCAAAACCCCGTGCCCACCCGGGCCGAGGTCAGCGATATCTTCAACGCCGTGCTGGACGGGGCCGCCTCCGTCATGGTCACCGGGGAGACCGCCGCGGGAAAATACCCTGTGGAGGCCATCCGCTACCTGACAGAGACCGTCCGCATGGCAGAACAATACCAAACGAAAGAAGGAAGCAAGGCATGAAGAATCTGAAATCCCTCCTTTGCCTGCTGCTGTGCCTGCTGCTGGCCCTGAGCTGCGCCGCCTGCGGGGCGGCCCCCGTCCTGAGCATGGCCGCGCTCCCCGCCGGCGGGGCCTTGTCCGCCGGGGCTTTGTCGTCGGAATCGACGCGTCTTTCAGCGGACGAGCTGCAGTGGAAGCTGGAGGACGGAGTCTTGACGATCTCCGGCGAAGGGCCTATGGCCGACTATGACGATGCGGACCGGAAAGCCCCCTGGATGGAATACAGCGAGCAGATCCGCGCTGTTGTGGTGGAAGAGGGCGTTACCGCCATCGGCTCCTTTGCCTTCGCCCACTGCGTCAATCTGAGCGAAGCGGAGATCCCGGACAGTGTGAGCTTCATCGGCGCCTATGCCTTTCTGGACTGCTCCCCGGCCCTGTACCGGAACACCGTGGCGGTGACCATCGGAGAGAAGGACTTCTCCCCCGCCCGGATCGGCTATATCCGCGCCAATGCGCGCATCAGCATGAATCTGGGCGGCTACACACTGGACTACGATACCGTGGCGCAGTATTTCGGCCAGGAGATGGCAAATCAGATCCTGGAGGACACGGTTTCCGGCCGCATGCTGCGGGATGCTGTCCTGCTGCAGTACGCCGAAGAGAACGGTATTTCCCTCAGCCCCTATGAAGAGCAGCTGGCCGCGGATTCCGCCGCCGCGCAGATCAAAGCCATCGAGGAGGCGGCTGCGTATTATCAGGTGAGCCCTTCCGTGTACATGGGTGCAGTGTTCGGCCCCGGCGCGGATGAGGACCTGATCCGCACCGCGCTGGAGGAGGATGCGCTTGCCGACAAAGCGCTCTTCAGCGCGTATACCGCTCTTCGCTTCGGCGAGGAGGAGCTGAATGCATACTATACGGATCCCTCAGAGGGAGATCTCTACAGCTATGCGTTTTTCCTGGTACAGACGGACCAGGTCGGCGGCGCTGCGGAGGCCAGGTCCGCCGCCGAGGCGGTGGTGATGAGCTTCACCGACTGCTATGACGGGGAGGTGGAACCCGAAACCGCTTTGACGGACATTCTGGCCGAGGAGTTCCCCGGCGAGACTCCCACCCTCCGCAGTACGGTCCTTGGCTCCAGTCTGGAGGAGTCCTTCCGCCCCTGGCTGACCGAGAATGGCCGCTCCAACGGGGACGTCACCGCCATAGAGGCTCCCGAGGGCAGCGGCTGGTATGTGCTGCTTTTCCTGGCCCGGACGGACAACACCGAGCCTGCGGCGGCTGTCCACCACATCCTCATCAAGGCCGAGGCTGATGAGAACGGGGTCTATACCGACGAGGCCAAGGCAGCCGCCAGGGCTGAGGCCGAAGAGATTCTGAGCGCCTTCAACCAGACCGACAAGAGCGAGGCCTCCTTTGCCTCTCTGGCCTCTCTCCTGTCCGAGGACCACGGCTCCAGCAGCAACGGCGGTCTGTACAGCTCGGTGATGCAGGGCCAAATGGTCCCGGAGTTTGACGCGTTCTGTTTTGCCGAGCATGCCTATGGCGACACGGCCATCGTTTACGGAGAGAACTCCGGCTACGCCGGCTATCATGTGATGTTCTTCGTGGAGCGGCTCCCCGCCCGGGATGCCATCGCCAGAGACGCTCTTCGCAGCGCGGCGATGGCTGACTGGTCTGCCGAGCTCACCGAGGGAATCGTGCCTGTTGTCCATTGGGCAGTCCTCCTCCAAAAGGAGGCTGGCGCTGTCTGGTACAATCCCGCTGCCTCAACGTACCGGGAGCTTCACCATGTGGAAATCACCATCCGGGACTACGGCGTCGTCACCCTGGAGCTGGACGCCTCCGCCGCCCCCGTCACCGTACAGAACTTCCTGAATCTGGCCCAGAGCGGCTTCTATGACGGGCTTACCTTCCACCGGATCATGGACGGCTTCATGGTCCAGGGCGGCGATCCCAAGGGAGACGGGACCGGCGGCTCCGGCATGACCATCCAGGGCGAATTTGCGGCCAACGGCTGGGACAATCCCATCTCCCACAAGAAGGGCGTCATCTCCATGGCCCGGGCCAGGGACGTGAACAGCGCCAGCAGCCAGTTCTTCATCTGCGTAGCGGATTCGGAGTACCTGGACGGCCAGTATGCCGCCTTCGGCCATGTGACCGGGGGCATGGAGATCCTGGAGCAGATCGCGAAGGACGCCCGGCCCATCGACAACAACGGCACCATCCCCGCCGATCAGCAGCCTGTGATCGAGAGCATCCGGGTCCTCGACTGAGGACTCGCCTTCCGGCCCTCAGGCCAGGAGCACCAGGGTCAGGATCAGGGCCAGGGAGAAGAGGAAGAGCGCGCCGGTAAAGGTCTGCAGGCCGGTGCTGGTGGTGCAGGGATCGCCGTCAAGGCTTCCGCGGGATGAACTGCAGGGAGCGGGGCAGGGCGTGGGCAGCGTCAGGTTTTCATTCATGGGAAATCCCTCCTGTTTTTCTTGATGATCCCATGATAACAGCCGCCCTGTCCCATAAACCGGACTTTCAAAACTGGACGAACGAGATTTTGATGAGCTTCGAGGAGGAGAAACATGAGTCAGAACACGATCCGGGGCCGTCTGGACCGGGGCAATCTCCGCTGGCGGCATCGGCAGGACGAAGCCGCCGCCCTGCGCCTGCGTACCGCCCGGGAGGGCCAGACGCCTTACGCCATCGTCATCGCCTGTTCCGATTCCCGGGTGATCCCGGAGCAGATCTTCGACGCCGGCCTGGGAGAGCTCTTTGTGATCCGGGTGGCGGGAAACGTGCTGGACAGGCACCAGCTGGGCAGCATCGAGTACGCGGCGGGGCATCTCCACTGCCGCCTGATCCTGCTGCTGGGCCACACGGGCTGCGGCGCGGTGGGGGCGGCCCTCCAGGGCGGCGGCGAGGGCTTCATCCAGTACATCACCGATGAGATCCTCCTGGCCGTGGGCCAGGAGCGAGACCCGATGAAAGCCTGCGAGAAAAACGTGCTCCACGGCGTGGCGCTTCTGAAAAGGGAGTTTGCAGAACACCCGGAGATCCCGGCGGAGGACCTGGAGATCCGCGGCGCGGTCTATGACATCGAAACCGGCGAAGTCCGCTGGCTGGAAGAATAACAGGAAAAATAAAAGCACCCGGGCGGGCGATCGAGGAGATCGCCCGCCCGGGTGTTTTATACTATTCACCGATAAAAAGCTTTAGAATTTTACCGAGTCAGAATCGCGTCAGGCGAGGCGGCGGCCGCAGGGCATAATGGACATATATGGCCAAGGCCGCCAACGAAGCATGGCGCGATTCTGGCCGGTAAAAAATGAAGGGTTTTATCGGTGGAAAGTATGAAGAATGGTCAGAGGCTTATCCGAACAAGCCTTCTTCGAGGACCTGCTTCAGCTGTCTGTACATGGCCCCGTCAAAATACTGCTCATCCCGGATCCAGTAGGCATAGAGCGTCAGATCCTCCTCTGTTCCCAGTTTGGCGCAGGGTCGGCCCCGGTTGTCGATGATCTGCTTGCCGCTCCCCTGATACCCGGTATAATAGCCCTGAAACAGGAAGCCGGGCAGCTCGGGGACGGGGACGCGCCCCTGGATCCTTCCGTTGAGGGCGGAAACGCTGCTCTCCGGTATCGCTTCCTCTCCGGGCAGCAGCTCCTCGCTGCCGTCGCTGTAGTAGGGGCGTCCCTCTGTCAGCTCAAACATGCCGGTCCGCCCGTCCTGCAGGCAGAGGCAGGGCACATAATCCCGAACCACTTCCCCGTCCTGCCAGATCCTGCACATGTAGATCCGAAGATCGTAGTGCCCGTAGATGTCATGGGTCCCGGCGATGGTCCGGTCCATATGCTGGCGGGAGAACAGGAACATATGCTGATCCACCGGCTCGATAAAATCCTCGAGGTTCCGGCCGTTCCGCAAATCCGGATAGAAGTAGTCCTCCGGCATCAGCCAGGCCACGGTCCGGGCGGCGGAATCCTTCGTCTGACTGTAGTGCACGCCGGTCGCGGTATAGAAATGGGCCTCATTTCCCTGGGCCTGGTGATAGCCCACCTCCACGTACATGTGCTTGTCCCGGTCAAAGCAGCCGAAGAACCAGGTGTCCTTCACGGAAAACCCGGAGGTGCACTCAAAGTCCAGATAGAATCGGGTGTTGTTGGTGGGGGAGATCCCGGTATCCACATAGGTCTGGGCGTCCAGGGTGGAATTGCTGCAGGCGGCATAGTCCAACAGCTGATAGCCCTCCGGGAGAGGATCGTTCCTCAGCCGGACCTCTGTCCAGATCATCGGCTTGGGCTCCGGCATCGGCTCCGGCGGCTGCATCTGCTTCGGTGCAGGCTCCGGTGTGGGCCTCGGCGTCGGCTTCGGTTCCGGGGTCGGTTCCGGCGTGGGCTCCGGCGTCGGTTCTGACCCGGGCTCCGATGTCGGTTCTGACTCGGGCTCCGGTGTCGGTTCTGACTCGGGCTCCGGCGTCGGTTCTGACTCGGGCTCCGGCGTCGCTTCCGGTGTCACTTCCGTGGTCAGCTCCGGCGTCGCTTCCGGTGTCGGCTCCGGTGAAACTTCCGGCGTAGGCTCCGGCGTCGGCTCTGGCGTAGGCTCCGGTGTAGCTTCCGGTGTAGCTTCCGGCGTCGGAAGAGGCTCTGCCGCAGGCGTCACAGCCCCATCCGGAGCATAGGACGAACAGGCGCCCAAAATCAGCAGCAGGGCGATCAGCAGGGCGGGATAGACTCTCTTCATGGTGTTTTCCTCGTTTTCCTGCCGCGGGAGGCGGCAAAGGATCCGGGTAAAACTGCTTGCTTCGGCCTGGCTGCTTCTCAGCCCAGGACGGAGTAGGTAGCTTCATCCTCATACTGCCGGGTGTAGAGCCGGTAATAGACGCCGCGCTTGCGCATCAGCTCTTCGTGCCGGCCCCGCTCCACGATCTTGCCGTCCTTCACCACCAGGATCACGTCGGCATTGCGCACGGTGGAGAGCCGATGGGCGATGACGATGGAGGTGCGGCCGTGGATGATGGTGTCGATGGCGGTCTGGATCTTCTGCTCGGTGATGGTGTCCACAGATGCCGTGGCCTCGTCCAGCACCAGGATCCGGGGGTCCGCCAGGATCGCCCGAGCAAAGGAGATCAGCTGCTTTTCCCCGGTGGAGAGCATGTCGCCCCCCTCGCCCACATCGGTGTCCAGCCCTTTCTCGAGCTTTTCCACCACTTCTTTGGCGCTGACCAGCTCCAGCGCCTTGTCGATCTGCTCCTCGGTGGCCTTGGGGTTTCCGTAGAGCAGGTTTTCCCGCACGGTGCCGGAGAAGAGGTGGGGCGTCTGCAGCACATAGCCGATGGCGGAGTGGAGCCAGAGCTGGGACCGCTCCCGGGCGTCCTTTCCGTCGATGAGCACCTTGCCCTCGGTGGGCTCGTAGAAGCGGCAGATCAGGTTTGCCAGGGTGGATTTGCCGGCGCCGGTCTCCCCCACGATAGCCACGTTGGTGCCGAAGGGGATGTCCAGATCGAAGTGCTCCAGGATCTTCTCGTCCCCGTCAGGGTACTGAAAGCTCACATCCTCAAAGCGGATGTCGCCCCGGATGGGTTCCCAGTTCTCCCGCTTGGGCTCAAAGCTGTCCCCGTAAAGGGCCACGACCTCGTCCGTGTCGTTCACGTCGGGCTTGGTCTCCAGAAGCTTGGTCAGGCGCTCGATGTTCACCTGGGTGGTGATCAGGTCGGAGATGGCGTCCACGATCCAGCGGACCGGCTCCATCATGCCCTGGGCATAGGACATGAACATGGAGAAGGTGCCGATCTGGGTCTTGGCAATGACGCCGCCCTTCCACAGGACCACGGCCAGGGCCAGGGAGGAAGCGAAGTTCATGGTCACGGCAAAAAGGCCCCGGAGCCGGGCCGCGCCCACGCTCTTGCGGCGCATGGAGGCGGTGTCCTCCACGAAGGAGCCCTCCATCTTGTTTTCGATGACCAGGGTCTTGATGGTCCGGGCGCCGGTGATGCCCTCATTGAAGTTGCCGGTGATCTTGGAGTTCAGCTCCCGGATCTCCCGGTTGGCCTTGGTGAGCCTTGCCTGGAACAGGGAGAAGAGCAGCACGGTCAGGGGCAGCACCGCCACCACCAGCAGGGCGAGCCGGGCGTTGGTGGCAAACATCACCACCACGGCGCCCACCACATAGCCGATCTGCCAGAGGAATTCCAGCACCGTCCAGGAAACCAGCGAACCGATGCGCTGGGTGTCGGACATGACGCGGGAGTGGATGTAGCCCACGCTGTTTTGGTTGTAATAGGAGAAAGACAGGGTCTGCAGGTGGTTGAAGGCCTTGTTGCGCAGGTCCCGGTCCACGCCCACCTCGATGTTCATGCAGCAGACGGCGGAAATGTAATTGAAGAGCGCCGCGCCGCAGATCAGGGTCAGGTACAGGATCACGAACCAGACGATGGTGTCCAGGGTCCCCTCGCCGATGAAGTGGTTCAGGGCATAGCGCTGGAACATGGGCACGCCGATATCCACCAGGCAGCCCACCAGGCTTCCCAGGATCATGCCCACCAGAGCCTTTTTGTACTTCCTCAGGTAAGGCAGCACCTTGCCGATGCCGAAGAAGGGCAGGCTCTTCTGTTTGGAGGCCTCCTTGTTCATGCGCCCACCTCCTCTGCGCTGGCGGACTGGATCTGGCAGATCTTCTGGTAGATCCCCCCGCCGGTCTTCAATTCCTCATGGGTGCCCATCTCCGCGATGCGGCCGTGATCCAGCACCAGGATCTGATCGGCCTTGGACAGGGTGGTGATCCGGTGGGAGATGAGGATGATGCTGGCGCTGCCGAAGCGGCTCTCCAGGGCCTTGCGGATCTTCGCGTCGGTCTCCGTGTCCACGGCGGACAGGGAGTCGTCGAAGATCATGATGGGGCAGTTCTGGGTCAGCGTCCGGGCGATGGCCGCCCGCTGCTTCTGGCCGCCGGAGAGGGTCACGCCCCGCTCGCCCACGAAGGTCTCGTAGCCCTTCTGGAAGCCCTCCACGGTCTCGTCCAGGCAGGCGGCCCGGGAGGCCTCCCGGATGCGCTCCAGCGGCATCTCCTCCTCGGTGATGCCGATGTTCTCCGCGATGGTGCGGGAGAAGAGGTAGGGCTCCTGCAGCACCATGCCGATATTCTTGCGCAGATGCCGGGTCTCGATATCCTTGATATCCACGTCCCCCACGGTGATGCGCCCGCCGTCCTCCGGCAGGAGATAGAGCTTGTCCAGCAGGAGCATCATGGTGCTCTTGCCGCTGCCGGTGCCGCCCAGGATACCCAGGGTGCTGCCGGCCTTCATGGTGAAGCTCAGGTCGTGCAGGATCTCCGCGCCGCCCTCGTAGCCAAAGGACACGTGCTCAAAGGCAATGTCCCGGTCCATGGGCGGGGTCAGGGCCTTGCCGGTCTCCTTCTCCTCCTCGGCCCGCATGATATAGGCCACACGGTCGATGGAGACCCCGGCCTTGCTCATCTCGGAGATCATGCGGCCCAGCATGCGCACGGGCCAGGTCATGATGGCGCCGTAGCTGAGGAAGGCCATGTACTCGCCGGGGAGCATCTCGCCCCGGATGCACAGCACCGAGCCAAAGATCACGATCAGCATGATCTGCATACCCGACAGCACGTCGCTGACGCTCCAGAAGCGGGACATGGGCCGGGCCAGCTTCATCCAGAGGCCGGTGTAATACTCGTTCTGCTGCTCAAAGCGGTCCTTCTCGTAGCGCTCCCGGCCGAAGGCCCGGACCACCCGCACGCCGGTGAGGTTTTCCTGGGCCATGGCGGAGAGCTTGCCCTCGTTCTCGTCGCAGTCCAGAAAGGCCTTGGAGATGGTCTTGTGGAACTGGAAGGAGCGGAAGATCACATAGGGCACCGGCAGCATGGCGATGATGGTGAGCTTCCAGTTCATGGACAGCATGAA
This sequence comes from Oscillospiraceae bacterium, assembly GCA_017545165.1. GTDB lineage: Bacteria > Bacillota > Clostridia > Oscillospirales > Oscillospiraceae > Limivicinus. Next base: position 18,095 of record JAFWQQ010000006.1, read on the forward strand.
GCTCAGCGACAGCACTAGCAGCACCACGATGCGGAAGATGGAGGTCATCTGCTCGGAGATGAAGCGCTTCATGGTGTCGATGTCCGAGGTGCAGCGCTGGATGATGTCGCCGGTGCGGTGCTTGGCGTGCCAGGCGTAGGGCAGGCGCTCGATATGGCCGAAGAGCCGATCCCGCATGGTCTTGGTCAGGGTCTCTGCCCCCTTGGTGTTGTAGACCCGGAAGCAGTACTGCGCCACAACCTTCACCACAGCCACGATCAGGATGGCGACAGCCATGATCCAGATGTGCTCGCCCAGATACGCAAAGCCGCCGAAGCGCTCCACCAGACGCAGCACGAAGTCCGGCTGACTGGCCGGATTGCCGCCGAGGGCGTTGTCCACCGCCATGCGGATGATCTGGGGGCTTACCATGTCCGCCAGGGCAGCAAGAGCCGCGGAGACCATGCTGATCACGAAGAACAGCTTGCTCCCCTTCAGAAAGCTCCACAGCAGCTTCCGGCTATAGGCTTTTTCTTCTTTTGTTTTGACCTTTTTTTCTTCTTCCATAACTCAATAAAAAGCTCAAATGCCAAAAAACGTACAGCAAGAGGCATTATAACACAGAAAAAGCAAAAAAGAAAGGGGCGATTTTCGTTCAAAATCGCCCCGATCCGGGAGAAATGAAGACGCTTCGCTAATGAAGGAATGAAGACGCTTCGCTAATGAAGAAATTATGGTATCGCCTTCGGCGATGGATGATAATCCGTGCCGCGCAGCGGCACACCACAATTGGTCCGAAAGACCCTTCATTTCTTCATTTCTTCATTTCTTCATTTCTTCATTTCTTCATTTCTTCATTTCTTCATTTCTTCATTTCTTCATTTCTTCATTTCTTCATTTCTTCATTTCTTCATTCCCCTTCCGCCAGCAGCCGCAGGATCTGCACGGCGTTGGCCGCGGCTCCCTTGCGCAGCTGGTCGCCGCAGCACCAGAGGCAGATCCCCCTTTGATCCGTCAGATCCTCCCGGAGCCGCCCCACCCAGACCGTGTCTCCCCCGCTGCTGTCCAGGGGTGTTGGGTAGTCCCGTCCCGCCAGGTCCTCCGCCAGACGAACGCCTGGGAAGGCGCGGATCGCCTCCCGGGCCGCCTCCGGCTCCACCCGCTCCCGGGTGCGCAGCGTCAGGGCGATGGCGTGGGAGCGCAGCACCGGCACCCGCACACAGGTACAGCTGACCTTCAGCTCCGGCGCGTGGAGGATCCGCCGCCCCTCGTTCTGGAGCTTCATCTCCTCGTCTGTATAGCCGTTTTCGGTAAATGCCCCGATGGCCGGGATCACGTTCAGGGCGATCTGAACCGGAAAGGCCCTCGCCCGGAGCTCCTCCCCCGCCGCCAGGGCGCGCATCTGCTCCTGCAGCTCCTGAAGCCCCGCCTGCCCCGCGCCGGACACCGCCTGGTATGTGCTGGCTGTGATGCTCTCGATGGGCGAGAGCCGGTGGATGGGCGTGGCCGCCATGAGGCTGATGACCGTGGAGCAGTTGGGGTTTGCGAGGATCCCTCGATGGCCGAAGGCGTCCTCGCCGTTGACCTCCGGCACCACCAGCGGCACCGCCGGATCCAGCCGATAGGCGGAGCTGTTGTCGATGTACACCGCGCCCGCCTCCCGGATCGCCGGCGCCCAGCGGCGGGACTGCTCCGCCTCCACTGCTCCCAGCACATAGTTCAGGCCCCGGAAGCCCTGCTCCGTGGTCTCCTCCACGTGAAGCTCCCCGTCCCGGAAGGGCAGCCTCTCCCCGGCCGAGCGGCGGCTGGCCAGCAGACGCAGCTCGGAGACCGGCAGCGCGTATTCCTCGATCAAGCGCAGCATCTCCCGGCCCACGGCCCCCGTGGCTCCCAGGATCCCGATGCGAACAGCCTTCATGGCATTTCCTCCCCGTTTCAAATCTTCTCCATTCTATGCCCGCGGCGTTGTCTTATGCCCGGCAGGAAAGTTTTTTTCGATTGCGCATTGAAATTCTACACCAATTGTTTTACAATGTACACAGCGTTTTTGGTCATTCTACCAACTGGAGGGATATTCATGGAATTGACTCTTTCCGATTTTGAGCGTGCGGCAGAGCGGCTGCGGCCCATCCTGCACCATACCGAGCTGGATCTGTCCTCCACCTTCTCCAAGGCCACCGGCGGCCAGATTTACCTGAAATGCGAAAACCGGCAGAAGACCGGCTCCTTCAAGATCCGCGGCGCCTCCAACAAGATCGCCTGCATGATCGAGCGGGGCGAGCGCTGCCCGGTGGTGGCCTCCTCCGCGGGCAACCACGCCCAGGGCGTGGCCTACGCCTCCGCGCGCTTCGGCATCCCCGCCACCATCGTCATGCCCAAGGCCGCGCCCATCGCCAAGGTCCAGGCCACCGAGGGCTACGGGGCCAAGGTAGTGCTCACCGGCTCCTGCTATGACGACGCATATAACGAAGCCCTCCGCATCTGCGAGGAGGAGGGCGCCAAGTTCCTGCATCCCTATAACGACTATGAGGTCATCGCCGGCCAGGGCACCCTGGCGCTGGAGATCCTGGGGGACCTGCCCACGGCGGACATCATCATCGTCCCCGCCGGCGGCGGCGGACTGCTGGCCGGCATGGCCGTGGCCGCGAACCTGCTGAACCCCCGGGTGAAGGTCTACGGCGTCCAGGCTGAAGGGGCCCCCGCCATCGCCCTGAGCTTCAAGGAGAAGCACCTGGTCACCACCGAGACCGCCGCCACCATTGCCGACGGCATTGCGGTCAAGGTTCCCGGCGACATCACGGTGGATCTGATCAACAAATACGCCGCCGGCGTCGTCACCGTCTCGGAGAAGGAGATCGCCAACGCCATCCTGCTGCTGATGGAGCGCTGCAAGCAGATCGTGGAGCCCGCCGGGGCCACCCCGCTGGCTGCCGTCCTCAGCGGCAAGATCGACGTGAAGGGCAAGCGGGTGGTCTGCCTCATGTCCGGCGGCAATGTGGACGTGAGCTTTCTGCAGAGCATCATCGAGCAGGGCCTGGTGGCCCGCAACCGCCGCCTGAAGTTCGTCGCCACCCTGGCGGACAAGCCTGGCAGCCTGGTGCAGCTGCTGAACATCCTGGCCGAGCGCCGGGTCAACGTCATTTCCATCGCCCACGACCAGCTCTACCGCCGCCTGAACCCGGGCCAGACCAGCGTCCACGTGGTCTGCGAGGTAGGCGGCGCCGAACACGGCAAGGCCGTGGTGGACGCCATCTCCGCCACCGGCGTCGAGGTAGAGATCGAAGCGGAGTGAGCTTGGTCTCTGGTTTTAGGTTTTAGTAGCGCCGAGCATCGCTCGGCGTCCCCCTCCGCTGTCATCCTGAGCGCAGCGAAGGATCCTATTTCGTTGATTATTTCGGAGAATACCCCTCAGTCTGGCCTCTGGCCAGACAGCTCCCCTTAGGCAGGGGAGCCAAAGATGAAAGGAGATCACAACATGAAAGCCGTATCTACCAACAAAGCCCCCGCAGCCATCGGCCCCTATTCCCAGGCCCAGATCGTGGGCAATCTGGTCTACACCTCCGGGCAGATCCCCATCATCCCCGAGACCGGCGCGCTGGCCGAGGGGCTGGAGGCTCAGGCCCACCAGGTCTTCAAAAACCTGGGCGAGCTGCTGAAGGCCGCCGGGTCCGACCTGTCGAAGACCGTCAAGACCACCGTCTTCATCAAGAACATGAACGACTTTGGCGCCATCAACGCCATCTACGCCCAGTACTTCACCGAACCCTTCCCCGCCCGCTCCTGCGTGGAGGTCGCCAGACTTCCCAAGGACGTGCTGCTGGAGTGCGAGGTCATCGCCGAGCTGTAATCGCTCCGTTGTCAAGCGATCGAAAACGGCCCCCTGCCATTCAGGCAGGGAGCCGTTTTTCGTTCTTGTCAGACCGCGAATCACGCCTGCGGCAGGATGCTCTCCATGATCTGCTCGGTCTCGTCGACGCCGTAGCAGGTGATGTTGACGGTAAAGAGGACCCCGTCTCTCTCGGTGATCAGCAGGCTGTTATAGAAGTCCAGATTTTTCTTGAGATGCAGGCGCAGGATCTCGAAGCTCCTGCCGCCCAGCTCCGCCTGATCGCGTTCCATGGAGACGACAGGGATCCCCGCTCTGAAATAGAGCTGCGGAAGCGAGTCGGCGGACGCCTCTGCGCTCTCCGCGGCGGTCCGGACCACGGTCCCGTCGCTGAAGGTGATCGGCGTCTTTTCCAGGGTAAAGACCACTCTTGTGTCTCCGTGCTGGAGCATCAGATCTCCGTAGGCGATGTGCATGGCCATCAGCGTCTCCGGGGGAAGCGTGGCGGCCGCTCTGTCCCCGTACAGGATCTCGCACATGCTCTGCCGGTCCACCACCGTCCAGCCCTCCAGGGGGATGCGGATGTCCAGGCCTGCCGGGAGATAGAAGCCGTCCTCCAGCTTCCCGGCCAGGGGAGAATCGAGCATGGACCCCTCCCAGCTGGCCTCCGGGCGCAGGACCTCCGGCATCGGCGCCGTTTCGGCAAGCTCAAAGTCAAAGCGGTACTCCATCTCCAGCACAGGGCCGTCCTCGGCCGCCTCCGCCTCGGGGAAAAGGACGGGGATCAGCTCGCTGAAATCGTAGCGCAGGCAGCGGGGGCGAAAGCTCTCCTTCTCCACGGAAAAGGCAAGCTCCACCCGCAGTCCCTCTGGAAACTCCTCCAGGCCCTTCTTCTCCAGCACATAGAGCAGGCGCTGGGCCAGGAGCGGGTGTTCCTGAACGATCCACTCCAGCGGCAGCGTATAGCGAAGGCAGAGCAGCTCCGGCTCGTCCTTCAGGTCCTCCCGGCGGAAATCCTCCGCGCAGGCGGGCAGCAGCCTCTCCACGCCGATGAGCTGGTCCCGGGACCTGAGCAGATCTTCCTGATCTTTCTGGGACAAGGCCTCGATCTCCACCGGGGAGTCAGCGTGCTTCAGGGTGCAGACATACTTGTCGTTCTCCCAGGCGTAGTAGTACCAGTGGCTCTCCTCGAGCTCCTGCTCCGTCTCCCGATCCCAGCGCCGGAGAGAGATGACGAAGCTGAAGCTTCCGTCAGCACCGCAGTTCTGGTCGATGCGCTCCTCCATCCAGCACAGCTCCGGCTCCTCGAGGCAGAGGAAATGGGTGCCGAAGGAGCAGTCCTGCTCCAGCCACGGCCCCAGCAGCTCCCGCGCCCTCTCGACACTCATTTCCGTCTCCGGGGCGGCATCCGGCTCTTCCGTCGCCGCCGGCGGCTCCTCCGCCAGGGCGCAGACTTGTCCGCTGCAGGTCAGCAGCAGCGCGAGGATCAACAGCATCCCGATCCAACGCTTCATGGCTTCTCCTTTCTTCCGCAGGTCCCCGCGGCCTCTCAGCCGTCTTGCACTTCCGTCACATCGCAGTATCCCGGAACATAATGCGCTTGGGTCAGCCAGCGGGCCACGCAGGTGTAATACAGCTCGTCAAAGGGGATCTTTTCCCCGTTGAAGTTTACCGAGGCCGGACGCTCATCGCTTGCCTTATCCAAATTGTCCCATCCCATCCCCAGGTCAAACAGCATTTCCCCCCTGGGATCCGTCAAGACATAATAGACCGTCGGATAGATGCGCCCGGCGTAGTTTGCCAGATCCTGCACCGGGGGCAGCTCCTCCGGATCCAGCTTCGCAAGCAGCGCCAGGAAGTCCTCGTTCTCGACAAGCTCCGTGCCGGGGATCGCCGTATGATGCGCGCTGTTAACCTCCATCAGCTCCTCCAGTGACAAAGGCCGATTGCGTAAGATGAGCCCGTCATCGTAATGGATCGTAAGCGTGCAGTCCTCCAGACGCACCTGACCGAGGATGGGGTATGTCTCCGGCGCAAAGCGGCTCAGCAGCTCGTCGGTGTCGTCGCTCCCCAGGCAGTTGATGTTGACCACCAGGAGCCGTCCGTCCTCCTCCGTGGCCAGCATCGTAAAATACTGGTCGCTGCCGAAGTCGGCATGGAGACGGATCATCTCAAAGGTCCTGCCTCCCAGCTCCGTTTGACTCCGCTCCACGGAGATCAGACGCGCCCCGTCGCCGGCGAAGGTCTCGCGCAGCGAGGCTTCCGCCTCGTCCAGATATTCCTTCATCTCCTGAATGTCGCTCCCGTCGCCGGCTTTCACCGGCAGCTTCAGCAGCAGGAAGAACACCGTGGAATAGCCCTTCTGGATCATCAGATCGCCGTAGGGCAGGCCCTGGTCCAGCAGCTCCTCCGGCGCGGCGGAGGCAAGAGCGTCATCTCCGTACATAATCCGGTTGATCGTTTTCCGGTCCGTCACGCTCCAGCCCTCCAGCCGGACGCGGATGCCCAGGTCCGCCGGAATGTACCAGCCGTCCTCCACCTTCCCCTGCAGAGGGGAGCTCGGCTCCTCAGGCTCTTCCATGTTGGCAAAGAGGTCCATAGCCATCCAGAAATAGCGTCCGTTGCTCTTGATGATGGTCAGGCCGTTGGGGTTCCCCCGGGTGTAGCCGTCCTTTTTCGTGCTCCCGTCGGCATAACACACCGTGTACTCGGGAAAGAGGAACTCCTCATATCCCGCGGTCTCCTCATGGACCCGGCGGTAGTTCTCCTCCCCATACTGAGAAACAAAGCTGTCCTTCTGGCTTTCGAACCAGCTCAGGGTCTGCCGTCCGATCTCCTCCGTGAATCCGCCGTCGTACAGGTCTGTGATCCTGTACCGGAGCCCGACGCCCTTCACGGCGTCAAATAAGCGCTCGTTCAGCAGCTCCGCGATGGCTTCCGGATCATAGTGCTCCAGCCGCTCCAGTCCGTTCTCCGCATCGCAGACCGTCAGACAGGCCATCAGCATCTCCATGGACATGCAGTCGACCTGCTCTGCGGTGAACAGGTCCTTTCCGTCCAGAATGGCAAGAAGTTGTTTCCAGGTCTTGGCCCCCCGTTCTGCCTGATCCACAGAGGAGGCCTCCGCGGGCTCCGCGGAAGGCTCCTCCGCCAGGGCGGCGGGCAGGCCAAAGCTCCCCAGCAGCAAAAACAGCGCCAGGATCCAGGCAGTCAAGCGTTTCATAGGTACTCCTTTCTATCTGTGTCAGCCTCCCGGGGCCCCGGGCGCCGACGCCGTTGGCAAATTCTCAAACAGGTCGTTTTTCTCCAGATCCGGCCCCACCAGGCTCTGATAGAGACCGTATTTGCGGGTGTCATGGACGCTGCCCTCGCCGTAGACCTCATATTTTGCCGCCTCGTACTGGGTGACGCACTGCTGAAAAGCCAGCTCCGCCACTTCCCAGGCCGTGGCTCCGCCGAAGCTCGCCAGAGGCGGGTCATAATCCAGGGTCACCATGTCCTCCGGCTCCCCGTAGAGGTGCAGATAGACCTTGGGGATCTCATAAACGCCGTACATCTCCGCGGAGGCGGGATCGGCCTCCGGATCCGGGCAGCGATCCACCGCGCTCCGCAGGCATTCCACCCCGAAGATGTGCACCGGGTGGCCGGAATCCCCGTCCACGGCCTGGCCCACCACCACCTGGGGCCGGAAGCGGCGCAGCTGCTCGATGAGGAAATTGGTCACATAGTTCACGCCGTAATACTCCCGGACCTCCCGGACCGTGGGCTTGTAGATATCCGAGCTCTCCGTCATCACCGGGTAATGGGTCACCCCGGCGGTCCAGAGGCTGTTCAGCATCTCATGCCTCCGGAAGCTGGTGTGCCGCACGATGTAGAGCATCTGCAGCCGACGCCCCTCGTCCACGTACTTGGGGATCAGTCCCCCGAAGAAGATGAACTCGTCGTCGCTGTGGGTGGCCACCACCAGGATCTCCGGCTCCTCCCAGGGCGGCTGCCAGTCCTGCACCCAGTCGGGCCGGGCCCCTGCGGAGAAGGCGTAGACCTCGGTGATGCCGTAGTCATTTCCCCGGGAGAGATGGAGCTCCACCTCTGTGCAGGGCTCCGGCAGCACCACGTACTCGTGCACAAAGCCGAACTGTCCCTGCTCCTGCTCCTGCTCGCCGCAGACCAAGGTCCAGGGCAGCGGCGGCCGATCCCACTGGAAATAGAGCGCGCAGATTTCCGCCTCTGCCCGGATGGTGACCGTGTCGCCCCGGTAGATCTCCTTTTCGGTGTGGTAGCTGCCGTCGGTGAGCATCTCCAGCGTGACGCCCCGGTTGATGACCTGCACCGGTACCAGCTCCGCCTCAGGTTCCGGCTCCGGGGTCGGCTCCGGGGTCGGCTCCGGGGTCGGCTCCGGGGTCGGCTCCGGGGTCGGCTCCGGGGTCGGCTCCGGCGTCGGCTCCGGCGTAGGTTCCGGGGTCGGCTCCGGCGTAGGTTCCGGGGTCGGCTCGGGCGTTGCTTCGGATTTGGGCTCCGGCGTCGCTTCGGATTTGGGCTCCGGCGTCGCCTCCTGCTTGTTCGCCAAGGCCCTCTCCTCCGGCTGCTCCGCGGCGGAAGAAGACATCGGCGCGGCGCTCTCCTGGGGGGCGCGCTCTCCGGATACTGCTTCCTCCCGTATCCGCATCCGCAGCTGCAAAACGGCGGCCAGGCCACCCAGCAGCACCAGCATCGTCAACAGCCAAAGGGGCCAGTTTCTTCTCTTCATCTTCGCTCCACACTCTTTTCCCTGCAGCCGGGACTCCGGCACGACACCCGGCTTAAAAAGCTCGCATGTCCATAAGCGCCGCGGCCTCAGGCTGTTTTTTTCTCCGATTCCCTTAAGGTAACGCTGATCAAATCGCTTTCGGCATCTTGCGGTCGTCGGCACAAGCTTCGGATCCTCTCGCTTCCGGCAAGCGTGCCGAAAGCTCGCTCCCTTCGCTGTGCCTCCTCTTCCCATCAAAGCGTCCGCTTTGATGGGAGCCCCTGAGATAGTGCTCTGTTTTTGAGCCTTTTTCTTGCAATACACAAAGGATTCCAGCGAAAAATTGCCTTCGTCAGATCCCAAATGCTCTCGCAATCTGCTCTCGCCGATTGAATCATCGTTTCCTTAACGGGAGACCGGACCGGAGTCTCGGCCCCGGTCCGTTTTTTTATCATATCATAATCTCTCATAAATGCAAAGCCTTTCTGCTCTGCCTTCCACGGCTTATGCAGGAAGCAAGCTTTTGGGAAACAACTGTCTCCCCATCAGGCTCTCGCCTCCCCCGTCCTGTCATTGCGAGCATCGCGACGCGCGAGAAACATAGCGACGCGCGAGAAACATTGCGACGCGCGAGAAACATCGCGACGCGCGAGAAACATCGCGACGCGCGAGAAACATCGCGACGCGCGAGAAACGCGCGACGAACCAAGCTTGTCTGCGACGAACCAAGCTTGTCTGCGACGATCCCAGCTCTGCTGTGACCGATGTCACTTGTGTGGCAATCCGTTTGCTCCTTCCGTCCCGCGCCGTAGGGGCCGACGCCCTCGGCGGCCCGCCGATCCGCGTCAACGTCCGTCCCCACCGTAGGGGCCGACGCCCTCGGCGGCCCGCAATTCGCGCCAACGTCAATTCTCTGCCGTAGGGGAGGGGCTTGCCCCTCCCGCCGTCTCGCACCGCCGTCTCGTCCACGCCGTAGGGGCGACCTTTGGTCGCCCGCCGATCCGCGACGCCTTATCGTCCCGCATCGTAGGGGCCGACGCCTGCCCGTCAACCTCCCCTCTCTGAGGGTCTTGGGTGTGTCGCGGCGCGTCCCCTTCGCCCGCAAGCGCCGTGACGGAGTGTTGCCTCCTTCTCTGAGGGAGGTGTCATCCAGCGTCTCACGCAAGCTGGATGACGGAGGGAGTCTTCCGGACGAGAGCTCCGGATTGCCGCGCCAGACTCGTCTGTCACCGCTTCGCAATGACACAGTCTCCGCGTAGGGAGCGATCCCCTGATCGCTCCGCAACCCGGACCTTGGCGCGGTCCGGCTGGCCGTCGCCTCTAAGAGACGCCCTCGGCGGCCCGTCAACCTCCCCTGTGCAAGGGGAGGTGGCATCCGCCGATCTCCCGCGAGGCGGATGACGGAGGGGTTGTTCCCCGCCGTCCTCACCGTAGGGGCCGTGGCTTGCCCCGGCCCGCCGCCCCTCGCCAACACCCGTAGCGCCGAGCATCCCGACGCGCGGGAAGCGTGCGACGCTCCCAGCTCTGCTTGCTCGGCGATCCTCCCCTGTCATTGCGAACATCGCGACGCGCGAGAAACATTGCGACGCGCGAGAAACGCGCGACGAACCAAGCTTGTCTGCGACGAACCAAGCTTGTCTGCGACGAACCAAGCTTGTCTGCGACGATCCCAGCTCTGCTGTGACCGATGTCACTTGTGTGGCAATCCGTTTGCTCCTTCTCCATCTTGCCTCCCCCCCCGGGGGAATTGCGGCTTCACGCTGCCGTTGGCAGAGCAAATACGGCTAATGGGGGGAACCCAGCTGCAGCCTTCAAGCCTATGCCGTTATCCGTCTCCCTAACCCTGCCGGACGTAGCCGCAGATGCTGCAGACCTTCTGGCCCTCTACATCGGTCCAGGAATGGGAGACCCAATTATATAACATGTACGGATCTCCGTAGATCCCGCAGACGGCGCAAACTTTTCGGTGGCCCTCGGCGCTGGATTGATAGTAGAACTGATGCTCTTTTTTCTCTCCCCAGGTGGTGTACCTGGCGCCGCAGATCGAGCAGACGTGGACGTATTTCCCCGGGTCCGCGCAGGTACTCGGATAGCTGTTGACCTCGTCGATCTTCCAGTCGTGGATGTGTCCGTCCCGGCCGGGAGCGTCGGGGTCCAGGGGCACCCCGTCCCGCAGATAGTCCACCTCCAGCCAGGTCGGCTCCGGCTCTGCGCTGAGCCCCGCCGGCAGATCGTCCTCCGGCCGCTGGGACAGCGCAGGGGTCTCTCCCCCGCCGCGCAGGACCACCGGCTCCGTCAGCTCCCGCTCCCGGTGGCCGTGCTGATACACCAGCTCGATGGTGACGCTCCGGTCCAGGTCCTCCAGCCGGATCCCCCGGGCGGGCGGAAAGCCCTCCAGCTCTTCTCCGTCGATGCGCCAGGCATAGGGGTCCTCTGCCTCCGGGTCGATGGGCAGAACCATGGCGGTGATGCTGCCGCCGGGGTGCCGCTCTCCGGTAGTGGGCACGGTATAGTCGTACTCAAAGCAGACGTCCTCATACATCCAGCCTGCCGGATTCCCGTCCTCGTCCAGGAACTGCAGATAGGCGTTGACGCAGGTGACGTGCCTCTCCTCCCGCAGCACCGCCTCCACCTTCTTGACTCCCTCGCTGTCAAATTCCAGGCTGTAGCGCCGTGAGCCCGCGTCCGCCGGCTCCCCGTTGAGCTCCCAGTGGTCCACGCAATAGCCCTCCGGCAGCACAGCCCTGGCCAAAAAGCGTCCCTCCTCGCTGAGCTCCAGCGCTGCCTTGCCGTTGACCGCGGCATTCTTCAGCCTGATCTGTCTGGTCGGACTCGGCGCAGGCGTCGGGCTAGGCGTGGGCCTCGGACTTGGTGTCGGCGTCGGCCTCGGGCTCGGCCTCGGGCTCGGGCTCGGGCTCGGACTTGGTGTCGGCGTCGGCCTCGGGCTCGGGCTCGGACTCGGCGTCGGCGTCGGACTCGGCGTCGGTGTCGGACTCGGCGTCGGTGTCGGACTCGGCGTCGGACTCGGTGTCGGTGTCGGCGTCGGACTCGGCGTCGGACTTGATACAGGCGTCGGGCTCGGCAGGAGTCCTGCTTCCGGACTCGGCGTGGGCTCCGGGTCAGGACTGGGCGTCGCAGTCGCCTCCACAGCCACGGGATTCTCAACGGCCCGCAGATTCCGCACCACCTCGCTGCTCACCAGCAGCAGCGCCGCTACTGCCGCCGCGGCCAGCAGCAGGGCCTTCACGGGGATCTCTCTTTTTCTCAGACTGATCTCGCAGTCCCGGGCCTTGCCGTCCAGGGCCTGGTCGATCGAGCGCCAGATCCGCTCCTCCGCGTCAGGCGGCGGTCCCATGGGCGCAAACACGCCGCGGATCGCGTTTTCCATCGTCATTTTTCGACACCTCCTTCCTCCTCGAGCACATCCCGGAGCGCGTCTCTGCCCCGGCGAAGCCAGGTTTTCACGGTTCCCTCGGGTCTGTGCAGCAGCTTCGCCAGCTCCGTCACCGAATAGCCCTCGAAATAGTGCAGATAGATGACGGTTCGGTACTTTTCCGGCAGGGCCAGCACCGCAGTGCGGACGCCTCGGTCCTTCTCCTGGGGGGCGGCCTCCATCGAGGCCTCTTCCAGGGGAAGCTCTCTCCGGTGGCTCCTCCTCAGCAGATCCTTGCAGAGGTTGGCCGCGGTGATGATCAGCCAGGCCTGGACCTGGCGCCGGTCCTGAAAGTGCTTCCCGCTCTGGGCCAGCCGCAGGAAGCACTCCTGCACCACGTCCTCGCTGTCCGGATGGTTCTGCATATAGCTGAAGGCCATCCGGTACACCGAGGGCATGAATTCCCGGTAGAGCGTGCGCAGGCTCACACTGGCAAATTCCAGCTCTCCTTCCATCCTTACCCCTCTCTTTCTCTGGGTCTCGCTCTGTCCGTATAACGGATGGGACCCGGGAAAGGTTTCATCTATTTTGAGAAATTGAAAAAAGCTGCCGAAAACGACAGCTTTTTTCCTTCTCGTGCTCGTCCCCGTCTGTCACGCTCAGACCCCCGGGTACAGGGGGAAGCGGCGGCAGAGGGCGATCATTTCCTCCTTCACCTCCGGCACGGCGCTCTCTCCCTCGCCCATCAGCCGGGCGATGGCGGCGCCGATCCGGTGCATCTCCTCCTCCTTCATGCCCCGGGTGGTCACCGCGGGGGTGCCGAAGCGCATTCCGGAGGTCATGCGCATGGACTGGGTGTCGAAGGGGATGGTGTTCTTGTTGGCGGTGATGTTGGCCTTGTCCAGCAGCTCCTGGACCTCGTGGCCGGTCTTGCCCCGGCTCATGGTGTCGGCCAGCATCAGGTGGTTGTCCGTGCCGCCGGAGACCAGGCGCACGCCCCGGCTCTGCAGCTCCTGGGCCAGGGCCGCGGCGTTGTTGACGATCTGCTCCTGATAGGCCCGGAATTCCGGGGTCAGGGCCTCGCCGAAGCAGACGGCCTTGCCGGCGATGATGTGCATCAGGGGTCCTCCCTGGGTCCCTGGGAAGACGCCGCTGTTGATCTTCTTCTTCAGCTCCTCCCTGCAGAGGATCAGGGCGCCCCGGGGGCCCCGCAGGGTCTTGTGGGTGGTGGTAGTGACCACATCCGCGTAGGGCACCGGGTTGGGGTGCAGCCCTGCGGCCACCAGGCCCGCGATATGGGCCATGTCCACCATGAACCAGGCGCCCACCTGGTCTGCGATCTCCCGCATGGCCTTGAAATCGATGACGCGGGGGTAGGCGCTGCCGCCGGCGATGAGGAGCTTGGGCCGGACCTCTTTGGCCTTGTCCAGCACCTTGTCATAGTCGATCCGCTCCGTCACCGGGTCCACGCCGTAGAAATGCGCTTCAAAGTATTTTCCGGAGATGGAGGCCTTGGAGCCGTGGGTCAGATGTCCGCCGTGGGTCAGATCCATGCCCAGGATCCTGTCATGGGGCTGCAGCAGGGCGATGTAAACGGCCATATTGGCGTTGGAACCGGAGTGGGGCTGGACGTTGGCATGCTCCGCGCCGAAGAGCTTCTTGGCACGCTCGATGGCCAGGTTCTCGATCTCGTCCACATACTGGCAGCCGCCGTAGTAACGGGCGGCGGGGTAGCCCTCGGCGTATTTGTTGGTCAGGTGGCTGCCCATGGCCTCCAGCACGGCGGGGCTCACGAAGTTCTCCGAGGCGATCAGCTCGATATGATCCCGCTGCCGCTCCAGCTCCCGCATCATGGAGGCGTAGACCTCCGGGTCCTGTCTCTTGATGATCTCGTAACTCATTTCCCAAAATCTCTCCGATCCGATAGAATCCGATTGATTATACCGCCCCTCCCCCGCTCTGTCAACCGAAGATTCCCGCCTTTCATTAACCTGCAGCATTCCCGCCTTTCCTCTTCCGCAAGACTCCCGCGTTTCATCTTCCACATGATTTCCGTTTCTTCCCTCTTGCAGTGGCCCGTCAACCTCCCCTGTGTAAGGGGAGGTGTCATTTGCCGATCCCCCGCGAGGCAGATGACGGAGGGGTTGTTTCCACCTTCGACCGCCCGCCGTCCCCCGCCAACGCCCGTCCCTCACCGTAGGGGCGCTTCACGAAGCGCCCGCGACCCGCGCCCGCCGCCCGTCCCTTGCCTTCCCCGCGCACGGGGAAGGGGGACCGCTTGCGGTGGATGAGGTCCCCGCGAAGCGGATCCCGCGTCCCGTCTTGCCTCCCCCACCGGGGGAGGTGTCATCCGCCGATCCCCCGCGAGACAGATGACGGAGGGAGTTCCTGCCTCCCTCCTAGAGGGAGGTGTCGCCCGGCGTCTCACGCAAGCCGGGTGACGGAGGGAGTTTTCCGAACGAGAGTCACCGCGTAGGGAGCGATCCCCTGATCGCTCCGCCCTTGCGGCCGCCCGCCGATCCGCACCAACCACCGTAGCGCCGATCATTGCTCGGCGGCCCCACGTCCCCCGTGTCATAATGATCATCGGATAGCGAAATCTATCGAGGATTCGATGGATTTCGCAGCCAAACGACAAGTTTGGCTGGGGCTGTCTCAAAAGTCAGCCCCGAAAAAAGAGTAAAATAACGGCAGCCGTCCCTTGAAAAAGGGGCGGCTGTCGGCTTAATATTAGGTTGTGAAGCAAAATAAAAAGCAGGTAGATTATACCCTGTATGAGGCAGGGC
>JAFWQQ010000113.1 GCA_017545165.1 Oscillospiraceae bacterium
AGAGACTCGTACAAGCAGGATACTACAGCATCCTTGACCGGTACGAGTCTCTGCACTTATGCGGTTGAACCGCCGTGTACGGAACCGTACGCACGGTGGTGTGAGAGGTCGGGGCCTACTCAGCCCCTCCTACTCGATTTCCTTTACTCTTTCGTCATGTGCAGGGCGGCGGCCCGGAGCATCAGCTTCTTGGGGCCGATGGCGTCGAAGTCGATCTTCACCAGAAAATCGTTGCCCATGGGGGTCATCTCCACGATGCGGCCGGGCCCGAAGGCCTGGTGGCGTACCCGATCCCCCAGGGAGAAGCTCTGGCTGGGAGGGGGAGCAGCCGGCCTTTTCGGAGGGGCCGGCGTATAGGCCTTGGGGCGGCTCTCCGGCGGGCGGTAGGGATAGTTGGGCTCGTCCCGGCGCTGCCGGGAGACAAAGCCCAGTTCCTCCCGCCGATCGTGATAGCCGTAGCCCTTGGGCAGCAGCTTGCGGATGTCCTCCTCGGGGATCTCGTCCACGAAGCGGGAGGCCCGGTTGGCGCTGGTGCGGCCGAAGAGCATCCGCTGCCGGGCGCAGAGCAGGTAGAGCTTCCGCTTGGCCCGGGTGATGGCCACATAGCAGAGGCGGCGCTCTTCCTCCATCTCCTCCGGTTCGCCGATGGCCCGCATGCCGGGGAAGATGCTCTCCTCCATGCCCACGATGAACACCGTGGGGAACTCCAGGCCCTTGGCGCTGTGCATGGTCATGAGCACCACGTTGTCAGCGTCCTTGTCATAGGCGTCCAGATCCGTGTAGAGGGCAACGTTTGCCAGATACCCGTCCAGGCTCAGGTCGCCGGACTCCTTCATAAAGCCCAGGATGCTGCTCTTGAGCTCCTTCACGTTCTCGGCCCGGGTCAGATCCTTGTCATCGTCAGAGCTCTCCAGCAGGCGCAGGTAGCCGGTCTTCTCCAGCAGCTCGTCATACAAGACGTCGGGGGCGTTGGCCTGGGAGAAGCTTCGCAGGCCCTCAATGAGCTGCACGAAGGCCAGCATTTTGCCGCTGGCGCGCTTCAGCTCCGGGTAACGGTCCGCCCGACCCAGGATCTCATAGAGGCTGCAGCCCTCCTGCCGGGCGATCTCTCCGGCCAGCTCCATGCTCCGCTCGCCGATGCCCCGGGGGGGACTGTTCACGATGCGGCTCAGGCGCAGATCGTCCGAGGGCGTGGCGATGACGTTCAGATAGGCCAGCATGTCCTTGATCTCGGCGTGGTCGAAGAAGCGGGTGCCGCCCACCACCCGGTAGGGGATGCCGCTGCGCTTGAAGGCGAATTCCAGCTGGTTGGACTGGGCGTTCATCCGGTAAAGCACCGCGTGATCCCGCCAGTTGGCCCCCTGGCTGAAGCTGGACAGGATGGTGGAGGCCACGTACTGGGCTTCCTCGTTCTCGTTGTCCGCGCAGTAGAGCTGGATGGGCTCGCCGGGGCCGGCGTCGGTCCAGAGCTCCTTGCCCTTGCGGCCCAGGTTGTTGCGGATCACGCTGTTGGCGGCGTTCAGGATGTGGCCGGTGCTGCGGTAGTTCTGCTCCAGGCGGATGGTGCGGCAGCCCTTGAACTGCTTTTCAAAGGACAGGATGTTTGCAATGGTGGCGCCCCGGAACTTGTAGATGCTCTGGTCGTCGTCGCCCACCACGCAGATGTTGCCCCAGTGACCGGCCAGGGTGGAGGCCAGCAGGAACTGCAGATGATTGGTGTCCTGATACTCGTCCACCAGCACATACTGGAAGCGGCGCTGCCAGTAGCTGCGCACGTCCTCATTCTCCTGCAGCAGCTTCACCGTGCAGGCGATGAGATCGTCAAAATCCAGGGCATTTGCCGCAAAGAGCCGCCGGGTGTATTCCTGATAAGCCTGGCCGATGCGGCTGCGTCGGAAATCGTTGGCCTGCTTCGCCTGCTGCAGGTACTCCGCCGGGCCGATCTGGGCGTCCTTGGCCCGGCTGATCTCCCCCAGCACCGTGCGGGGCGGAAAGCTCTTCTCATCGAAGTCCAGGTCCTTCAGGATGCGCTTCATGAGACTCTGGCTGTCCCCGGTGTCGTAGATGGTGAAGTTGGCGCCGTAGCCCAGCTTCTCTCCGTCCCGGCGCAGGATGCGCACGCAGGCGGAGTGGAAGGTGCAGGCCCAGATGTCATTGGCACCCTCGCCCAGCATCCGCTCCAGACGGGCCTTCAGCTCGTCGGCGGCCTTGTTGGTGAAGGTGATGGCCAGGATCCGCCAGGGAGCCACCGGCTCCAGGGCGGCCAGCTTCTCCGCCTCCGGCCCGCCTGCCTCCAACAGGCGCAGAGTCTCCTCGTCCGCGCCAGAGGGCAGCTCGTCGCTGTCGCTGGCGCGGCCGAAGGTCAGCAGATTGGCGATGCGGTTGATGAGCACGGTGGTCTTGCCGCTGCCGGCCCCCGCCAGGATCAGCAGGGGGCCCTCGGTGGCCATCACGGCCTCGATCTGCCGCTCGTTGAGCTTTTTGAATTTGGCGCGGATCAGACTGCGCCGCGCTTCGCAGAATCGTTTCGTAAAGTCCATCATGGGCCCGATTATACCACGAAGCGGCACCGGAAACAAGGAACAATTCCGTAACGTCCAGATTCTTCCGCCTTCGACAAAAGATTTGCAAAAAACGCGGTTTTGCGCTATGATAATCAAGTATTTCCCGCCGATGGACAGAATGCGAGACTTGACCATGAAGAAATTCTTTCACAAACTATGGGATAAGGCAGCGGACCATGACCTGAGACTGCCGCTGATGGTGGTGGTTCTGTTTCTCACGCTGGTGCTGGCGGGGCTGGTTGTGACGTCAAGACTCCTGGAGCGTCCGCCGGACCAGGGGGCGGGCGTCCTCCTTCTCTCGGGAGAGTTCCAGCAGACGACTCTTCCGGAGGAGCAGACGGCCCTTGAGCAGACAGCGCCGGAGGAAATCCCGGCGCCCGCCGCGGAGGCGCCTCGGGCAGAGAATGCCGAGATCATCCTGATCCCCTCGGCCTTGACGGAGGAGACGAAGACCGGCTGGACGAGGCTGAACGGAAACGAGTACTACCTGAAAGCGGACGGGAGCCCTATGGTAGGGCTCCAGCGGATCGGCCGCAGGCTCTACTATTTCGATGAAAACGGGGTCCGGGCCGGCTCCCTGGGCATTGACGTGTCCTACTACGACAGCAGCATTGACTGGCAGCTGGTGAAGGCGCAGGGGATCGACTTCGCGATCATCCGCGTAGGCGGCCGGGGCTGGACCAGCGGCGCGCTGTACGGAGACTGCCGGACCCAGGAATATCTCCGCCGGGCTCGGGCTGCCGGCGTCAAGATCGGCGTGTACTTTTACTCGACGGCCATCAACCCCGCCGAGGCGGTGGAAGAGGCCGAAGCGAGCCTGAAAGCAGTGGGAGGGATCCCTCTGGACTTTCCCATCTTCATCGACATGGAGTTTTCCGGGGAGTATCCCAAGGGCAGGGCGGACAGGCTCTCGCCCTCCGAGCGGGCGGAGATCGCCCTTGCCTTCTGCGAGACCGTCCGCGCCAGCGGCTACGAGGCCGGCGTCTACGCGAGCCAGAATTATCTGAAAGCGTCCATAGACTATTATGTTATTTCCCGTTACACCGTTTGGCTTGCCAGCTATACCCGCGACAACAGGCTGCCGTTTTTTGACAAGCGCTATGATATCTGGCAGTTTTCCGACAGCGGCCGGGTAGACGGCATCGGCGGTGCTGCGGATATGAATGTGATCTTCTGATCGATGGATCCAAAAAAAAGAACTCCTGCGTGATGGAACGCAGGAGTTCTTTTTTGCGATAGGATCAATGCTTGGGAATATGCTTGGGGGGATCATCCCATTTCGTCGTGGGATCGTCGAGCCAGTCCGGATTCGCGTCCTTCGCGATGTCCTCGGCATTTCCCAGCGGGGACGTGTCTTTGTCCATCCAGGAGAGATCGAAATCCGTTCTGGTGTTCGAATCGGGAGCGGCATCCCAGCTCTGATCGGGAGCGGCGTTCCAGTTCTGACCGGGAGCGGCATCCCAGTTCTGACCGGGAGCTGCGTCCCAGTTCTGACCGGGAGCGGCATCCCAGCTCTGCTGCTGGCCATCGTTCCAGATCTGCTCGCCGGGGGAATCCCAGTTCTGGTTGGGAGCGGAGGGGCTCTGCCAGCCGGGATCCGGATCGATCGGCTCAAATCCGTCATAGTCAGGGTCCGGATCCGGTTTGGCGGGCTTCTTCTTGCTTGTTACCAGGAAGACCACTGCAATGCCGACCAGAAGCAGCGCCGAGACGATGATGGCGATCACAAAGCCGGTCATGGACTCTTCGCCGGTCTTGGGGCTGGTCGAGTTGTTCATGGAGCTGGAAAGGATGGTCAGCTTGCCGTCGATCTTGGTGATATTGTAGTTGTCGGTGACGTCAGTGCCGTTGATGTCTACAATGCGGACCTCCGCGATCTTCTTGGTGTAGGTTCCGACATCCTTGACGCCGTTGCGGATCAGGTTGCCCCGGGAGTCGTAAACATTCAGCTTCACGCTCTGGTACTTCTGACCGGCGGGGAGGGCAGGCGCCTTCACCTTGTCGTTGACAAGGGGCTTGCCGTCGTAGGACTTGGAATCGGACACAGCCTCCAGCGTGATGTCCAGCTTCTTGACGGTCAGGGTGCCGCTGGCGCCGATGATATTGATGTTGTACTTGTTGCTGGCCACGGGAGCGCCGTCTTTGGTCTTGATAGTGACTTCGGGGATAATGGTGTAGGTCCCGGCGTTGGTTGCGGCGTCGAAGATGCTCTCACCCTGCTTGAGGCGCAGGGAAACGGTGGCCACGTCGCCGTCCAGCAGACCGCTGATGTCGACTCCGCCGGTGTTGGGCCTGTGGGCGGTGCCGTCATAGGTCCAGGACTGGTCTCTGACGGTGACGACCACGGGAACGCCGGTGTGAGTGGGAACCTTGATGGTCATGAGGCCGTTGACGGTGTTGACCTGATAGTTGGCCGTCACGTCAAGGTTGTTGACGGTGTCCAGGACGCGGAGCACGTTCAGGTCGATGCTGGTGGTAAAGGTCTCGCTGCCGTAGCCCTTCACAAAGTCGCCGCGAAGCTCATGGCCCTCCAGCAGACCTTCGACCTTGTGACCGTGGTTGAAGCTGCCGTCTTTGGTCTTGCAGTCCTTGGCGTAGATCACCTTGGTGCCGTCGGTCTCCACGGTGCCGGAGATGGCGGTGACGGTGATCGGGTGCCTGGTGACCGTGACCTTGCCGGCGTTTTCATTGTCCAGGGTGACAGCGTACTTGCTGGCGGTGACGTCATTGCCCATGGCGTCCTTGATGACGACGGAGGAGATGGTACTGGGGATGGGAACGGCGGTGACATTGGTGCTGCCGCCGGTGTAGGTGACCTCCATGGTGTCGCCCGGATCCAGGGCGCCGCTGACAAGCACATATTCGTTGGCGGTGATCAGCTTGCCGGAGTACTCGGCGGTGCGATCCTTGGAACGAACGGTGATTTCAATCTTCAGCGGCTTGACGGGCTTGCTTTGGACGTAAGTGATCTCGTAGTTGTCGGTGGTGTTGACATCACCGTTCTGGATGAGGGCGTCTCTGGGAATGGCGATATAGTCTCCGTCGGCGTTCTTCTCCACGTCGATTTTAATGGAGACGAAGCGATCACCGGAATTCAGAGAGCCTTCCGTGAGAAGGGCGGTGTCGGGCTCGTAGGTTCTGCCGCCATCCCTGGTGATGGGTTCCTTGGCGGTAATGGTGATCTTGGTCTTCGGCTGAGGCGGAGTGACAGGGGGACTGGGGATATAGGTGATTTCGTAGTCCGCAGTCTTGTCGACGTAGCCGTTCTTGATGACGGCGTCTCTGGGGACTGCGATATAGGTGCCGTCCTCCTGGCGCGTCACGTCGATCTGGACGGAGGCCAAGCTGTCGCCGGGGTTCAGGCTGCCTTCCGTGAGCAGAGCGCTGTCAGGTTCATAGGTCTTGCCGCCGTCCTTGGTGACAGGCTCCTTGGCGGTGATGGAGATCTTGATCTTCTGCACAGGCGGGGTCACGGGCTTGCTGGGCAGATACGTGATCGCGTAATCCGTGGTCTTGTCGACGTAGCCGTTCTTGATGACGGCGCCGCTGGGAACGGCGACATAGGTCCCGTCCGCATTCTGCTTGACCTCGATCTGAACGGAGGCCAGAACATCGCCGGCATTCAGGCTGCCCTCGGTGAGGACGGCGTCATTGGGCTCATAGGTCTTGCCCTCGTCCTTGGTGATGGGCTCGTTGGCGGTGATGGTGATCTTGACCTTCGGGACAGGCGGAGTGACAGGATCGCTGGGGAGGTAGGTGATCTCATAGTCGCCGGTCTTGTCGACGTAGCCGTTCTTGATGACGGCGTCTCTGGGAACCGCGACATAATCCCCGTTCTCATTCACGATCACGTCGATCTGGACGGAGGCAAAGCTGTCGCCGTAGTTCAGGCTGCCTTCCTTGAGCACAGCGCTGTCAGGCTCATAGGTCTTGCCCTCATCTCTGGTGATGGGCGGCCTGGCCTGGATGGTGAGCTTGGTCTTCGGCACAGGCGGGGTGACAGGATCGCTGGGGAG
>JAFWQQ010000114.1 GCA_017545165.1 Oscillospiraceae bacterium
ATCAAAGCGGACGCTTTGATGGGAAGAGGAGGCACAGCGAAGGGAGCGAGCTTTCGGCACGCTTGCCGGAAGCGAGATGATCCGAAGCTTGTGCCGACGACCGCAAGATGCCGAAGGCGATTTGATCAGCGGTTACCTAAACAAAAGGAGAACGCCATGCACATTCTGGAAAACGAAGCCCTCCGCCTGGAGATCGCTGACAAGGGCGCGGAGCTGAGCCGGGTCTGGGACAAGGAGGAGAGCTGCGAGCGCCTCTGGAGCGCGGACCCCGCCGTGTGGAACCGTCACGCCCCCATCCTCTTCCCCTTCGTGGGCAAGGTCGTCGACGGGAAATACCGCCTGAACGGGAGAGTCTACGAAATGAATACCCAGCACGGCTTTGCCCGGGATAGGGACTTTGTCTGCCTGGAGGCGGGCCCCCGCTCGCTGAGCCAGCTTCTTTGCGCCACCGAGGGGACAAAGCTCGTCTACCCCTTTGATTTTCGCCTGCTGGTGCGGCACCGGCTGGACGAGACGAATCCCCGCCTGCTGCATGTCGAATGGGAAGTGCGCAACGCGGGGAAGGAGACCATGTACTATGCCATCGGCGGCCACCCGGGCCTCCTGCCCCCGCCGGGTGTGAAGAAGGAGGACTGCTTCCTCGGCTTCCCCGGGCGGGAGCAGCTCCGGTACATCAGCGCCGATCCGGCGGGCTTCGCTCTTCCGGACAAGCTCTGCGAGCTGTCCCTCCGGGACGGTCTCGCCCCTTATGGCGAGAGCCTGCCCGAGACCTGGATCTTCGAGGATCGGCAGGTATCCGCCGTACAGCTGGTCCGCCCCGACGGAAGGCCCTGGGTAAGCCTTCGCTGCGAAGCCTTTCCGATCCTGGCCGTCTGGGCCAAGGCCGCCGGGCCCTTCGTCTGTCTGGAACCCTGGTTCGGCCGCTGCGACGATGCCGGCTTCACCGGAGAGCTGCCGGACAAGGTCTGCGAAGAGCGCCTCGCACCGGGAGAGATGAAACGGATCGCCTATACCATCGAATTCCACCGCTGACCGGGAGGCAGCCTTTCGCCCCCAACAAACCGGAGCGCGGAGACGCCTGAATTGATTCTTGCTTTTCCGGGATATTATGGTATATTACCTTTGTTAACCGCATTATTCGGAGGAATCGCCATGAGCAATTTGGAACAGAAGCTTCTCGCCGCCCTGAAGCAGGCGGTGAAGGAGGCATACGAGCTGGACGCGGAGGACAGCGTCCTGTTGATCGAGACGCCCAAGGATCCCAAGCTGGGGGACTATGCCAGCAGCACGGCCATGAAGCTGGCCCGGACCCTGCGCCAGAACCCCCTGGCCATCGCCGAGGCCCTGGCGGAGAAGCTGCGGGCGCTGCTGCCCGAGGCGGAGAGCGTCACCGTGGCCCGGCCCGGCTTCCTGAACTTCCGCATGAAGAAGGACGCCTTTACCGCCGTCATCAACCAGGTCCTGGCCGCCGGGGACGACTATGGCAAGAATAACTCCGGCGCCGGCAAGAAGGCGCTGGTGGAGTGGGTCAGCGCCAACCCCACCGGGGACCTGCACTGCGGCCACGCCCGCAACGCCGCCTGGGGCGACAGCATCTGCCGCCTGATGGAGGCCAGCGGCTGGGAGGTGCTGCGGGAGTTCTACGTCAACGATGCCGGCAACCAGATCCACATGCTGGGCAAGAGCCTGGAGGCCCGCTATTTCGAGCACTTCGGGCGGGACGACTATCCCCTGCCCGAAAACGGCTACCACGCCGCGGACGTCAAGCAGATCGCCGAGCAGATCGCCGAGCAGGACGGGGACAAGTGGCTGGACGCCGACCCCGCAGAGCGCCTCGAGTACTTCAAGAGCTTCGGCAAGGCCCGGGAGCTGGAGAAGATCGACCGGGACCTGCAGCTCTACCGGGTGCGGATGGAATCCTGGATGCACGAGACCTATTTCTACGCCGACGACATGGCCCGCATCAAGGCGGTGCTGGCCCGCATGGCCGAGATGGGCCTGACCTACGAGCAGGACGGGGCCCTGTGGTTCCGCTCCTCCCAGTATGGGGACGAGAAGGACCGGGTGCTGCGCAAGAGCGACGGGACCCTGGCCTACCTGACGCCGGACATCGCCAACCACGTCCACAAGGTGGAGCGGGGCTATCCCTTCCTGGTGGACCTCTGGGGCGCGGACCATCACTCCTACGTGATCCGCATGCAGGCCGCCCTGACCGCCCTGGGCTATCCCGCGGGCACCCTGGCGGTGGACCTGATCCAGATGGTGCGCATGGTGGAGGACGGCAAGGAAGTCAAGATGTCCAAGCGCACCGGCAACGCCATCACCCTGCGGGAGCTCTGCGAGGACATCGGGGTGGACGCCGCCCGCTGGTTCTTCTCCTCCAAGGACGTCAGCACCCACATGGACCTGGATCTGAAGCTGGCTCGCTCCCAGGACAACAACAATCCGGTGTACTACGCCCAGTACGCCCATTCCCGCATGTGCTCCATCCTCTCGAATCCCAAGATGCCCGCCTTCCGGCCCGAGGAGAGCTACGACCGCCTCACCGACGAGAAGGAGATGCAGCTTCTCAAGAGCATCGGGGAATTCCCCGGCGTGGTGGGCGAGTGCGCGGCCCTGCGCAAGCCCAACAAGCTGGCGGACTGGATCCTGGCCCTGGTAAAGGTCTTCCACAGCTACTACAACAGCACCAAGGTCTACAATCCCGAGGACCCGGAGCTGACCAACCACCGCCTGGGCCTGATCCAGGCCACCCGCATCACCCTGAAAAACGCTCTGGCCCTCCTGGGCGTCTCCGCCCCCGAGAGCATGTGAGCCGAAGAAATGAAGACGCGACGCGAATGAAGAAATGAAGTCGCTTCGCTAATGAAAAAATGAAGCTCGCTTCGCTAATGAAGAAATTATGGTATCGCCTTCGGCGATGGATTAGAATCCGTGCCGCGCAGCGGCACACCATAATTGGTCCGAAGGACCCTTCATTCCTTCCTTCCTTCCTTCAGTCCTTCATTCCTTCATTACAAAAAGACAGTGAGGCAAAGCCTCACTGTCTTTTTGTCCTCAGTTCCCGGAAGGCCAGGACGATGCTGATGCCGGCGGCGATGGCCAGGGCGCACTCGCCGGTCTTGGTGCCGTAGAGCCGGGCGTTTTCCAAATCCCCGTGGACGGCAAAGCTCATGGTATAAAAGAGCGAGCCGCCGGGCACCAGGGGGATGATGGCGGGGATCACAAAGAGTGTGGCCGGCGTCTTCAGAGCCTTGGCCATGATCTCGCTGTAAGTCAGGGCGAAGGCCGCGGCGGCCAGGCTGGGCAGGAAGGTGCTCCCCAGCAGCCACTCCACCAGCAGATACACGCCCCAGCCCAGCAGGGCCCCCATGGAGGCGGCGAAGAGGTAACGGCGGCGCATGCCGAAAATCAGGGCAAAGCCCAAGGCGCCCACGAAGGCGGCCAGCAGCTGTGCGATAACAGATATCATACCGGCAGCCCTCCCCCGAAGATCCGGTCCACGACGGCCAGGGCCACCATGAAGCCTCCGGCCAGGGCCGCCGCCCAGATCAGGCTCTCCGCCAGGCGCATGGTGCCGGAAATGGTGTTGCCCACCAGCATATTGCGCAGGGCGTTGGTCATGGCGAGCCCCGGGATCATCAGCATGATGTCGCCGATCATGATCTTGTCCATCTGCAGGCCCGGGATCAGGTTCGCGGTGATGCCGATGGCCAGGCCCGCCAGCAGCGACACGATCAGGTTGGAGGCCACCACGTTCAGCTGGGTGCGGCCCAGGGCATACTGCAGCAGGCAGATCCCCGCGCCGAAGACCGCCCCGGCCAGGCCGTCCCAGAGGCTGCCGCCGAAGAACACGGCGAAACCGCCGCCGCCCAGGACGCTGCCCCAGAAGACCACCGCAAAGGGCTTGTGCCCGGCGGCCACATGATCCAGCCTGGCGCGCAGCTCGTCCAGGGGCAGGGGTTCACGAGAGCATTCCCTGCTGAGCGCGTTTAGCTTCTCCATCCGGTAGAAGTCCGTGGAGCCGGTGGAGGTGATGCGTTTGGTCTCGGTGACGGGGGTGGTCTCCGGGAAGTTCAGGGTGATGCTCACCAGGGAGGGGATCACGAACACGTCCACCCGGTTGGCGCCGTAGGCCTTTCCCATCCGGCTCAGGGTGTCCTCCACCCGGGTGATCTCCGCGCCGCAGTCCAGCAGAAGCTCCCCCATCTCCAGCATGCAGTCCAGCAGCACATACTGGTCATAATGTGTCAATTCCATAGTCGATCCTCCGGGGCAGAAGCCCCGTTAATTTTATGCGGAGGGAGTATAACACAGCCCGCCGCGAAACGCAAGGCGTCAGATCCCAACGAAACGCAGAAAATGAAGACGCTCCGCTAATGAAGGAATGAAGAAATTGCGGTGTCGCTGCGCGACGGAATGAAATTCCCCCTATTCCCCTGGAGTGCTATCATTAAAGAGGAGTCGAAAAACTCACCAAGTTATGGTAGGATAGAAAAGCATAGGAAGGTGAGGGAAAATGACGACCTACGAAAAGAGCTTCAAAGAAGAAGCGGTCAAGCTGTCAGATGAGATAGGGATCAAGAAAGCAGCAGCGCAGCTGGGAATCCCGTACTACACGCTGGCAGACTGGCGGCACCGTCAGAACATCCACGGGGACCAGGCACATGTGGGCAGCGGGCACAAGCGCGAAACCGGCGACGAGAAGGATCGGCGGATACGGGCGCTTGAGCGAGAAAATGCCGAACTTACCCGCGCCAACGAGATTCTGCAGGAGGCGCTCGGTTTTTTCGCAAAGAACCGAAAGAAGTAAAAGCCCATCTGCGATACGGCTTCGTCGAGGCCAACAGTAAGCGCCGGACGGTGAAGGAACTGTGCAGAGTACTGGACGTCAGCGAATCGGGGTATTACCGTTATCTCAAGAATAAGGGAAAGCCCGAGAAGGACGTGCTTCTTTCGGATGAGATGAAGAAGATCCTCGAAGAACATCCCTGCAACGACAACTACGGTGCGCCGCGGATGAAGCAGGCGCTGGAGCAGCGGGGCTTTGAGGCCGGCCTGCGCAGGATCACGCGCATCATGCGCCAACACGGCTGGCTGCACACGCCCCGGCGGCGCCCGAAGGGGCTGACGATGGCCGATCCGGAGGCCATGGCGGCGGAGAATCTGATCAAGCAGGATTTCAGCGCAGAAGAACCGTACCGAAAGCTGCTGACGGACATCACGCAGATCCAATGTGCCGACGGGAAGCTGTATATCTCTCCGATCCTGGACTGCTTCAACGGTGAAGTGCTTTCCCTGTGTATGCGGGATAACATGAAAAAGGAACTGTGCATCGACACGGTTCAGGCGCTGCAGCGCTATCCCGTCAAAGACGCGATCCTGCACAGCGACCGCGGAAGCCAGTACACGAGCGCGGCCTTCCGGGAAGTCCTGGAGACGCTGCACATCCGGCAGAGCCTCAGCGGTGTGGATCATTGCTATGACAACGCCCGCATGGAGAGCTTCTTTGCGACGCTGAAGAAAGAACTGTTGTACAGGCTTCCGACCTACCGGATGCCGATGGAGGAAGTGAAGACGAAAGTTTTCCGTTACGTCTTCATCTACTACAACCAGCTTCGCGTTTACACGCGCAATCAGGGCGGCTGGCCGCCGTCAGTCTTTCGCAGAATGCAGCTGAAGCTGGCCGCTTAAGCCGCCGCCGAAATTTGAAACTCCACTCCGCTACGCTCCGTTCCGTTTCAAATTTCGCCCCGCATCATACTTTGGGTGTTTTCCGACTGCACTTTTCTTGACAAGTCCACCCAGTGTGCGCACTGGGGACTTCCCCCATGGGAAGCAAGGCCGCCTCTTGCCTCCCTCACATAGGAAGCAAGGCCGCCTCTTGCCTCCCCCTTTGGGGGAGGTGGCTGAGCCGCCTGCGGCGAGGCCGGAAGGGGTCTTCATTTCTTCATTTCTTCATTTCTTCATTTCTTCATTTCTTCATTTCTTCATTTCTTCATTTCTTCATTTCTTCATTTCTTCATTCCTTCATTCCTTCATTCCTTCATTCGTACACAGGTCTTCCCAGCTTCTGCTTCAGCAGCACCTTGCCGAAGTAGATGCAGTTGCGCCCGCTGTCCCGATGGATGGTGATGTTGGCGTCCTGGCGCTTGGGGTTGGCGGAGAGCAGATAGGTCTCCCCCGCGTAGCCCGGGCAGAACTGCTTGCAGAACACATCACCGTCCACGAAGAAGATCCCTGCCTCGAACTCCTTGATGGGAGCGCCCCGCTGCACGTAGACCCGCTCGCCGTCCCGGATATAGGGCTCCATGCTGTCTCCCTGGATGTCGATGCAGAAGTCCGCGTCCGCCGGCGCGCCGGCAGGCAGGGGGATCTCCTCGTAGTCCTCCCCCTCGATGGGAGAGGCGTAGCCCGCAGCGGCCGGGACCAGGTAGTGCCGGATCCTGGTGATCTGGGGCTCGGCGTCCTCCGCCTGGTACTCCGCGAAGCCCGTGAGATAGCGGCCGTAGCGGCAGAGCTCCTTGCGCCCCGAGCCGTTCAGCGCGTCATAGATGGGGTCGATCTCCCGCAGGGGCGCCTTCTCCTCTTCCTCCTCCAGGCAAAGGAGCCAGCTCGCCTTGACGCCCAGCGCCTGGGCCAGGGCGTTCACGGTCTCCCGCTTCAGGTTCACCACCATGCCGCTCTCGTATTTGTGAATGGCCGAAAATTTCACGCCGACCTTCTCAGCCAGCTCCTTCTGGGTCAGGCCCGCTCTCAGCCTGGCCTCTTTGATCCTGCTGCCGGTGTCCATGCAATGTCCCCCTTTTCGCTGCAGCGCCTTTCTCTTTGTCTTTATCTTACCATAGTATTCCCCAAAAGCAAGCAAAACTTTCTTGACAAGACAATTTATTTGTGCTATACTCGCGTTGTCTCAAAAAGACAATTTCGTCAAGGGGATTCGGCCCCGCTTTTTCTTGTCCCGGGGTTGTCCTAATAAGACAATTTCGGCAAGCGGGCCGCCCCGGAAAGGATGGAGCATGGATCGAAGAAAACAAGCCGCGGCAGCGAGGTGGGGCGCATGCAGCTGAAGGCCGTCACGGCGGGACAGCCCTGTGCCCGGCTCCGCCTCAGCCGCCGCCTGAGCCGCCGGCTGCCCCGGCGGCCTGCGGTGGACTGTGCGGGTGACTGTGCCGCCTGCCCCTGGAATCCCGCGGAGCAGGCCCGCCGCCTGGCCCTGGGCCTTTGGCGGCGGGACAAGTATGGGCTGCTGGGCCTCCGTTTCCCACCGGCAGGCAGAGACAAAACGGGCCGCCCGGCCCGGGAAGGAGAAGAGAGAGTATGAATCAGAAAAAGGAATGCAAAGCGCCGCCCCGCCGCCGCTACCGGACTGCCGACGGCGAGAGCGTCCCCGGCGTCACCACGGTGACGGGGCTGCTGTCGAAGCCCTCCCTGGTGCGCTGGGCCAACAAGCTTGGCCTGCAGGGCGTCGACGCCGGAGCCTACACGGAGCGGACGGCCCGGGTGGGCTCCCTGGCCCACGCCATGATCTCCGCCGCCCTGCTGGGGGAGAGCTTCGCGGCCTCCGACGCCGCCCCCGAGGAGCTGGAGCAGGCCAGCCGGTCGCTGGCACACTTTCTGGCCTGGCGGGAGGGGCACAGCCTGCGCCCGGTGCACTGCGAGAGCGCCTTTGTATCCGAGCGTCTGCGCTACGGCGGCACGGTGGACTGCTACTGCGTGCTGGACGGGGAGCCGATGCTGCTGGACTTCAAAACCGGCAAAAGCATCTATCCGGAATATTTCGTGCAGCTGGCAGCCTATGCCGAGCTCCTGCGGGAGCAGGGCTTTCCGGTGCGGGAGCTGCGGGTCCTGCGCCTGGGCGGCGAAGGAGAAGACTGGGAGGAGAAGAGCGTCCGGGAGCCGGAGAAGTGGTTCTCGGTGTTCGAGAGCCTCCTGCGCATCTACTATCTGAAAAAGGAGCTGGGCTGGCGATCATGAGAAACGAAGGCGCGTACATCGACCGCTATCAGCTGCTCAACGCCCTGGCGGAGGAGCGCTTCACCCGCCGCCGGGCTCGGCCCGTCCGGCCCTTCACCGTGGCGGACTGCCTGCGCATCATCCGGGACCTGCCCGATGCCGGACTCTGGATCCCGGTGGCGGAGCGCCTGCCCCTGCCGGAGACGGAGGTGCTCTGCGCCTTTGACAGCGGGGAGGTCTGCTCCCTCTGGCAGGACTGGGCCCATTCCCGGGACGAGGACCCCTTCCTCTACGGGGAGGACCCGTCCTTCCGGCGCGTCAAGCGGGCCACCCACTGGATGCCCCTGCCCCTGCCGCCGGAGAGAGGAGGCGCCTCATGGCCCACAACTATGTGAGCTCCATGGCCGTCTGCCCTTTTTACTGTGAGGAGCAGCCCCGGGTGATCTTCTGCGAGGGGCCCTTCCCGGGCAGCAGCCTGCGTCTGGGCTATCGGGGCAGCGCCGCCGTCCACAAGGAGAACTACTGCCGGGGCCGCTGGGAAGACTGCCCCATCGCGAAAATGCTCTGGACCCAGGCCGACGGCGGCCCCATGGTCCAGCGGAAGGGCCGCGGCTACCCCGGCGCCGAGGCTCCCGAGAGCCAGCCAGCCGGGACAAGCAGGATCTGAAAGGAGAAGAATATGAAACTGAACAATAAGCTGTATGACGTCCTCAAATGGATCTCCCTGATCTGCATCCCGGCTCTGGCCACCTTTTATGTGGCCTGCGCCGGGGTCTGGAGCTGGCCCTTTGCCGACGAGATCGCCAAGACCGCCAACGCCCTGGGCGTCCTCCTGGGCGGGCTGCTGGGCATCTCTACGGCACAGTATTACAAGAGCGAATCCGAAATGCGGAATTCGGAATGCGCAATGGAGAAGCAGCAAAACCGAAACAAGACGTAAAGATCCCTGTCGTCGCCGATCCCGCATCGGCGTCTCGCTCCCTCCGTCCCCCGGGTCTCACAAACGCAAAACAGCAAACAGAGCACCGAAACTCTTCGGTGCTCAAGCTGTCGACAAAGTGTCGACAGCTTGAAAGCAAAAATGGAAACTTCCGAAAAAGTTCCCATTTTTGCAAGATTGAACGTGAAGGGGGGCATACCCTCCCCCCTTCACAATCCCCCCATGCGTATCGAAGCCTTTCTG
>JAFWQQ010000059.1 GCA_017545165.1 Oscillospiraceae bacterium
TGCCCTCCCGGCGGACCAGAGCTCGTATAGCAAAGAAATATTCGGCGAATTCGTACAATCTGCGAATTCGCCGAACATTTTCTCAAGACAATACTCCGTGCTGCCGGGAGGGGGCGAGCCCCTCCCCTACGGTGGTGACTGGGCTATGCGCCTATTTTGCAACAGCCCCGTCGA
Source organism: Oscillospiraceae bacterium (assembly GCA_017545165.1). Lineage (GTDB taxonomy): Bacteria > Bacillota > Clostridia > Oscillospirales > Oscillospiraceae > Limivicinus. The sequence goes on from JAFWQQ010000059.1 coordinate 175, forward strand.
CAAAGCCGGTTTTGTCATCTTGAGCGGAGGCGAAGCCGGAGTCGATTAAGTATCAAAAACACGGAATCATAGATCCTTCGACTTCGCTGCGCTTCGCTCAGGATGACAATCTTTTGGGTTTGTCTACACATTGATCCCCCGGGCTTGCCCGGGGGATTGTACTGCCTTGTTCAAAATTTCTTCATAATATTAGTTAAAAAACTTGTAATTCCCTGCCGGATACGGTACAATGACTTTTTGGAAGCCCCCATTCTGTGTGAGGAGGAACCACCATGGGAGAGAAGAGAAAGAAACGCTTCGGAGACCGGCGGGACGCCTGGTGGGTCCGGGACGTGCCCGGGCTGAACACGGTGATGATGCACCTGATGCCCAGCCGCACCGCCTGCGAGGTCTTCATGAACGACACCTTCGACGTGACGGAGATCCTGCGCTACTGCGAGGAGAAAAACGCCGGGCACCCGGAGTACAAGACCACCCTGTTCCACTGCCTGCTGATGGCCGTGGCCCGCATGGTCCGGGAGCGGCCCAAGATGAACCGCTTTATCCAGGGCCGCAGGCTTTACGAGCGCTATGACATCAGCCTGGCCTTCGTGGCCAAGCGCCGCTTCACCGACCACGCAGAGGAATCCCTGATGTTCTTCACCCCCACGGACGAGGACACCCTGGACAGCCTGAGCTACCGCATCGCAGGCCAGGTGCATGAGGTGCGCAAGAGCGAGCACTCCACCGGCGGCATCGACGCCACCGTGGACGCTTTCGCCAAGATCCCCCGGCTGCTGCTGATGTTCGCCATCTGGTTCATCCGCTGCATGGACTTCTGGGGCGTGAACCCCAAGGCCCTCACCGACGGGGATCCCAACTACAGCAGCGTGTTCATGACAAATCTGGGCAGCATCAAGGGCCCGGCGGTGTATCACCATCTCAACGACTACGGCAGCAACAGCATGATGATCGCCATCGGCACCATCCGCGAGGAGGAGCGCATCATGCCCGACGGCACGAAGCAGATCCGGGACGTGGTGGACATCGGCGCCACTCTGGACGAGCGCATTGCCGACGGCTTCTATTTCGTCCGGAGCCTGAAGCTGGTCAAGCACATCTGCGAGCACCCCGAGCTCCTGGACCGCCCCCTGGGCGAGCCCAGCGGCTTTGATTTCAAGTAAGGAGTTGGAGTTGCTATCATGGAGAAGATCACCGCCAAAACCCCCTGGGAGCCCTGGATGGGCGAGGTGCCCATGCATCTGGACTATTTCCAGGGCTCCATGTTCGACGCGGTCAAAACTATCGCTGAGAAATATCCGGAAAACACCGCCTTTACCTTCCAGGGCAGTCCCACGCTCTACCCGGAAATGGTCCGCCAGATCGAGCGCTGCGCCAAAGCCCTGAAGGCCCTGGGCATCCGTGAGGGGGACAAGGTCACCATCGCCATGCCCAACAGCCCCCAGGCCATCTACCTGTTCTACGGCGTGAACCGCATCGGCGCCATCGCCAACATGATCCACCCCCTCTCCGCCGAGAAGGAGATCGAGTTCTATCTCAACGAGTCCGAGAGCGAGACGGCCATCACCCTGAACATGTTCTACCGGAAGTTCGCCCGGGTCCTGCCCAACACCGGCGTCAAGCACCTGGTCATCGCCAACATTGCCGACGTGCTCTCGCCCGTGAAGAAGGTGGGCCTGGCGGTGAAGAACCTGGTCGAGCCCATCCTCAAGGGCATCAAAAAGCACACGAAGCCCCAGTTCATCCCCCGGGTGCCGAAGAACGCGCCAAACGTGGTCCTGTGGAAGGACTTCATGGCCGGGGGCGACGCCTGGCAGGGCGACTACGCCGTGAAGCGGACAGGGGAGGACCCCGCCGTGATCCTCTACTCCGGCGGCACCACCGGCACCACCAAGGGCATCGTGCTCACCAACCTGAATTTCAACGCCCTGGGCCAGCAGGTCCTGGCCGCCAACCCCATCTTCTCCCCCGGGGACAGGATGCTGGCCGCCATGCCCCTGTTCCACGGCTTCGGTCTGGGCGTCTGCGTCCATACCATGCTCTCCCAGGGGGGCTGCTGCGTGCTGATCCCCCAGTTCACCGCAAAGACCTACGCCAAGGATCTGCTGAGGTTCCGCTGCAACTTCATCGCGGGCGTCCCCACGCTCTATGAGGCTCTGCTGCGGCTGGACACCATGGAGGGCGCGGATCTGAGCTGCCTGAAGGGCGTTTTCTCCGGCGGAGACAGCCTCTCCATCGAGCTCAAGAAGAAATTCGACAAGTTCCTGGCCGAGCACCACGCTACCATCCAGGTCCGGGAGGGCTACGGAACCACCGAGACCGTCACCGCCTGCTGCCTGACGCCCCTGACCAAGGCCAAGGAGGGCAGCATCGGCATCCCCTTCTCCGACGTGTACATGAAGATCGTGGAGCCCGGCACAGACCGGGAGCTGCCCTACGGCCAGGAGGGCGAGATCCTGCTGGCGGGGCCCACGGTGATGAAGGAGTACATGAAGCATCCCGAAGAGACCGCCCAGACCCTGCGTCACCACGCCGACGGGCTCACCTGGGTCTACACCGGAGACCTGGGCGTCATGGACGAGGAGGGCTTCATCTTCTTCAAGGGCCGGGCCAAGCGGATGATCGTGTCCTCGGGCTACAACGTGTACCCCGCCCAGATCGAAAATATCCTGGACGCCCACGAAAAGGTGCAGATGAGCTGCGTCATCGGCGTGCCGGACTCCTACAAGATGCAGAAGGTCAAGGCCTTCGTGAAGCTGGCGGCCAACGTGCCGGCCACCGAGCAGACCAAAAAGGAGCTGCTGGATTACTGCCGCAAAAACATCGCCAAATACGCCATGCCCTATGACATCGAGTTCCGGGAGGACATGCCCAAGACCCTGGTGGGCAAGGTGGCCTACCGGGTGCTGGAGGAGGAAGAGCTGGCGAAAAACAAGAGCGCCTGAGAAAAAGCTCTTGACAAAGCGGGAATCCCTGCTATAATCAACAGCACAATTGAACACCTTATCAAGAGCGGTGGAGGGAACGGCCCTGTGAAGCCCGGCAACCTGTTAGAAATAATAAGGTGCCAAATCCGGCGGTGAGACGAAAGATGAGGCTATTCTGCGAACTCTTTACGCGCCCTGTCGGATGCCGACAGGGCGCTTTTCCATCCTTGCGAAACTCGTTTCGCAAGGGGAAACCCGCGCTCATCGCACTCGGCTTGCGGGAGACGCCTCGTTTGGTCGGCGCGGGGGCTCGCACTGCTCGCCTCAGGGTGTTTTTGACTGGGCGGAGCCCCGTCAAAAACGATGCGTATTTCCCGCAGTTTGTGTGAAGAATCAAAAAACTGTTTCTATAGAGAAAAGGAGAATTGTTATGAGCCATTATTTCTTTACTTCCGAATCCGTCACCGAGGGCCATCCCGACAAGATCTGCGACCAGATCTCCGACGCCGTGCTGGACGCCATCCTGGCCGAGGATCCCCACGGCCGCGTGGCCTGCGAGACCACGGTGAACACGGGCCTGGTGCACGTGATGGGCGAGATCAGCACCGAGTGCTATGTGGACATCCCCCGGATCGTCCGGGAGGTGGTGCGGGACATCGGCTACGACCGGGCCAAGTATGGCTTTGACTGCGACACCTGCGGCGTCATCACCAGCATCGACGAGCAGTCCGCGGATATCGCCCTGGGCACCAACGACCAGGTAGGCGGCGCCGGGGACCAGGGCATGATGTTCGGCTACGCCTGCGACGAGACGCCGGAAAAAATGCCCCTGGCCATCTCCCTGAGCCACAAGCTGGCCAAGCGCCTGGCCCAGGTCCGCAAGGAGGGCCTGGTCCCCTACCTGCGGCCCGACGGCAAGACCCAGGTCACCGTGGAGTACGACGAGAACCGCCGCCCGCTGCGCATCGACACCGTGGTGCTCTCTACCCAGCACGCCCCTGAGGCCACGCTGGAGCAGATCCGGCGGGACATGCTGGAGCTGGTGATCAAGCCCACCGTGCCCGCGGAGCTGCTGGACAAGAACACCAAGTATTTCATCAACCCCACCGGCCGCTTCGTCATCGGCGGCCCCCAGGGGGTCACCGGCCTCACCGGGCGCAAGATCATCGTGGACACCAACGGCGGCAGCGCCCCCCACGGCGGCGGCGCCGTCTCCGGCAAGGATCCCACCAAGGTGGACCCCCGCGCGGCCTACGCCGCCCGCTGGGCCCCCCA
>JAFWQQ010000115.1 GCA_017545165.1 Oscillospiraceae bacterium
ATTTGCGAGATGGATTTGTGTCAGGCGAGGCATCGTCCGCAGGGAATACTTTGTGTATTGCCAAGGACGATAACGAAGCATGGCGCAAATCCAGCCGGAAAGATTGTCTAGTTTCTATTAGATAATAGTATCAGGACCCTGGAGGAGACTCCAGGGTCCTTGTTTGTTGCTTGGGTGAGGGAAAGACACTCGCCGTCCCGGCTGCGGGACCGCTCTCCGGTCAGTAGCCGAAGTCCATGAGGACCATTTGGCCCTTTGCCGTGCAGCCGAGCCACCATTGCCAGTCGGTGAACTCGTAGTCCGGGAGCCAGCCGTCTTCGTTGTTGTCCTCTGTGGGGGAGTGAAAGTCCGTGAGGAACAGCGCGCATTCGGTGAACTCGACGCCCATGCCCTTGCTCTCGGCCAGCTCGTTGAGCCAGATCAGATTGTCCAGCGTGCTATAATGGTCCCCGGCGTAAGTGATGGCGTGCATCTCACAGCCCTTCCAGCTGCGGAATTCCCGCTGGATCAAAGAGACGGCGTCCTCCAGCTGCTTTTGCGCGAAAAGAGCGGACTCCCCGAGCTCGATGGGATAGGAGGGCTCGCCGGAAGAAATGAAACAGGCGCTCAGGGACAGAGCCAGTGTCAGCAGGGCAAGACACACCAGCAGTTTTCGTTTCATTTGCATTTCTCCTCTCAAAGCACCCGCAGCACCGGAGACAGAGTCCTCTCAGACCGGCGGGCTCAATAGCCCCAGTCCATGAGCGTCCACTCGCCTTCGGCGGTGCGGCCCAGCCACCACTGCCAGTCCGTATACTCATAGTCCGTGTTCCAGGCCCCGGCCTTGCTCTCGTCCACCGGGGAGTGGAAATTGCTGAAGAAGCAGGCGCAGCGGGTGAACTTGAGATCCTTGTCCCGGGCTTCGGCCATCTTGTTCAGCCAGGCGATGCTCTCTTCGTTGCACATCTCGTCGCCGGCATAGCGGAGGGAGTGCATCTCGCAGCCGTCCCAGCTGCGGAATTCTGCCTGGATCTTCTTCACGGCGCCCTCCAGGTCCTCCTTGGTGAAAAGCGCGGAAGCGCCGTAATCGATGGGATAGAGGGGCGCTTTGTTTTTCTTGCCGCAGGCGCCCAGAGGCAGCGCCAGCATCAGCAGCGCCAGGCACAAGAGAAGTTTCTTTTTCATGCTCATTCGTCTCCTTTCCCCCGAAGGGTCTACCAGCGGCAGATCTTTGCCCCCAGCATCCGGCCCAGGGCCTCCAGGGTCCGGCCGTGGCGGCCCTTTATCACCGCAAAATGGGGCTCGAAACCTGCCAGTACGCTCTCCTCCACCAGCTTCCGGCTTTCCGTGTCGGTGCGGATCACCAGGGAGGTACCAATGAACTGCCGGGGCTTGTCCAGACCCTCGCCCTCGGCGATGAAGAAGCGAAAGCTGCCGTCCGGCTCCCGGCCGATGCGGAAGATGGTGGCGCCGGGGAAGCTCTCGCAGCCGAAGTTCATGGCCGGGCCGATCTTCCGGTTGGGGTGCACGCCGATCTCGGCCCCGGTGTCCGTCCTCGCCAGGGAGCAGGCGGCGGCGCCGCAGTGCCAGAAGCTCAGGCTGCTCTCTTCCTCGTCGAGGGAGACCGGGTCGCCGAAGAAGACAGGCCCGCCGGAGAGCCGCATCCCGATCCACATGGACAGGGCGCCGTAGATATCCGCCTCGCAGGCGGCGGCGACCCCGTCGTCGTTCAAAAGACTCAGCACCGTGCACACCGGGGTGCCATAGGCGGTGAAGAAGTCCGGCCAGCAGCGGCTGGCCAGAGCGCCGATCCCGTGCCCGCGCACATAGTCGCTGTAGGCCTTGTAGAGCCGGGCGTGGTCCAGACGGTTGCGCTCCGGGGTCCTGTCCAGCCCGCAGACGGCCCGGGCGGTCTTCTCCAGATAGGGGGCGCATTCCTCGTCGGTAAAGCTCCTGGCCGCGTCGATGAGCTCCCGGGCCTCAATGGCCTCCAGCTCCGCGCCGAAGGTGTTCATCAGATCACTGTCCAGCGCCCGGCCGAAGCCGAAGCCCTGGGGCGTGTGGCCCACCGCGGCCATCCGGAGGCTGCGCATCTCCTTTTTGACCCGGGCGGCGGAGACGCAGGCGCGGACAGACGCCAGGACCTCTTCCTCTTCGGGTGCACCGAAGGTATAGGCAAAGGTCCGGCCGTCAAAGGCCCGGAGAGCGTTGGCGGCGGAATAGGCCCCGGTGAGGGAGTTGAGGCGCAGGCGGCCCCCGTCGATCACCGGCTCCCGCAGGGTCCAGAGGAGCAGCGGGCAGGCAAAGCGGCGCAGCACCTCGGAGATATAGGCGGCGTTGGCGAAGGTCAGGTTCTGAAACACGATCAGATCCGGCTGCACATGGTCCAGATAGTCCCGGAGCTTGTCGATGCTCAGCAGCATCTCCTCCGGAAAGACAAAGCCCGGATCCACGCTCCGCAGCAGCGTCTTGCTGCGCTCGAAGGCGTCCTGCGCGCTCTCCAGATGAAAGGTGGGCACCCCCACGGGGACGTAAACCGGCGTAAATGCTTTCATGGCCCTTCTCCTACAGCTTTTTTTCCTATCTTATTCTTCCCGGGCGGGATTGTCAAGGCGCTGCACTTTCGCTGTTGACAAAGCGGGAGCATGGGGATACAATTTCAATGTTAAGCTGTGCAATAACCTATACTTATAAAAGGAGGATTTCACATTGGACCGTGATCTGAGAGAAATCTGCAAGGATATCCGCTGCGACATCATGACCTGCATCGGGCATCTTGGCGTGGGGCATATCGGCGGCTGCCTCTCCCTGGTGGAGCTGCTGGCCGTGCTGTATTATGCGGAAATGAACATTGACCCCGCGAACCCGAAACTGCCCGGGCGGGACCGGCTCATCTGCTCCAAGGGCCACGCCGGCCCAGCGGTCTACGCCACCCTGGCCAACCGGGGCTACTTCGACAAGGCGGAGCTGCTGACCCTGAACCAGAGCGGCACCCATCTCCCCAGCCACTGCGACATGAATCTGACCACCGGCATCGACATGACCACCGGTTCCCTGGGCCAGGGCTTCAGCTGCGCCGTGGGCATTGCCCTGGGCTCCAAACTGGAGCGGGACGGGGCCACCATCTACGCCATCGTGGGCGACGGGGAGAGCCAGGAGGGCCAGGTCTGGGAGGCTGCCATGTTTGCCGCCGCCAAGAAGCTGGATAACCTTATTGCTTTCACGGACTACAACAAGCTGCAGATCGACGGGCCTGTCTCCGAGGTCAACGACATCGCGCCTCTGGCGGAGAAATGGGCCGCCTTCGGCTGGAACGTCATCGACGTGGAGGACGGCAACGACGTGGACCAGGTCCTGGCCGCCGTGGAGCACGCCAAGCTGGGTCGGGGCGGCGAAAAGCCCACCATGGTGATCCTAAACACCAAAAAGGGCTGCGGCGTCAAGTGGATCGAGGATCTGGGCGCCGGCAACCACAACACCAAGGTCAGCGAGGAGCAGGCCAAGGCCGCCATCGCCGAGATCAGAGGGGAGGTCTGAACCATGGAAATGAGAGCTGTTTACGCCGAATGTCTGGCGGAGCTGATGGAGCGGGACAAGCACGTCTGCGTGCTGGACGCCGACCTCTCCAAGGCCAGCGGCACCCGCAAGCTGTACGAGCGCTTCCCCGAGCAGATGTTTGACTGCGGCGTGGCCGAGCAGAACATGGCCTCCATCGCCGCGGGCCTCTCCAGTTATGGCTTCAAGCCCTGGATCGAGAGCTTCACGCCCTTCGCCACCCGCCGCATCTGCGACCAGATTGCCATCTCCATCTCCTACGCCAGGCAGAATGTGAAGATCGTGGGCACCGACCCCGGCATCTCCGCCGAGCTTAATGGCGGGACCCACATGAGCATGGAGGACATCGGCGTGCTGCGCTCCATCCCCGGCCTGGTCATCTTCGAGCCGGTGGACCAGGTGCAGCTGCGCGCCGCCATGCCGGTGCTGGCCGCCTATGAGGGGCCGGTGTATATGCGCCTGTTCCGCAAGGAGCAGCCCGTGATCTTCCCCGAGGACTACAGGTTCGAGCTCTTCAAGGCCGATACCCTGCGCGAAGGGAAGGATCTGTCGATCTTCGTCTCCGGCATGGTGACCAAGGACTGCCTGGAGGCCGCCGAGCTCCTGAAGGAGCAGGGCATCGACGCGGAGATCATCAACGTCCACACCATCAAGCCCGTGGATCGGGAGACTGTGCTGGCCTCCGCGAGAAAGACCGGCGCCGTGCTGACGGTGGAGAACCACAACATCATCGGCGGCCTGCACTCCGCCATCCTGGAGACCCTGGCCGAGGAGAAGCTCCCCGTCTGCGGCGTGGGCGTGCCCGACCGCTTCGGCGAGGTGGGCAAGATCCCCTATCTGCGGCAGATCATGGGCCTCACGGTGGAGAACATCGTGGAGCAGGCCAAGAAGGCAGTAAGCCTGAAGTAATTCGGAATTCGGAATTCGGAATGCGGAATTGGAGCTCTTCCGGTTCCGCATTTCCTATGGCAGTCGAGTCTTTTCGCTTTGTGTTACGAGAGGATGATCCGAAACGAGCACCCCCTCAGGCGCTGACGCGCCAGACCCAAGACCCCCGGAGGGGGAGCCCAGAGGCTGGATGCAGGACTGACGCTCCCTCAGTCATCCGCCTTGCGGGAGACGGCGGATGCCAGACCCAAGACCCTCTAAGAGGGAGCCTATATGGAAAGGAGATATGAAATGAAAATAGCAATCGGCAGCGATAAATCCGGCTTTGCGGCCAAGGAGGCCGTGAAGGCCTGGCTCACCGAGTCCGGCGCGGACTTCGACGATCTGGGCACCCTGGATCTGGAGCATGTGCACCCCTATTACCAGGTGGCCGGCGAGGTGGCCCCCCTGGTGCAGAACGGCACCTATGACCGGGCCGTCCTGATCTGCGGCACCGGCGCGGGCATGTGCGTGGTGTCCAACAAGTTCAAGGGCGTCTACGCCGTGGCCTGCGAGGGGGTCTACTCCGCCAAAATGGCCCGGGCCATCAACAACGCCAAGATCCTCTGCATGGGCGGCTGGATCGTGGGCCCCGAGATGGCCGTGGAGATGACCAAAACCTTCCTCTCTACCGACTGGTGCCAGGATCTGGAGGACTGGCGGGCTGCCAACATGCACAAGTTCGCCGTCCAGGTCGCCGCCATCGAGGACGGGATCTATGAAAAGTGAATCCCGCTCCGCATAAACAGCGCCCCTGCGAAAAGGTCCTTTTGCGGCTATTGCATCCTTTAGCTGCACGCCCTTTTCGCAGGGGCGCTGTTTTCAACTGTCAAAACGAGAATACGCCTGGCGGCAGGGCCGGGTCGTGACTGCAGAAGACGCCGGCGCAGGCGGGATCCTCCGCCATCTCCCGGAGCCAGCGGAGACTTGCCAGCTGGCGCTGCCGGTCAAAGCCGAAGCCCGGGCTGATCTTCTCCTGCCAGTTTCGGGGGGAGAAGGCCGCGTCCGCCGCCAGCAGCACGAAACGCCCGCCGCCGCGGACCAGCACCGCCGCCTGCCCGTCGGTGTGGCCGGGGACGTTCACCATCAGCAGGCTCTCGTCCCCGAAAACGTCGATGGCCCAGTGGTTGGGGCCGAGAGGCGAGGCCCGGTAATAGGGCCGCTCCATGGGGGTATCCATCCAGAGGGACCAGGGCTGCCGGGCCTTGTAGACCGTGCGGCAGGCCCAGAAATACTCGTCCTCCGGCAGGATGACGCGTCCGGCGCCCTCGAGATGCCGCAGGCCCGCCACGTGGTCCGGGTCCAGGTGGGTCAGCAGCACCGCGGCCAGATCCGCCGGCGAGAGGCCCAGGGCGGCCAGCTGCACGTGGATGGCCTCGCCCCTCGGCAGCACCGGACGGTAGAAAGCGGCCAGGTAGCCGGGGAGAACGGAGGCCGAGGCTTTGGCGTCATAGACCCCGGCGGGGGAGAGCTCCCGGCACCAGCCCGTGTCCACCAGGACGGGGCCCCGGGGATGCTCCAGCAGGAAGGTCCAGACCGGCAGCGTGACCCGGCGGGAATCGGGAGTCAGCAGCTGCCGGGCGGTGTTCCGCAGGCTGATCCGGTTGCCGTAAGGCACGGCGGGGGAGACGGACATGCTGCCGCAGCGCAGAAGGTGCAGCTTCATGCGCCGCTCCGCTCCCGCTCCACCACGCACTCATTCTTGATGGTCCCCACCAGGCTCTGCAGGGCGTCGATCACCCGGGGGCGGATGTCCCCGCCGATGAGCACCAGCATGATGTCGTCTCCCAGGGACAGCTCCCCCCGGTTCAGCCAGACCCGGACGTGGTAGATCCCGGGCAGGGCCCGGGCGGCTGTCACGGCGGCCTCCAGCTTCTCCGGGTCGTAGTCGAAGTACATGCCGGTCACCGGGGCCGTGTCCTCGGCACCTTGGCGGACCTTGGCCCGGGCCGTCTCCCGGACGGTGCCGTTGTGGGCCAGGTACATCCCGCAGAGCGGCGCGGTGGGCTCCTGCTTTGCCTCCCGCAGCCATTGGTCCAGAGAGGGGGTCGATTGCTTCATAGGGATCGCTCCTTTTCGGTTCTTGGGTGCAGTATAACACAAAACGGGAGAAGAATGAATAATGAATAATGAATAATGAATAATTTTGGTATCCCCTTCGGGGATGATTGGAAAAAAGGCTACGCCGTCCCCGTCGATGCGCAAGGCTAAGGGAAGGCGCTTGTCCATCGCTCTCCCTCATCCGGCATCTGCCTCGCGTGAGATCGGCAGATGCCACCTGTCCGCCTTGCGGTGCCCGAAAAACCGTTCGGGCTTCGCTGTTC
>JAFWQQ010000116.1 GCA_017545165.1 Oscillospiraceae bacterium
CGCCATCGTCCGCGCCCCCAAGGTCATGCTGATGGACGAGCCTCTGTCCAACCTGGACGCCAAGCTCCGTAACGAGATGCGCGCCGAGATCATCAAGCTCCGCGAGCGCATCAACACCACCTTCATCTACGTCACCCATGATCAGACCGAGGCCATGACCCTGGGCGACCGGATCGTCATCATGAAGGACGGCTACATCCAGCAGATCGGCACTCCTCAGGAAGTCTTCAACCATCCCGCGAACCTGTTCGTGGCCGGCTTCATCGGCATGCCTGTCATGAACTTCTTCGACGCTGAGCTCAAGCGCGAGGGCAACCGCTTCTTCGTGGAGCTGGGCGGCTACCGGGTGGAGCTGGACGAGGAGAAGACCGGCCGCCTGCTGGCCAACGGCGTGCAGAGCCAGCCCATCACCCTGGGCGTTCGTCCCGAGCACACCGACCTGGCCCCCGACGGCGTTGCCGCCACGGTGGACGTGAGCGAAATGATGGGCTCCAGCGTGCACCTGCACGTGACGGCCGAGGGACGCGACGTGATCATCATCGTCCCGACCATCGAGATGAAGAACAACTACAAGCTGGGCGACCATGTGAGCTTTACCTTCGGCGGCAACGTGGCCCACGTCTTCTCCAAGGAGACGGACCGGAACCTGGAGTTCTGAACCTCTTCCCCCAAAAAAGAATTCGGCAGGAGCGATCCTGCCGAATTTTTTATAGACAAATGAGAAAACCATCGGCTTCCCGCCGATGGTTTTCTGTTCGCTTGTTCAGCGCTCTCTCAGCAGCTTGTTCAGCAGCCGATAGAGCTCCTGCCGTTCCTCCGGCTCCAGATTCACGCAGCGCGCCATCTGGGGCGGGACCTCCACCGCCCGCTCCCGCAGAGCCAGACCCTTTTCGGTGAGCGACACGATCAGGCTGCGCTCGTCCTCCGCCGAGCGGCGGCGGGTCAGCAGCCCCTTGGCCTCCATCTTCTTCAGCAGCGGCGTCAGCGTGCCCGAGTCCAGGAACAGCGCTTCGCCCAGCTCCTTCACGGAGACCGGGCCCTTCTCCCACAGGACCATCATGGCGATGTACTGGGTGTAGGTCAGGTCCAGCTCGTCCAGGAAGGGCTTGTAGAGCTTGATCGTCTCTCTCGCGCAGGCATACAGCGGGAAGCAGAGCTGATTGGCCAGGCGCAGGCAGTCATAATTGTTCTCCATAGGATCTCCTGCCCGGCGGCTCAGAAGAGACCGCGCACACCAGCAACGATGTTCTGGAAGGCGGTGACGCCCCAATCGACGTACTCCGCTCTGCGATCCCAGATACCGGAGAGCTGATACTTGTCATTCAGCGAGGTATAGACCTCCACGATATCGCCGCCGGTCATAAAGCCGACGCCGATGCACAGCGCTCCCAGCAGCACCAGCATCAAAACCAGGCCGCCGATGATTCTCCATCCTTTGCTCATGCAGCCACCTCCACAATGCACCACTTGCGGCCCAGCTCAATGAGGCCGCGGATCAGCCCGCCGATGGCGCCGCCGATGAACCAGACGAAGAGCCACAGCAGCAGCAGGCCCAGGGCCAGAATGATGATGGCCGTGCCCAGCAGGATCAACAGATCCGCCAACTGCTGGAAGAGACTGAAGGCGGCCACCAGGGCGGCGGAGCCCAGCACGATCACGCCCACGGCCAGCGCCAGAGCGGCCAGCGCGGGGATCAGCAGCAAAACGATCCCGGCCAGGGCCACGGGGATAGCCAGCAGGATATACAGGATCAGCAGGAATACCCGGGTCTTCTCCTTGGTCTCCGGCACGAAGTCCAGGTCGAAGTCCGCGGCGGAGATCTTCACAGAGGGCTTCAGCTCCGCCTCCAGATCCGGGAATTCAAAGGAAAAGTCCGGCTGCTGCGGCTGCTGCGGGGGCTCCGGTTTCGTCTCCAGCAGCTGATAGTCCAGCTCCCGTACCGGCAGCTCTTCCGGCTCCGCCTTCGGCGCGGCCGGGACATCCTTCGCCTCCGCAGGCTTCGCCTTCGGGGCGGCGACAGGCTGCTCCGCAGGCTTTGCCTCCGCAGGCTTCGTCTCTGCGGGCTTCTCCTCCGCGGGCTCCGCCTTCGGCTCCGTCACCGGCGCGGCCGGCGCTTCCTCGGCGGTCGGCGTCGGGAGAACGGCCTCCGGGGCGTCCTCCGCGGTCTCGTCGAGAGAGACGGTCTCCGCGTCGATCCGGAAGGGAAGGTACTCAGAATCGTCAATGGGATGGGGTTCGTCAGGGAACAGCGAGAACTGGTCGACGGCGGCCTCCGGCTTCTCCACCCGCAGGCTGTCCCAGGAGATCTCGCGGTGCGGCGCGACCTGCTGGTAGATCTTGTCGATGGCCAGCACAAAAGCAGGGAGCTGTTCCGCCTCCTCGGCGGAATCCTTCGAATGCTTCCGTTCCCGGCTGTCATAGGAACGCGCGATGACCACGGCCTGGCGCGTGGGGGACACCAGCAGATCCATCAGCTGCTGCTCATCTTCCGCGTCGTCGAAGCATTTGCTGTACATATTCAGGGCGGTCTGTCTGTCTTCCTCCGCCATGAAGGTCAGCAGCTTGCCGAGCTCAGGCAAAAATCTTTGCTTGTTAATTCTAGTCACCTCCGATTGCTCCGGGCAGGACAAGTCTGCAAGGCGCAGAAAACTCGACCTGCTCAGTTTGGCAAATCACTGACATTATAGCCGCTTCTGCCCGGAAGGTCAAGAAAAATCGTGCGCGCGGCGCGATTTCGGGCCTTGACAAGGGCAAGGCGGGGGAATACAATATTAACCCTGACATTTTTTACCGATACCGCCGGGGCCGCGGCTCCGGGAAAGAGAGGACATGCGCATGGCGAAAGAAAAGAAAGTGGAACAGATCACCGATATGGAGCAGGACTTTGCCCAGTGGTATACCGACATCTGCCGCAAGGCGGAGCTGGTGGAGTACGCCTCCGTCAAGGGCTTTACCATCCTGCGGCCTTACGGCTACGCGATCTGGGAGAATATGCAGCGGATCCTGGACGGGGAGTTCAAGAAGACCGGCCACCAGAACGTGGCGATGCCGGTGCTGATCCCCGAGAGCCTGCTGAAAAAAGAGGGCGAGCTGGTCAACGGCTTCGCGCCGGAGGTGGCCTGGGTCACCATGGGCGGCAGCGAGCAGCTGGAGGAGCGCCTGGCCTTCCGTCCCACCTCCGAGACCATGTTCTGCGACCACTGGTCCCGGGTGCTGCACTCCTACCGGGAGCTGCCCATGCTTTACAACCAGTGGTGCTCCGTCATCCGCTGGGAGAAGACCACCCGTCCCTTCCTGCGCTCCCGGGAATTCTGGTGGCAGGAGGGCCACACCCTCCACGAGACCGCCGAGGAGGCTCAGGCCGAGACCGAGCAGCAGCTCAACTGCTACGCGGACTTCTATGAAAAGGTGCTGGCCATCCCCGTGGTCCGGGGCCGCAAGACCGAGAAGGAAAAATTCGCCGGCGCCGAGGCCACCTATACCGTGGAGTGCATGATGAAGGACCACAAGGCCCTGCAGGGCGGCACCTCCCATTATTTTGGGGACAAGTTCTCCCGGGCCTACGATGTGACCTTCACCGGGCGGGACAACAAGCTTCAGTACCCCTTCCAGACCTCCTGGGGCGCCACCACCCGCATGATCGGCGCGGTGATCATGGCCCACGGGGACAATAACGGTCTGGTGCTTCCTCCCCAGATCGCCCCCATCCAGCTGGTGGTGGTGCCCGTGGCCCAGCACAAGCCCGGCGTCATCGAAGGCGCCCAGGCCCTGCGGGACCGCCTGGCCGCGGCCGGCTACCGGGTCAGCATCGACACCTCTGACAATAGTATGGGCTGGAAGTGCGCCCAGTATGAGATGAAGGGCGTGCCGCTGCGGGTGGAGATGGGTCCCCGGGATATGGAGAACGGCCAGTGCGTGATGGTGCGCCGTGACAACGGTGAGAAGACCTTCGTCAAGCTGGAGGAGCTGGAGCAGAAGGCCGGCGAGCTGCTGCAGGCCGTACACGACGGGCTCTTCGAGAAGGCCCGCATCAACCTGGAGGAGCATATCTACCCCGCCTTCTCCGTCGAGGAGGCCAAGAAGCTGCAGGAGGAGCACGGCGGCTTCATCAAGACCATGTGGTGCGGCGATCTGGAATGCGAACTGGCCATGAAGGAGAAGGCCGGCATGTCCTCCCGCTGCATCCCCTTCCAGCAGGAGCACCTGGCGGACACCTGCGCCTGCTGCGGCAAGCCCGCCAAGACCATGATCTACTGGGGCGTGGCCTACTGATCCGAAAACCATCGAGGGATCCGACAAGCATCGTCTGCTCGGGTTTTCGTATGAGCCAAAAGCGATACAGACAAGCAAAGCCGGCGATCCGAAAGGACCGCCGGTTTTCAGCTTTTCAGACAGAGTCCTCCCCGTCAAGCTCCCCTGTGCTAGGGGAAAAGCGGACTCGTGCCGCCGGTGGCGGATGAAGTAGGGAGCGATCCCCTGATCGCTCCGCAAACCGGACCTTGGCGCGGTTCGCCGTCCCGCCGCCTCGCAGGGGCGGCCTTTGTGCCTTCGACGGCCCGTCCCTTGCCGCCCTTCTCCGCCCAATGGAATCGAAACCCTTTCCCCCAACAAAAATCACCCGGCCTTTCGACCGGGCGATTTTTGTTGGTGTGTTATACTAATATCTGATAGAAATCTTTAAAGTCTTCCGGCCAGAATTGTGTCATACTTCGTTGCCTTCCTTGACCATATATCTCCATTATGCTCTGCGGAAGGCGCCTCGTCTGGCACAATTCTGCCTCGGAATCTTTTTA